>CAZSEX010000032.1:0-5403 GCA_964606065.1 uncultured bacterium | reverse complement strand
AAAATCCGAGACTCCTAATTGTATATACAATTAAAGGTGGTTAATATATGCTCAAAAGAAATTTCGCAATTTTACTTATAGCTGGACTCTTATTTCCTAAATATACTCATTGTTCTACGATTAATTTTGAAATCAAAATTATCGAAGGACAACGTCAATTAAAATCTGTCCAAAAAGATATATCTGAAATAAAAAAACATATAGATAAACAATATAAAAATTCAATAAAAAAAAGAGACATAGCAACTCCTGTAGTATTAAACGACTCCTTATCCTTTAAATTAATTATCGATAAAAGAGGAAATATCATAGCAGTTTGTTCATACCAATCTACAGTAGATGATCTAACTTTCCATAATGATATTCATAAATATATCGACAATATAAAATTCTCTTCTTCCAATGATACTTCAGGGATAGATATTTCCATTGCCGTTAAATATGAAAAGAAAAAGAAAGATCATGAATTTAGTTTTGACCTTCATTCTTATACCGTGAAAGACAACGCATTCTCTCCTCTTTTTTACGGAGGAAAAGTTTTTGGAGGAACATACCATAGCATTACAACCGGCTGTAACAGTATTCGAACGTCTTACAATTCCTTAAGCTACGGAAATATAAAATCCGATATATCCCATAGAAGTTTTGGATACTTACATATAGATGGTCAGGAAGACTATTATCGGCTCGTCCTCTCGAAAAACAATAAAATTAAGATGTATGTCGGCGGTCTTTTTGAATCGTATTTAGACTTATTACTCGACGATATACCGACATGGACAAATGCTTATTCCTTAAATGTAAGTTGTTTCCTGAATTATAAAATAGATGAGAAAAAAAGTATTTATTTAAAGACATATTCACCATTTCTTACGTATTCGAATCGTCCGCCCTGGGGACTTTTTGACGACGAAATTCTGGATATGTCGATATTGGAATTTCTTATTCGAGGTAAGTTCACATCCGTAAATACATATCGAAAATTATCGTGCCAGTTAAGATACTGCTACGCCTTCAACAGAAAGATAGGTGGGTTTGCCGGCTTTGATTTCCATTATCTTTATGTATCCGAACCTCTTGTTTTAAAAAGTGTGCTCGGCAAATTCCGTTTCGGATTAACACTTTAAAACCGGGGAGAATATAATGAAAAAAAACAACAAAATACGGGTATTTATATTGATATTGTTAACTTTTTCGTATTTTCAGTGTTCCACTTTAGTAGGTCCGGAACCCGAGAACACACCCATCAATAATTTTGAAATCTTCTGGGAGGATATCGACCTTCATTATGCTCTTTTTGAGCATAAAAACGTGAATTGGGACAGTCTTTATAATGTTCACAGTTCGCTTGTTTCGGAGAATACTACAGACATAGAATTATTCGATATTTTATCCAACCTAATCGCACCATTAAATGATCTACACATTACTTTAAAAGGTATGGGAAGAGTATACGGTTCAGGAAATGATTCAACAGAAAAAATAAATCCATTAAGTCTGGAAATAATAAAAAATAAGTATTTACAAACATGGGATACAGCCGGGAACAGTTTCTTTACTTATGGTATTCTAAATGACAGCACGGGATATATACATATAGGTTCGTTCAGCAACACCGGCGGTCTTGCCAACACGGTTAACGAATGGGCGAAAGATATCGACAAGGTACTCCAAACATTATCGTCTTCTAAAAAAATAATAATCGATATACGGGGAAACAGCGGAGGAAGTCCTGCCAACGCCGAGCATATTGCCGGTCGTTTTTTTGACCAAAAACGCGATTATCTTTATACAAGATACAGAAATGGTCCTGAACACGAGAATTTAACACCGCCTATACTATCTTCAGTTAAACCCGGAGGCAACTGCCCTTTCAACGGGGAGATTATACTTCTGACAGATAATAACACTGCCAGCGCGGCAGAACACTTTACGCTTGCCATGAGGACACTTCCCTATGTTACTCATCTTGGGGATACGACAACAGGTATCTTTGCCGAAAACATGGAACGAGATTTACCTAACGGCTGGCTTTATACTCTTACTCACAGCCTGATTACTTCCATAGATAATATCTGTTACGAAGGTACGGGAATCCCACCGGATATATATGTTATTAACACCGAAGAAAATATCGCTAACTCAATAGATAATGTCCTTGAATCGGCGCAAAATCAATAATATGCCTGTTTAAAATAAAAAGGAGGAGTATATGTTTTTTTTAAAGAAAAGTACATCGTTAATCTTACTATTCTGTTTTACAATTTCCGCACTCAACCAGGTCACGGTTACCGATACAATATGGCTTGGTCCGAAAGCAGGAAAGGGAATCCGACCGTTAGAAATTGTTACAAACGAAGAAACAAATATTATATATGTGAGGAATTTCCTATCGCACAATATTTCCGTAATCGACGGCACTACAAATTCTGTCATTGCCACTATTAAGCCAGGAGATGACCTAGACGCAATTGTCCTAAACCCTTTGACTAACATGGTTTATACTACAACAAATTCTGTACACAATAGAATTTATGTAATCGACGGGACAACTAACTCCGTAGTAGATACTATTGAAACCGGAGGCTCATATACGGCAATCTGCATAGATACTGAGACCAACCGTATCTATACGGCAGATAAAGCCGAAAACCAGGTTAGTGTCATCGATTGTAATACCAACTCTTTGATTAATACCATACATGTTTCGTATTATCCTGCAATCTCTAAAAATCCGGTAATCAATGTAAATCCAGAAACCAGGCGTATATATGTGTCGACTTTAGACGATAACGAAGTTTTCGTAATAAACGGTATTACCGATTCCGTAATCGATACTATTATAGTCGGAAGCAACCCCGGTGAAATTGCAATTGACACGATTACAAATCGAATTTATGTTACCGATCATGACAGCACCGATATATTTGTAATCGATGGTGTAACTGATTCGGTAATCGATACTATTTCATTTGGACACGTGCCAGAGCAAATAGCTCTAAATCCTCAAAATAATCTGATCTATGGGATAAACAGATATGGTAATTTTATCAGTGTATTCGATATAACACTCGATTCGGTTATCGATACTATAGGAGTTGGAGACAACCCTGCTGACCTTGCTATAGATTTGACAACAAACCGAATATATGCGGCGAACAGCCGGGAAAATGATGTTAGCGTCATCGATGGAAACACCAATTCCGTTATTGCTACGGTCATACTCGGAATAAAACCCGATGACGTTCGAGTAAACCCTTCGACGGACCGGATCTATGTCGCAAATGGTAATAACAACAGTATCAGTATAATTGACGGAAATGCCGACTCTGTGATAAACATTATTCCATTTGGAGATCCTGTGTATGTCATTGCCGTAAATCCGCAAGAAAACCGGATATATGCTGTATGTGATAGTATTTTAGTTATCGACGGACTTACCAACTCCGTAATCGATACTATCGCAAATGAAATCTGGACACGAGATATTGGTATAAATCCGGAAACAAATAAGATATATGGAATAAGTGACATTGACAATTGTGCTATCGTAATCGACGGAGCTACTAACTCCGTGATCGATACTATCACAATCGGAATGATGCCGATGTATATTGGAGTAAACCCGGAAACAAACCGGATATATGTTTCAAATCCGGACGATAACTGCGTTACTATAATCGACGGGGCAATCGATTCCATAATCGATACTATCACAGTCGGAAACTTTCCTTTCGGAATCGGAGTAAATCCTCAGACAAACAGGATATATGTCGCCTGCGATAGCGTCATGGTAATCGACGGGACTACAAACTCCATAATTGATACTATCGCAACCGGAATGTATCCGTGTGATATCGACGTAAACCCGGAAACAAATCATATATTTGTGACAGACGCAAACGAAAATAGTGTTAGTGTAATCGACGGAACATTAAATTCCGTGATCGCGACTATCGGCGTCGGAGAACTGGCAGGAAGTGCGCTGGATGGAATTGCTGTAAATAAAGAAACGGGTAAAGTCTACGTGAGCTGTCACTTAGACGGAACGGTCTGGGTGCTTCAGGATGAAGGTGGCGCGGACATAAAAGACTTTACAAACAATAAATTACCGTTAAGTTTTAAAAACTCTCCCAATCCTTTCATCAACAGAACGGAATTTATTTTCTATTTGCCCGATAACAATGATAAAGATGGTGTTACCTTCTCCATATATAATATAAACGGACAACTTGTTAAATCCTTTCCTTTAGACAACAGTTCCACTCCACCGAAAATTATTTCATGGGACGGAAGAGACAATTCAGGCAATAAACTCAGCTCGGGATCTTACTTTGCTGTTTTGAAATCAGGAGATATTAAAATCTCAAAGAAAGTAATAAGGATCAAATGATATAATAAGTGCTTTTAAAAATAATAACCGGAGGTTGAATAATGAATAATAGTGAAAAAAGAATAGCCGTTTCCTGGCTGATTATGTTTCGAATAATCTGTTATTTATGCGGTTTCTATTTTTTTCTTATGGGTCTTTTGCTCATCTTATTTCCCCAAATGGCGATAAAAAATTCCGGAGTTAATCATCCGATGATTTCAGGAATTTTAAGAGGCACCGGAGGCGCTGTTATAATTTCTACTGTATGGTATATTATAATTGCCAAAAAACCCCTGGAGAATAAAATTATAGCGATTGTGATCGCATGTGCTAACTTACTCGCGATAATACTGGATTTTACCTCTGTGGTACTCGGAGAATATACCTGGAGTCATGCCATGATAGACATACCGGTCGAATTAGTGAGTTTCCTCACTCTCGCGATTTTTTATTACGCGGAACACCAATTAAATAATAAATTAACGTAAAACGGTGAACTTTTAATTACAAATTTTTTTAACATAAATCAAAAAAGGGTGGTGATTTTGTGTGTTTCGTGGTTTTATGCGTATATTATTCGAATATATGTTTAATAGTTAAATAAAGAAACGGTTAAATAGGAAAAATAAAAACTACAATTTCTACATGTGGATAATTGGTGTGGGGAGGTAATTTTTAAACAGCGTATATGTTTTTCTTTGTATTCTCCGTGCCTTTGTGTGACGATATTTTTGGTTTTTGGGATGGGCTTTAAGTAAGACAAATATCTTTTATTTTTCTTGGCGTACTTTGAGTCTCTGTGGTGAGTTTCTGTGTTAATCCAGTGTAATCTTTCGGTTTCTTTTCTTTCGTGTATTTCGTGTGTTTAGTGGCTTAAATATATATTGACATCTGCCCAACATTTAATTATTATACAAATATGAGGACGTACGATACATTAATAGAAATTGGTATCAAATTATCGGCGGAAAAAGACCTGGACAAACTTTTAAATATAATTCTCGAAGATGCCTGTAAACTCTGTCAAGCCG
>CAZSEX010000031.1:0-22265 GCA_964606065.1 uncultured bacterium | reverse complement strand
TAAAGTTTTTATAATTAATGTAATATTACTCGAGATCTTTTAAGTATTTAGTTTTAAATACCTCTGAATCTATTATGCCTGACTGCATAAGACTCCTTTTTATATCCTTAAGCCCTTTGTCTTTTAGTTGTCGTACTCTTTCTCTCGAGATATGCAAAACTTTTCCAATTTCTTCCAATGTGTAAGCGTTGTTTTTATTAATTCCGAAATAATAGAAAATTATTTTTTTACTCCTTGGTTCCAGTTTATTTAATTTTTCCAGGATTTTATTAATGAGACATTCTTGATCGTATTTCTCCAGTATATCTTCGTTAACTTCGGGAATAAAATATTTAAATTCTAATTCACCTGACTTATTTAACAATTCATCCAGAGAAATATCTTTTTTCGCTAATTCTAAGTTTTCTTCTATCTTTTTTATACTGATACCTTCTTCTGTTTTTTCAGCTATTTCTTTTGTCGTTGGTTCTCTGCCTTTTTTGCGTTTGATTTTTTCCCTGGCTTTTTTAACCCTGTATACTTCCTGAGCTTTTGTGGAGGGTATGCGGAACGATTTGCTGTGTTCCGCTATGAATCTATTTATATATCTTTTAATCCACCACACCGCATAAGAAAGAAACCTTGCTTCATATCTTTCATCGTATCTGTTTGCCGCTTTAATCAATCCCATATTGCCGGCGCTTATTAAATCGGATAAAGGAATGCCTATTTTCTGGTATTTCTTAGCCGTATAAATTACAAATCTAAGATTCGCGTTTACCAATTCTTTCGTAGCTTCACTGTCACCTCTTCTAACTCTTTTTGCCAGTTCTTTCTCTTTTTTGCGGTCTATCAGAGAATAATTCTGGATATCTTTTAAATATATTTGCATGGTTCCATAGATGTCTTCCATCAGGTTACTCCTTTAGCCGTTATATTTATTCCCATTCGGTTTATTTTAATTAAATAAGAGAACATATAATTAATATTTATGATAGAGTAAAATTTTGTTAAATCCGACTGTTTTTTAAAGTTTTTTCCATCGGCGATTGTCGGTTTTTGATATTGGACTATCCCGACGATCGCTAAGGTTATTTTATTTTTCAATGTACTATTTTTCCTCGAGTAGAATTGCATCTGTCGGACAGGCATCGG
The DNA here is from genome assembly GCA_964606065.1 of uncultured bacterium. GTDB lineage: Bacteria > Hydrothermota > UBA3072 > UBA3072 > UBA3072 > JAFGHJ01. The sequence goes on along the minus strand of CAZSEX010000031.1, from coordinate 21,131 downwards.
CGGCTTCCTCACAATCACAACCGCTGCATCCATCCTTGTTCATAGCTTCAGCTTTTCCGTCCTTGCTCCATTGGAACAAGTCGGGGCACACGTCTATACATTCTCCACAGCTGATACAGTCATCTTTATCTACTCTTATCTGTTTTTTGGAATTTAACGATTCCGTTTGCATTATTTCCCTTTGTGGGGTGGAGAACCGCGATTGCTTTTTTTGTTTTCCCGGGTTTTTTTCGTCTGTCGAATACTTCTTAGTTTCGCCCCCGTACAATAAAGTTAAAATAATAAGTGTTGCTGCGAATAACAATAATTTACTTTTTCCTCTCATTGCTACCTCCCGGATTTTACTGTTTAAAGTTACATGTTTATTATATATTAAGTTCCTCTAAGTTAACCCATAAACCGTTAATATTACAGCAGGAGAACGCGTACAATGTTCCGGATTTTTCGGTCTTAAAACTCATGGTGTCGCCAGGTTCGGTATAAACGGTACTGGTATCCGGGCCCTCCGTGGAAGCTCCGTGTGCAGCAAAATCGGCTTTCCGATTTCAATAATTTTTGCTTGATCTTACATACTAAAACTTTTCAAAGACGCCAATCCTTAACTTTGCAGCTTTTACAACTTTGTAGAGATTCCAATCCTGAACTTATTCCAATTGTAAGCAAATTTTTGACTTTGTCAAGGTTTTTTTGTTTTTTTTATTACGGATATGGGTTGTTTAGAAATTTATTTCCTTGACAAAATCTAATCTAAGGCTACAGTTTATAATAATGGCGTTGAAATCAACTTCTACTATTTTAAAAATTTTTAATTGTATTCATCCTATGGTGTTTTTTGAGCAAGCTTTATTTTTTTTCGAAATTATTTTTTTGAAAGACGAATTTTAGGAGGTATAATGAGGGATGTTTCAATTGTTCTATGCGGTGAAGCCGGTCAGGGAATTCAGACTGTAGAAAAGATACTGGTTTCTATACTTAAGCTTTCGGGTTATTTCGTTTTTTCCGCGAGAGAGTTTATGTCGAGAATAAGAGGCGGCAGCAATTCTACTGAAATCAGAATATCGGATCAACCGGTAAATTCCTTTGTCGAAAAAATAGATGTTTTAATCCCCCTGGACGATAAAGCGGTCGGGCATGTGAAATGGAGAATAGATGAAAATACGATTATAATGGGAAAGAAAGAATTTATTGAAGGTAAGTCGAAAAAAACTTCCGAAATTCCCTTTACCGATCTGGCAAAAGAAGCCGGCAATAAACTTTACGCCAATACCGTTACGGTCGGAGTACTCTCCGGTATATTTGATGTAAATTTTGACATAGTCGAGGATTTTATAAGAGATTATTTTAAGAAAAAGGATGAAAAAATCGTCGAGGGCAATATACAGGCGGCTGAGAAAGGCTATGATATGGGAAAAAATCTTGCTGATAAAAACGACATGGATTTTGACTTGAGAAAAAACGAGAAGGCTAAAGAGCATTTGCTGTTGAGCGGGACTGAATTGGCTTCTCTGGGAGCTATAGCCGGAGGGTGCAATTTTATTTCTTCTTATCCGATGTCCCCTTCAACCGGGGTGTTGGTGTTCCTTGCGCAGCAGCAGGAAGAGTTTGGTATAATCGCGGAGCAGGCGGAGAGCGAAATAAGCGCGATCAATATGTCTCTGGGGGCATTCTACGCCGGAGCGAGAGCCATGGTAACCACTTCCGGAGGCGGTTTTGCTTTGATGAATGAGGGTTTGAGTCTTGCGGGGATGTTGGAAACTCCGATAGTGATTCATTTAGCCCAGAGACCGGGACCCGCGACCGGTCTTCCCACGAGGACAGAACAGGGTGATTTGCTTTTTGCTCTTTTTGCCGGACACGGAGAATTTCCGAGAATAATCTTTGCTCCCGGGAAAAGCGAAGATATCTTTTATTTAACCCGGAAAGCTTTTAATCTTTCGGATAAATTCCAAATCCCCGTGATTATTCTTACCGACCAGTATCTGTTGGATTCATCTTATCTCGTTCCTTCGCTTGATGTATCTAAACTGAAAATTAATCATTATTTCGTAAAAACCGGTAAAGATTATAAACGTTATAAGTTAACCGAAGATGGTGTAAGTCCGAGAGGTATTCCGGGTTACGGCGAGGGTTTTGTAGTTGTCGATAGCGACGAACATGACGAAGAAGGGCACATAACCGAAAATCTCGATTTCAGAACAGAAATTGTGGATAAGAGACTCAGAAAATTGGATTTAGTTAAAAAAGAGATAGAGCCTCCGGAACTTATAGGTGATAAAAAATATAGAACATTGGTTATAGGGTGGGGTTCTACTTATTATGGAATAAAAGAAGCTTTAAAAAGATTGGATGATAAGAATACATCTTTTTTGCATTATAAACAGGTTTATCCTCTTCATCCAGATACACGAGAATATATCGAGAAGGCAAAAAGGACTATAGTGGTTGAAAATAATGCTACAGGGCAATTCGCCAGATTGATTAAAATGGAAACAGGTATACAGGTCGATCATTCTATTTTAAAGAGCAACGGTTTACCTTTCGGAGTGGAGGAAATCGTAAAAAGAATTAAAAGTATAGAGCAAAAGGAAGATAAATAATGGATGCTAAAATCTATGATATGGGAAAAATAGATATCGCCTGGTGCCCGGGCTGCGGGAATTTCAGCATCCTTAAGATATTAAAAGACGCTCTGTCGGAACTCGATATAAAACCAGAAGAACTGGTTATTGTTTCCGGCATAGGTCAGGGGGGAAAATTACCTCATTATTTAAAAGGAAATGTATTCAATGGTTTGCATGGAAGATCCCTTCCCGCGGCTACAGCTGTGAAAGCTGTGAGTAGGAAATTGATCGTTATAGCGGAAGGCGGAGATGGTGATATGTATGGAGAGGGAGGCAATCATTTTCTTCATGCCATAAGAAGAAATCCTGATATTACCAATATCGTCCACAACAACATGGTATACGGACTTACCAAAGGGCAGGCTTCTCCTACAAGTTTAGAAGGTTTTAAGACTCTGGTTCAGGTTGGTGGTGTTTTACTTAAACCTTTTAATCCTCTTACCGTGGCGATAGGTCTCGGAGCTTCGTTCGTTTCGCGGGCGTATTCGGATGACTTAAAAGAGACTAAAGAAATAATAAAAAAGGCGATACAGCACAAAGGATACGCGCTTGTCGATTTGCTGCAACCCTGTGTTACTTATAATAAACTCAACGACAGAAAATGGTTTAAAGAAAACACTTATTATTTAGACGAGGATTATGACCCTACTGATAGGATAGAAGCTTTTAAGAGGGCGATGGAAGAAGATAAACTTCCTTTAGGCGTTTTCTATATCGATAAAGAAAGTGTTCCTTTTGAAGAAAGACTGCCCGCTTATAGAAAAAGTAAAAAGCCCATGTACGATAGAGAAGTCGATTTTAAAAAATTGGAAAAGTTGATAAAAGCCAAAATATAGCTGAAGGAGATGTCCATGAAGAAATTGAAAATAGCTTTTTTCGATACGAAGCTGTACGATAAAGAATTTTTTGATAACGCGAACAAGAAGTATGGTTATGACATTAAATATTTTCAAAGCCGTCTTTCTGAGAACAACGTTATTGTTACTAAAGATTCCGATACTGTTTGCGCGTTTGTCAATGACATAATCAATAAAGAAGTGGCGGACGCGTTATCCGATAACGGCATAACTCTTATAGCTCTTCGTTCCGCGGGCTATAATAATGTGGACTTAGAGGCTGTTTTCGGAAGAATTCATGTTGTAAGGGTTCCCGCCTATTCTCCCAATGCCGTCGCAGAACATGCTGTGGCTTTGATGTTGTCTTTAAATAGAAAAATCCATAAAGCTTATTACCGTACCAGGGACAATAATTTCAATATAAACGGGCTTTTGGGTTTCGATATGGCAGGTAAAACTGCCGGAATTATAGGAACAGGGAAAATAGGTGTTCTGGTTGCCAGGATTCTTAAAGGTTTTGAGATGGAAGTTCTGGCTTATGATAAATTCCCCGACAATAAAAACGAAAAAAAGTATGGTTTTTCTTACGTGGCTTTAAATACGCTGTATAAAAAATCAGACATTATAACTTTACACTGTCCGTTAACCCCAGAGACAAAGCATTTAATAAATAAAAATAGTATTGATAAGATGAAGGATGGGGTTATGATAATAAATACAGGCAGAGGAAAGCTTATAAATACCGTTGATTTGATACCGGCTTTAAAAAGGGGAAAAGTAGGAAGCGCGGGTCTGGATGTTTATGAGGAGGAATCGGAATACTTCTTCGAAGATTATTCGAGTACTATAGTAAGTGACGATGTTTTAGCCAGATTACTTACTTTTCCCAATGTTCTTATAACTTCTCACCAGGGTTTTTTTACGGAAGAAGCTTTGAGGAATATAGCTAAAACTACCCTCGAAAATATAAGACTTTATTTCGAAGAAGATAAATTACCCAATGAAATCTGTTATCGTTGTTCAGAGTTTGGTTCTGGTAAGCCCTGCACGAAAGAAAAAACCGGAAAATGTTTCGAGCTAAACCTGGCAAAAACATGATTGGGTATTTTAATCGCGGTTTTTACTGAGCGGCGTTTTAAATAAATGAGATTTAAGGTTTGGAGGTTTGTATGGCTGAAAAATTATTGGGTTCATTGACGGATATAAAAGATTCTCTTATAAGTAATGCTCCCGTGGTAATTATGACTATTTTAATACTAATAATTCTCCATTTTGTTATTCGTTTCTTTATGAATAAATTATCAAAATTTTTAATCGACAGAGCTGCCAGGACAGAAGAATTAACGATGGAAAAAGAGAAAAGAGTTACTACTATCAATAATATCTTTAAGCGCGTGGCGTTTCTAATATTCTGGGGTGTAGGCTTAATGATTCTGCTCGGTCAAATTGGAGTAAATATCGCTCCCATACTGACCGGTTTAGGTGTTTTCGGTCTCGCGGTTAGTTTCGGAGCTCAAACGCTTGTTAAGGATATAATGGCGGGCATTTTTATACTGATTGAAAATCAGATCAGAGTGGGGGATGTGGCAATCGTTAACGGCGTGGGAGGTCTTGTGGAAGAGATAAATCTCAGGACCACAGTTTTAAGAGATCTTGAAGGAGTTGTGCATGTTTTTCCGAATGGTTCTATAAATACTCTATCCAACATGACGAAAGAATGGTCTGCCTGCGTATTGGATATAAATATTGCTTACAAAGAAGATCCGGAGAGAGTTATGGGAATCATGAAAGAGGTGGAGGAAGATTTAAGGGAAGATGAAGAATTTGGAAGTTTGGTTCTCGAGCCGATGGAAATTTTCGGTCTGGATAAATTCGGAGAATCATCTATGGTAATAAGAGGAAGGATAAAAACATTGCCTCTAAAGCAGTGGACAATTGCGAGGCAGTACCGAATTAGGCTTAAAAAAGCGTTCGATGAAAATAAAATCGAGATTCCATTCCCGCATATAAGCCTGTACTTCGGAGAAGCCAGTAAACCGTTTGAGGTTTTAATGAACAGGTCAGAGGAGCGATAATAGCCAGATAAGAATTTGGTATTTAAGGATTGGGATTTTGTTTTTCGTTCGTGGCTCGTTGTTAATCCCAGTCTTGAGTCGCTGGTCGCCAGTTATCAGCCAAAAACAACAACAGCTCAACCGACTAACCGGCAAACAGACTAACTTTCTTTGTGTCCTGGTGTCTTTGTGGCTAAACTTTAAATATCCACTCCCAATGTTATTCTTATAACAATTCCTATCCCAAAGGAAAATGCGGCTATGCCCAGGCTTAAAAATATCATCTCCAGAAAACGTTTTTTGAAAGGTAAATCCTTCGCAACAGAGACGTAATGATTAAAGAAGAAAATAATTAATACTCCTATGATTAAGGTCGTCATAAGCGCTAAAAGATAGCTCTTGAAAATAAAATATGGTAAAACTAAAAATAAAACCGTGATGATATAAGCAGCCCCCGTATAAAGTGAAGCTTTGAGCGCGGTTTCGTTTTTTCCCTCGGCTTTTGTGGAAAGATATTCGGAAGCCGCCATGGAGAGAGAAGCGGCTATACCGGTTATTATTCCTACCGCGGCTATTAGATTTGTTTTTTGAAGGGCAAAAGAAAGACCGGCAAGACTGCCTGTGAGTTCGACGAGCGCGTCGTTTAAACCGAGAACGACGGACCCTACATAGTTGAGTCTTTCTTCTTCGAGTAAATTAATTAGTTTATATTCGTGTGTTTCTTCCTCTTCAGCTATCCGTTTTGCTTCCGGGACGTATTCTGATATTTCCGCGTAATTTATTTGAGCCTGGTCTTCGCCCTTTTCCATCAGTTTGATAGCAAAAGTAAAACCTAAAATTTTAGAGATTAAATAATATTTAAGAAGTGTCCAACGGCTTGGTTCCATTTTCTTTTTGGTAACCGATTCCCAGAATTTGTAGTGCTCTAATTCTTCATTCGCGATATCCAGAAGGACTTTTCTGTTTTTTTTATCTTTCACCCCTTTAGCAATATTGGAATAAACATGGTATTCTGTAATCTCGTTCTTTTGGGCAGTGTAGATCTGTTTCATAATATGTTCGAGCGCTTCTAATGATTTTCCCATCCAACCTCCTTATTAATAATGAAATCTATTCCAGCGCAATTTCTGCATCAATAAAAGCTTTTTTCAGTAATTCGGTAAGATCGAGTTTTATGGCCCAATTTTTCAGATATTTCTTATCTAGAGAAATTCCCTGAATTTTTATTACACCGATAACATCGAGCCATTGTCTTTCTGAAACTTTACCCCCCATTTGATACCAGTTTAATTTGTTTATAATGATATCTTCGGGTGAAGCAAAGCGAAATTTACTGCTCTGGTCGTTTTCAACCAATGTGTCTTCCACGCCGCGTTCAATTGCCTTTTTTTGATACGCATTATTTTTATAAACAAATATGTCAATTTTAACAGAGGTTTCAAAATGTATTAAACTAAATGAAGAATTATTTTTAATTGCGTCCTTGATCATATTTTCGTCTATATAATATTTTTTTTCGAGGTTATTTTTTAATGTTTTAATTTGATTGAGGTTTATATCCGCGACTATATCCGCGTCGAGTGTAGCACGTGGCATGCCGTAAATGGAACTTGCCAGAGAACCGCCTATATAGTATTTTATTTTTAGTTCGTTGAAAGATGCTATTAATGGTTTTAATGCTAACAATATGTCGGGCGAATTCATTTTCGTATTTTACTTAAAGACTTTCGAAATTTAGTGGCTAAATCTTTACCGTAATTATATTCTATAAAAAGTAAATTTACTTGTTCTTCGTTTAAGCTTTTATTGGATCTTTTAATCGCGCGCTTAGATAGATTTATTGCTGTTTCTGTCAGTGAACGAACCCGCGAAAATTTTTCCGCCCGGCTTTGTTTTTTAAGCAGAAAAATAAGTATCTCTTCCGTTTTAATTTTTGTATCCCGGGATTGTGGTTTCATATTCTATTCAAATTATGTGGATGCCGCTTCTTTGTCAAGCAGTTTTTTGTTAAATTGGGGTTTACTTGAATACCTTTCCTGTTTCTTTTGCCCAGAAAACAAGATCGAGAGTATCCTGTGGTATATCCAAATCTTTTGATAATCTTTTCATTTTCTCTTCTATCTCCTCATATTTTTTTGGGGATAGATTTCCGGGATATTCTTTTAAAACTCCGAGTTCAATTAGATTCCTTATGATATGTCTATCGAGTATGGCAATATCCGAACCAAGTCCGATGTTTCGGAGGAAATGGCTCGCTTCTTTGTAACCTATACCCTTGACATTTCTTACAAGATATTCTCTTAATTTCAAAGGGGATTTAATTTTTTTAATATTTTCGTAAATTGAATTTTCTTTTTTAAAAAAGTCGCATCGTGCCTGGTATAGATATTCCGCTTTTCTATTTTTAAACCTGACCTTCTGTAGCTCTTTATTTATTTCTTTTTTTGTTCCTTTGAGCAGTATATTCTTTCTTTGCATAGATAGAATCGCTTCCCAGCAGAATTTTGCTTTCGATTGGGGTGTTAGGACGCAGAAAGCTAATTCGATAAATAATTCTTCCGGGGTGGCGCTTTTGCCGATTTTTTTGAATTCATTAAGGCGGTATCCAATTTCTTCTTTGAATTGTAAATAAACTTTTTCTATTTTTTTAATGGTGTTTTTATTCGGTTTCATTTTAACTGATTAATCTTATTAAACTGGTTATATATGTCAAGATGATAGCCCGACCCTCCTACCAGAGAATTCTCACACAGGGACACAAAAGACACAAAGCCCAACAACACAACCCCAAATTTGACCGCAGATTACACACTAAACGCTCGTTCCTCTCTATCCCGATACAGTCATACTTCCCTACGGGGCAGGTAGGGCAGGCCCAATGGAATAGTGTTTCATCAGGCAACGCCTTTTGTTCCACTGAATCTTTTTGCTCTTTGAGAGTTTTGCGGTTAATTTTTTTCGAGTAAAAGTTGCCCGTTTAAAAGCATGTAGGAAATTTCGTGATAATCCGTGTGATCTTGTGGTTGCTTTTTTATATCAGATAAAAAAAGCGCCTTGACAAAGGACAAAATCCTCTTATTATAATTTGGAACGTGTTTATATTTGTAATTATTACAAAGTTGTAAGTAAAGAGAGGAAAAGGAGGTAAGTATGGAGAAATTTAATGAATTGTTACAGAGAGCTGACTGGAAGTCTGAAAAGCATGTTCCTGTAATAGAAGTATTGGAAAAAGGCGAGAAGGTCAAGGTAAGAGTTTCTGTGGGGAAGGAAATCGCTCATCCCAATAAAACCGAACATCATATCGTATGGATCGAAGTTTATTTCAAGCCTGAGGGAGGTAAATTTCCGTATCTGGTAGGAAAGGCTGATTTTGCCGCGCATGGCGCTTCGGTTGAAGGTCCCGATACGAGCACGGTTTATACCGAACCTGATGCTACGATGACTTTTAAGACCGAAAAGTCTGGGACCATTTACGCTTTTTCGTACTGCAATGTTCACGGTTTGTGGGTTAGTGAGGAGGAGTTAAAGCTGTAAGCTTCGGTGTATTGGTTAATTAGTCGATTGGTTGATTGGTAACAGTAATTTCTTCGGATCGGTTGAATAATTGAATATAAACGACGAAAAATCTCTGCTCAGTGCGTTTTTTTCGTTTCTCTGCGGGATCCATTGATATGAAAACAGAGTTCACTTTTTTATTCCTTGAGTTGAACAAAATTGATTTTTTACCAAAAGGAGGGCTGAGAAATGAAAGGCTCGGGTATTTTGAACAAATTTTTTCTTATCTTGATTTTGTTTTTACCTGTGATGGTGCGGTCGAAATTAAAAGAGGAGTTAAGTTTGCTTGAACCCCCGATGGATGAGTTTATAGATTCATTGATGGAGAAAATGACTCTGGAAGAGAAGTTAGGTCAGTTGGCTCAATATGCGGGCGGTGGCAGTATGGGGTTTAATTCAGAAATAGATGATGAAAAGAAAGATTTTATCAGGAAGGGTAAAGTCGGATCTTTTTTGAATGTAGTCGGTGCCGATTTTCTCGGCGATTTACAAAAAATAGCCGTAGAGGAATCGCGTCTCGGAATACCTTTGCTTTTTGGACTGGATGTTGTTCACGGATTTAAAACTATTTTTCCGGTTCCGCTCGCTTCTGCATGTAGTTTTGAGCCGGAAGCGGTTGAACGGACCGCAAGAATTGCGGCAGTTGAAGCTGCCGCGTCCGGAATACATTGGACCTTTGCTCCCATGGTCGATGTTGCTCTCGACCCGAGATGGGGGAGAATAGTCGAGGGAGCCGGAGAAGATCCATATCTGGGTGCGGTTATGGCAAAAGCTCAAATCGAGGGTTATCAGGGTGATGATTTGAGTTTTGAGAATACTCTTCTTGCCTGTCCCAAGCATTTTGTCGCCTATGGCGCGGCTCAGGGAGGGCGTGATTACAACAGCGCTGAAGTTTCTCCGCGAACACTTAAAGAAATTTATTTGCCTCCTTTTCATGCCGCAGTAAGAGCGGGCGCCGGTTCGATTATGTGCGGTTTTAATGATATTAATGGTGAGCCCATGTCCGCGAATAAAGAGCTTTTAACCGATTTACTCAGAGAAAAATGGGTATTCGATGGTTTTGTCTTAAGTGATTGGAATTCGATCGGAGAGCTTATTAATCATGGTGTGGCAAAAGACAGGTCGGATGCGGGTAAAAAAGCTCTCGCTGCCGGAGTAGATATGGATATGACGAGCGGTATTTTCGGAAATGATATTTTAGAAGCCGTAAGGAAAGACGAAATATCAGAGGATTTGGTGAATAAAGCTGTCAGGAGAATACTCGAGACTAAATATAAACTCGGTCTATTCGATGACCCGTTTAAGTATTGTAAGGTTGAGATTGAAAAAGAAGAAATTCTGAAGGAAGAATATGTAAAATTCTCGAAAGAAATGGCGTGCAAATCGATTGTTTTATTGAAAAATGAAAATAGAATCCTCCCTCTAAAAAAGGATTTTGAGAAAATTGCGGTAATTGGTCCTCTTGCCGATGATAAATTATCACCTCTCGGTTCATGGAAAGCTACCGGCGAAGAAAAAGATGTCGTAACTGTATTGGATGGTATAAAAGATGCTGTGTCTAAAGGTACTCAGGTTATTTATTCGAAAGGTTGTGAGGTAAATGGGGATGACGAACGTGGTTTCAATGAAGCCATTTCTATGGTTAAAGAGGCGGATGTTGTTATTCTTGTTCTGGGAGAATCCGCCGATATGAGCGGAGAGGCGAGAAGCCGCTCTGAAATCGGTCTTCCCGGTGTTCAGGAAAAACTTGCGAAAAGTATCGTTGAGACAGGTGCCGATGTTGTGGTTGTACTTATGAATGGTAGACCTCTTACTATTCCTTGGATAGCTGAAAATGTTCCCGCGATTATTGAACCCTGGTTTTTGGGTATTCAATCGGGAAACGCTGTCGCCGACGTTTTGTTCGGGGATTATAACCCCGGAGGAAAACTTGCCGTAACCGTACCGCGGAGCGTGGGACAAATTCCCTGTTTTTATCATCACAGGAATACAGGCAGACCATCTTCTGAAGAAAACCTGTATTCCAGCCGGTATATAGATGTACCAATTACGCCTTTATACCCGTTCGGGCATGGTTTAAGCTATACGGAATTCAAATACTCAAAATTAAAAATTAGAAATAAAAAAGTGAAAGCAGATGATTCTTTAGAGCTGAGTTTTTCTTTAAAAAATACAGGTAAAGTTTTCGGTAGCGAAGTTATTCAATTGTATGTTAGAGATGTTGTAGCAAGTGTGTCTCCGCCGGTGAAAAAATTGGTGGGGTTTAAAAGAGTATATCTGAAAAATGGCGAACAGGCAAAAATTAATATAAAAATGCCCGTAAATCTTCTTGCTTTCTATAACAAAGAAATGAATAAAATTGTCGAACCCGGCGAAATTAAAATCATGATAGGGAATTCTTCCGAAGATATACGACTCGACGATTCTTTTATTATTGAGGGAGAAATAAGAGAAATCGACGGATCGGAAATTTATTACAGCACTGTGGAGGTTAAGAAGTAGACATTAGTTAGTTTTTGATTCTTCGTTTAAATCATCCTGAAATTATTAGTGCCCTGTGGAATAGTAGAATACCATGCGAGAATCTCTATTTCATTGTGCCTGCCCCGTAGGGAAATATGACTGTATTGGGGTGTTATTTGTTGTTTTTCCCTGTGCCCTCTGTGGTAAAAAAATAGGTTGACAGATTTTTTCAAATCCGTATAATTATTTTCAAAAGGGGGTATTTTATGAAGAGTATTTTCTTATTAATTAGTATAATCGTTTTTTTTCTTGCCCCGGCTCATGGTTTAGCAAATGAGGAAACCAGTCCTGTTATCTCCGACTCATGGTTAAAAGAGGCAATCGAGCATATACAGAAAGAAGAATACAAACCATCATTACAGAAATCCGATTATAAGAGTAACTTATTCGACGCTCCAAAATATCATTTCGCGAACCGAAAAAACAATCTTCGCGCGTATTTCAATGAAAACGGTATGGAACTTATTCCGAGAGTGATTACGAGTGATGAAAACTGGAATTTGAAAATAAAATCGATTACTGTTAACGATAACCATAAAAGTAATTCAGGCGGTTTAGAAGTTAGGCTTGACGGAGATAATATTAAATGCGAAAGCGACGGTATAGAAATAATTTATTCAAATTCAGAAAGCGGAATCGAGCAGAATATTATTGTAGCAGAAAAGAGCGAAACAGAAGGAATAGATTTCGACATTGAAACGCAAAATCTCGATATTTCTCAGGAGAATAATAGATTTTTACTGAGCAGTAACGAAGATGAGATTATATTTAAGATTAACAAAGTTGAAGATGCGGACGGTAAGGAATTACATTATTCTTTATCGGGAGATGAAAGTAAATTAAGCATTTCGCTTGATGAAATCAATATTGCTTATCCAATAAAAACAATTACCAGTATTACTTCAAAAAGCTCAATTATCGAAGACTCGAGTACAAATCCTACAGCTAAAATTAGAGGTCTCAGCGGCTCTGCCGATTGGTCGGTTGAATCCAATCAGGATAGCGCATATTTTGGTTACTCGGTCTCCACAGCGGGAGACGTAAACGGTGATGGATATTCGGATGTGATTGTGGGTGCCCGATATTACGATAACGGACAAACGGATGAGGGAGTGGCATTTGTATATCACGGAAGTTCCTCCGGGCTCTCCGCATCTCCCGCCTGGTCAGCTGAATCCAATCAGGCTAGTGCCTATTTCGGATATTCCGTCTCCACAGCGGGGGATGTAAGCGGAGACGGATATTCGGACGTGATTGTGGGGGCTGATTATTATGACAACGGACAGACAGATGAAGGAAGAGCTTATGTGTATCACGGAAGTTCATCCGGGCTTTCCGCAACCGCGAATTGGACAGCCGAATCCGATCATTCAAGTGCATACTTCGGTAATTCCGTCTCCACAGCGGGGGATGTAAACGGAGACGGATATTCAGACGTAATTGTAGGGGCTTATGGGTATGACCATGGAGAAGGGGAAGAAGGAATGGCATTTGTATATCATGGCAGTTCTTTCGGGCTTTCCTCTTCTGCCGACTGGTCCGCTGAATCCAATATAAGTATGGCGTGCTTCGGTAATTCCGTTTCCACAGCGGGGGATGTAAACGGCGACGGATATTCGGATGTGATTGTGGGCGCTTACTGGTACACAAATGGAGAAAACCGGGAAGGAAGGGCTTATGTATATCACGGGAGTTCCTCGGGGCTTTCCGGTACTGCTGCCTGGACAGTTGAATCCAATGATAATTTGGGTCAATTGGGCTGTTCAGTCTCCTCGGCGGGGGATGTGAACGGAGACGGATATTCAGACGTGATTGTGGGCGCTTATTGGTATGGAGGAACGAGTACAGGGATGGCATTTGTATATCATGGGAGTTCCTCCGGGCTCTCCGTGACTGAAGACTGGTCAGTTGAGACCGAACATTCAGGCATACATTTCGCTAACTCAGTCTCCTCGGCAGGCGATGTAAACGGTGATGGATATTCAGACGTGATTGTGGGCGCTTGTGAGAACTACAATGGAGAATATGAAGAAGGGATGGCATTTGTATATCATGGGAGTTCCTCCGGGCTCTCCAGCACTGCCGACTGGACTGCCGAATCCAATCAGGAATACGCAAACTTTGGCAGTTCGGTTTCCTCGGCGGGAGACGTAAATGGCGATGGTTATTCAGACGTAATTGTGGGAGCTTCCTATTACAATAATGGTCATGTTGCTGAAGGAGGAGCGTTTGTGTATCACGGCAGTTCTTACGGGCTTTCCGCGGTTTCTTCCTGGTCAGCTGGTTCCAGTCAAGAGCAGGCGTACTTCGGTAATTCAGTCTCCTCGGCGGGGGATGTGAACGGAGACGGATATTCAGACGTGATTGTGGGCGCTCCTAAGTACGATGCAGGATTACAAATGGATAATGGAGGAGCATTTGTATATCGTGGAAGTTCTTCGAGCTTGTCCGAAACTCCTAATTGGACAGATGAACCCGATCAATCAGATGCCAACTTCGGCTACTCAGTTTCCTCGGCGGGGGATGTAAACGGAGATGGATATTCAGACGTGATTGTGGGAGCCCCTTATTATGACGATGGAGAAACAGATGAAGGAATGGTGTTCGTATATCATGGAAGTTTTTCCGGACTTTCCGCTTCTGCCGACTGGTCTGCCGAATCTGATCAGGAATACGCATTATTCGGTAACTCGATTTCCTCGGCGGGAGACGTAAACGGAGACGGATATTCGGATGTGATCGTGGGGGCGTACTCGTATGATGACGCAGGATCGAATGAAGGAGCTGCATTTGCATACCATGGAAGTCCCTCCGGGCTCTCCAGCACTCCCGACTGGTCTGCCAAATCCGGTCAGGCAAGTGCTTACTTCGGCGTATCAGTTTCCTCAGCGGGGGATGTAAACGGAGACGGATATTCGGATGTGATTGTGGGCGCGTATAAGTACGATAATGAAGAAACAAATGAGGGAGTCGCGTTTGTATATCATGGCAGTTCTTCCGGACTATCTACGGATGCCGACTGGCAAGGGGAATCCGATCAGGCAAGTACTTACTTCGGCTGTACGGTCTCCTCGGCAGGGGATGTAAACGGAGACGGATATTCGGATGTGATTGTAGGCGCGTATGGGTATAATAATGTGGAATTATATGAAGGAGGAGTATTTGTGTATCATGGAAGTAGTTCGGGACTTTCCGAAACTGTTGATTGGTCTGCTGAAGGCGATCAGGAATACGCCTACTTCGGCGTATCCGTCTCCACAGCGGGAGACGTAAATGGAGATGGATATTCGGATGTGATCGTGGGGGCCTACAGATACACAAATGGAGAAAATAATGAAGGAAGAGCATTTGTATATCATGGAAGTTCTTCAGGATTATCTGCTTCTGCCAGCTGGACAGCTGAGTCCAACCAGGAAGAAGCAAACTTCGGAATATCAGTTTCCACAGCGGGAGACGTAAATGGCGACGGATATTCGGATGTGATCGTGGGGGCGTACGCGTATGATGACATAGGAACTAATGAAGGAACTGCATTTGTATATCATGGCAACGGCAGTGGACTTTCTCTTATTCCCACACAATCCACAACCGACGGTTCCCGTCCTGTTCAGCTCGGCAACGCGACGGGAAGCGAAGGAGTAAAGCTTAATATACTCGGAAGAACACCCGGAGGGAGGGGAAAAGTTAAATTACAATGGGAAGTGAAAGAACTCGGTCAATTATTCGACGGAACTTCTATTTCCGAGAGCGGTTCATGGTATAATACAGGTATATCTGGTACGAAAATATCTGAAGATGTAATCGGTTTGAATTACGCTACTGCTTATCACTGGAGGGTTAGATTAAAATATGATCCTGCAACTTACAACGACGCGATTCATTCCAGATGGCTGTCGATAGGGCCGAACGGATGGAATGAAACCGACTTTATAACAACCGATGTTTCGGGAATCGAAGATAATACAGGTTCAGGAAGCGACATAAAACTCAGTGTATTCCCAGTCATTTCGACAGACGTCTTCAGTATAAATTTTTACATTTCGGAAGGAGAATCAAAAGAGGATATGAATCTAAAGGTTTACAACAAAGCCGGAATAATGGTTAAAAGTCTTTTCACCGGAAAGAAACCCGCGGGAATACACTCGATAAAATTGAATGGAGATAAACTGCCGAGCGATATATATTTCATTTCTCTTAGAAAGGGAAAGAGTGAAAATCTCGTAAGGAAGGTCGTCCTTCTGAGATAAGAAATTTAAAAAAGGGGTGGGCAACCACCCTTTTTTTATAAAGTCAGCTTTCTTCAGTGCGTATCCGCCTGCCCTGTGGAATAGAAGAGCTTCCTTGATGCCAATCTATTCCACGGGGCAAGCTGGGGCAGGCAAGATATCGAACCCGTAATGCCAAAATAAACAAAAGACATTGTGTGCGCGGGGTAGCTTTGTGCCCTTTGTAGTGTTATTGCGCCTTTGTGTGAGATAATTTTTGGTGTGGTAAGTTGCCCTCTTGACAAGACTATTCTTAGTGCTATCTTTTAAAAAAAAGTAACACTATATGAAGGAGGTGGAAGTGATTCTGTTGTTTTATTTGTTTTCTATGGTGGATTCGGTGGAGTTTGCTATGGATACTACGGGTGCAAAGATGTACATTTCTGAAGGTGTTGTGATTACGGCAAATAGATACGAAGATAATATTTCTGACATTTCCGCTTCGGTTTCGGTTATAACTGAAGAAGACATAGAATTGATGAATTCTTACGTAACTCCCGATTTGCTTTCCGGTATCCCCGGAGTAGAGGTTATGAAAACGGGAAATTTCGGAAGAGCCGATGTGGTTATAAGGGGTATAGGTAATAACGGAAGAAAACTCGGTTTTCTTGTAGACGGAAGACCTGAGAAGATGGCTATATACGGTTGTGCTGTAACCCACACGTTTCCTCTTCATAACGTAAAAAAGATAGAAGTTGTTAAAGGTCCGCTTTCTTCTTTGTACGGTTCCGGGGCTATGGGGGGAGTCGTTAATATTTTAACCAGGCAGCCTTCCGGCGATAGAAAAGTAAATTTAAGGATAGATTACGGAAGTTTTGATACTCGCAACATAACTGGTTCTTTTGAGGAGTCATTTTCAAAATTAAATTTCCTGGGAACAATTCAGAAAAGTTCTTCTGACGGATTTCTCCCGAATTCGGCTTCAAATACCGAAGCTTACCAGGGTAATTTGATATACAATATTAATGAAAATTGGAAAATCGAGAATTACGCAAAATATGTGGATGCCTACAAGGAGGATCCGGCTACCGCGGGAGATATTTCTGTTCCGGATGGTTATCAGAATTATGAAAGAGGAGCTTTCGATGTTTCCGTGAACGGGCAAATTAAAAGAATTGATTTTCAAACTAAGGTATACAGGACTTACGGTTATCATCGATTTTCCGATGGATGGGAATCGAGAGATAAGATCGACGGTTTGAATTCTTTAGTCAGGTTGGCTCTTTTGAAGGGGAATAAAACTCAAGGCGGCGTCGAGTTCTATAAGCAATATGGAAACTGGATTTCAAACGGAGAGTGGGACAGAGAGGTTTATGAAGGGTTCATTCATTCGGAACAAAAAACTTCATTTGTTAATCTTTCGGGTGGATTGAGATACACTTACGTGGAGGATTCGGATGGTGTTTTTTCGTACGACGGAGGAATTGTCCTTAAATATAATGATACGAGATTACGGGGTAGGATAGGCAAGGGTTTCAGGCTTCCTTCTTTCAGTGACCTTTACCTTTTACCTGTTTCAAATTCATCGCTCGGTTCTGAGGAACTTATGAGTTATGAAATAGGTTTAAGGCAGAAATTATCCGATATTTTGGATTTAGACTTAGCCCTTTATCTTATGAATACAAATAATTTCATAAGGTTCTCTCCTGCGAGCGGACAGTTTGAAAATGTGGATTCTTTATTAGAGAAAGGTCTGGAAACTTCTCTGGGTGTATATCCTCTTAATTGGTTGAAATTAGAAGTTTCTTATTCTTATATAGATATGGAGGAAAGAACGCAGGGTGTTCCCGGTCAGAAACTTAGCGGAAGTATAACTTTTGAGAAGGAAATTTTAGAAGGAAGATTAAGCGGAAGATATCTCACCGACTACTACGCGGCGGATAATCATCTGGAAAAAATTCCTTCTTATTATGTTTTTGATGTTCGTTTTAATCTGAAGCCGAGGGATGATATTTATTTGTCTCTGGGCGTCGATAATATATTCGATGAGGATTATGTCAGGTATGTTGAAATTCCTAACGCTACAGGTTTGTATAATATGCCCGGAAGGGCTTTTAAGATCGGGATAGCTCTTAAAAGATGAATTTGCTTTTTCTTGTATTAGGAATGGGAATAGTTACGTCGACGACGGATATTTCTTCGGTTGTGGAGATGATCGCTCCCGAAGATGCTAAAGTGATTAACATTGTGCCCGGTGGAATGTGTCCCGGGCATTTTGATCTTTCTCCTGTGGAAGCGAATTTGATTTTTTTATCAGACTTAATCATATATCACGGTTATGAATCCTGGTTTAAAAAGATAGAAAAATTAGACCTTGATATTGATATAGTGGATTTGAAGACCGATGGTAATTGGATGATTCCCGATGTTTACCTGAAAGGTGCCCGGGAAATTTCAGAGATATTAAAAAGTGAATACGGTTCCGATAGTATAAGCATTAAGGAAATAAATAGAAGATATGAAGAACTTAAAATGGATATGGATTCTCTTTCCAATATAATTTCCCGGGAAAAAGAACCGATAAAGGGAGTTAAAGTTATATGTAATGAACATCAAAAAGATTTTCTTGAGTTTTTAGGAGTGGAAGTGGTTTGTGTTTTCTCTCCGGGAGAGGATATCTCGCTTAAGGAAATCGCAGAAGTGATAAAAACCGGTAGAGATAAAAATGCGCGGTTGGTTGTGGATAATTTGCAAAGTGGTCAGAAGGTGGGCAGGACAATCGCAGACGAATTAAAAATTAATTATGTAATTCTATCGAATTTTCCGGAAGAAAACGATTATAAAACGACACTTCTGAATAATATAAATCTATTGCTGGATATTTTAAGTGATAGACATACAAGAAATTAGCAAAACTTTTGGCGGCAAAGAAGTTTTATCTAACTTTTCCCTGAATATAAAAAAACAGGATTTTGTTGCCATAATAGGTCCCAACGGAGCGGGAAAAACAACCCTGCTTAAAATTATAAACGGATTTTTAATTCCTGATTCGGGAGAAGTTCGGGTATTCGACCTGGATCCGTTTAAAAACGGTCTTGCTGTAAGAAAAAAAATCGGTTTTATTTTCCAGAATGAATTTGTTTCAAAAAATGTGCCTCTTTCCGTTAAGGATATAGTTTGTGTCGGGAGAACAGGCGTCAGGGGGCTTTTTAAAAAACTGGATGAAAACGATTTTATATCTGTTCAGAAATCCCTGGAAGAAGTAGGGATAAAGGAATTAGAGAATAGACCGGCGGGTTTTCTATCGGGTGGAGAACAGAGGAAAGTATCTATCGCCAGAGAATTGGCAAGAGATGTAGAAATTTTACTTCTGGATGAAATTTTGATGAATCTGGATCCAGCATCGCAGATGGAAATCAATAGCTTGATTACCCGTATTTACGAAAAACATAAATTGACGATTGTTTTTGTTACTCATCTTCTAAGATATTTACCTGAAGGAATTAATAGAGTGATTGCTCTTAAGAACGGAGAAGTTTTCGGTGATTTTTCACACGATGATTATAATTTAAAAGATTTATCCAATCTTTATGACATTAACGAAGAAAGCTTAAAAAAATATGTGGGAGATTTTAAGCTATAATTATTTTCAGAATGCCTTGATGGGTTCTGTACTCGCGGGCATCGGTCTCGGCATTGTTGGTGTCTGGGTGGTTTTATTAAGGATTCCCTTTGTGGGAGTCGCCATATCGCATGCTGCTTTTGCCGGTTCCGTAATCGGGCTTCTTTTCGGTGTCGATCCTATCGTAATGGCAATAGTTTTTTCTCTGGCAGCTTCTATTTCAATCGGTCCTATTGCCGAAAAATCCGGATTGGAAGCTAACATCATAATAGGTATTATTTTTTCTCTTGCGCTGGGAATAGCTTTTCTCGGACTCGGCTTGATAGAAGGACCAAAAACAGAGGCGTTTAATCTCATCTGGGGAAGTATTTTGACTCTCTCCAGGATTAATATTTATATAAACGCGGGTATAACTTTTTTTATGATTATTTTTTTGCTTCTTTTTGGCAAAGAAATCAAAGCGGTATTTTACAACAGAGAAGTTGCCATGGCGTCCGGTATACCGGAAAAATTTATTTTTTTCAGCCTCCTTTTTCTATCCGGGTTTGTAATTTGCCTTAATTTAAATACAATCGGGGGAATATTGATTTTTAGCCTTTTGATAAATCCTCCTTCAGCCGCAAGAATTCTGACGCACGAACTTTCAAAAATGTATCTTCTTTCTATTATATTTGCGATTGTCTCTTGCCTTTCGGGGCTTTTCTTTTCTTATGTGTTTTCTGTACCCTCGGGAGCCACAATTATAATCGTTTCTTCCCTGATTTTTATAATTTCTTTGATTTCGAGAGGCAGAAATGGACATTGACTGTTTTGAAAAATGGGCGGAGAACTGGGAAGTTTCGGCAGAATCGAAGGTAGTCGCCGGAATTTTCGTTCGAGAATTGATCGATGGCAGGTCCGAATTTATTTTAGATTTAGCCTGTGGTAAGGGGATTTTACGTGAGTGTTTGTTTGATAATTTTCCCGAAGCCAAAGTTGTTTTTATCGATAAAGCTTTCGCGATGATTAAAGGTTTAAAAGAAATTTATCCTGATGAATTCGCAATAAGGGGAGAAGGAGAAAATATTCCTTTAATTGAGAATAAATTCGATGCAGTCATCATTTTCAATTCTTTTCCTCACTTTACTAATAAAAAGAAAGCGATTTCAGAGTGCTACAGAGTTTTAAAGAAAGGGGGAAGGTTGATTATCGGACATTCGCTTACTCCAGAGGAATTAAATCGATTACATGAAGAAGTAAGTCCCGAGGTAGCCGACCATAAAGTTCCTGAGAAAGACCTTTTTATAGAAATGTTTAAAAAAAGTGGTTTTAAAAATATCGAATATTTTGTCGACGGATATTTTTATGTGATGGGATTTAAATAGTGAAAATTAGATGAACCACAAAGTTAACAAAGAACGCAAAGAAAAAAATAGAATGTTATTTAAAACCCATCCACCCCTCCAAAACAATTTAACCGCAGAGGTCACAGAGAAAAGCAAAAAACTCACGTAGCACACAGAGAAGAAGACTGTTTTATTTTACAGCCCGACCCACCACACCAAATTATTCTCACACAAAGTTCACAAAGAACACAAAGAGAAAAGATAGAATGTAAGGTTGTACCCAAAAGTTGTACCAGTTTTTTGGTTGAAGGGGGTAGGGTTTCTGTGCTCTCTGCGTTTTAATCGGTGGGAAGTTGTGGGAAAAACAAGAATAAAAACCTCTGTGTTCTC
>CAZSEX010000030.1:0-25028 GCA_964606065.1 uncultured bacterium | reverse complement strand
CCTCGTACCTTTCAAGAAATAAGAGTCTGAGGATAATTTTTAGATTCGTTAAATCCACCCATATTTTATAATAATTATTAAGAAAAGAATTTTTGATATACAAAGTCAACGTTTCAGCCATAATGGAATCAACGGCAAAACTTAAATACTGAGGATTGTGATCATTCGAATAGTAAGCATCTATCCCCTTTTCCACTGATCTTTGAAGATAATCCGGGAGACGCTCATATTTTTCTTCTCGAACTATCTCTGTTAATTTAGAAACAGGTATGTATCCAAGCGGAGAACATTTATCTGTGAAATCCTCCTCAGCAATTTTTCCCTTTAGAAGAACTTTTATATTATGAAAATCGTATTTCGCTCTTAAAATCCTCATTATTTCAAAATTATTTACGAATTTTTCCATTTCATTATAAAGAGCAATCTTAGCCATTTCGAGAGCTTCTTCAGCTTTATATTTACCAACATTTCTAAGATATTCCCCGTAATCGGTATCATGTAGAGCCGCTATTAATTCTTCAACGTCCCCGGTGGAAAGTAATTCCTCGAATCTTTTGTCGGTTAACAACTTTACTTCACGCGCGCGTATTACGCCTAAAACATAAGTGTACTTTGTATCCAGAACTCTTACTTTTTCGAATTTATTCACTTCCAAACAAAGAACCTACGATTTCCTCTTGCATTTCTTCAAAGATTTCCTCAAGTAAGACGGGAAGAGTAGCATCGACTTTCCTTTTTCCTTTAGATAAGATTATTCCCACTTCAAAATTTCCCTTTTTATTCGAGATTTTAAAATCATATTTCTTTTGCTTGTTTAACTCTTCTATTAATTTCTCAACTTTATCGTTATGCAAAACCCCGGGAATGATTTCCTCATCCCCATCTTCCGAAGCCGAGAGAATCAGTTTCTTAACCAGTTCTTTATACTCATCCCACTTCAATTTCTTCATCTCTTCTGAAACTTTACTTTTCAAATCTTCCATGATTTTGTTCTTCTTATCCAGTCTCTTATTAGAAAGATTCATTCTGACTCTGCTCAGGATTCTTTCTTTCTCGATCTTTTCTTCTTCCCCTGCTCTAATCTCACCTTTTTTCTCTACCTCTCTCGCTTTTTTATTAGCCTCTTTTTTAATTTCTTTAATTTTAGCAGTGGCTTCTCTCTCTATTTTCTTTTTGTTCTCTTCAGCTTCTTTTAAAATCTTATCTTTAACTTTACCCATTTTCTAACCAATAGCGTTAACCATTAAAAAAGTGGTAACAAAACCGAGAATAGCGTAAGTTTCGACCATAACCGCGAAAATTACCACTCTCATTGTTGCTTCCGGTTGTTTTGCTGCAAGTTCAACACCCGAGGTAGAAACAAGTCCCTGATGATAACCGGAAACCAGACCGAGAATTCCAACTGGAAGAGCTGCCATAAGATATTGAACTCCCTGAATAATACTCATATCAAAATTAATATTTCCTCCAAACATTCCCAACTTCATCATCATGAACATAGCAGCAATAAAACCATAGAAACCCTGAGTTGAAGGGAGCACTACAAGAATAAACATTCTGCCAAATCTATCGGGTTGTTCCGCGAGAACACCTGCAGCCGCTCTGGAAGGAATACCTACACCAATAGACGAACCGATTCCTGCGAAAAAAGCAGCCACTCCTACACCTGATAATGCTATCCAAAAACCACTCACTTATACCTCCTTTTTTTATTTCTCTATTCTTATATATTTACCAGCATATCCAAAAGGCTTAAAAACCTCGCCTCCCCCTTCATAGAAGTAAGGAAAAAATTCTGCAAACTGGAGACGCATTGTATGAACAAAACTGCTCAACGTATTTATGGCTATTGAAAAAAGATGTCCTCCGATGAATATTAAAACCGCCAGAAGTATCCCAATACCAGGAACGAGTTCCCTTACTATTTTCGCTAAAATATTGACGGACATAGCAAGACCCGCGGTTACAAGACCCAGAGCCATAATACGACTGTAAGAAAGTATGTTACCAAGAAAACCAATAAGTCCGTTAAACGCTGTAAATCCACCTTTCGCCAATCTCATAATAACGGATTTACTTTGGCTCGAAAACAATATAATTATAAGAAGCGGAATAAACATAAAGATTTTAAACGCATTCGATTTTGTTACCACGAATACGCCCAAAAAAACAAAAAATAAAATCCAGGATACTTCATTTGCAAAAGCATTAAAATATTTTTTTTCACTTATTTTCTCTTTGATGGAAATAAACAGTCCTGTAAAAATCTGTACTATCCCAAAAACCAGCGAAAGCATTAAAAAATTAAGCGGATTCGCAAACGGGTCGAACAATGTTAATTTCTGTCTGAATACGCTAATAGCTGAAAGCTCGGGAAAAGCCATCTCAATGTTATTGCCGAACCAGCTCCCGGTTATAGCACCGGCGAATATAGTGAGCAATCCCCCTCCCACAAATATCCATAAGTATTTTCTTCCTTCCGGTAATTTCGGCATTAATAGAAAGGAAACCGCGACAAGTACAATTCCATAAGCGGCATCCGTCATACAGAATCCAAAAAATACGGCAAAGAACATCGCTATATAAGGAGTGGGATCCACCTCTCCCGATTTCGGAAGTGCGTATAAACCGGTAACAGCTTCGTAAGGTTTACTTAGAGTATTGTTTTTCAATTTAACAGGAGGTTTCTCGTCTTTCGCGGGTTTTACCCAGTTAAGTTCAACACCTTCATATTCATCGGCGATATTTTGTAGAATTGTACTGTTGTCTTCTTCCACCCAACCCTCTAAGAGAAAAACCTTTCTTGTGAAAAGACCTTTATTAAGAACTTCCGCTCTGTCTATTCTGGAAAGAAAATAATCGTATAGAACTATATATTTCTGGTAATTGGAACCCTTTTTCGATATCTTCTCCGAAATCTCACTAATTTTTCCATTAAGCTTTTTGATTTCTTCCTTGCATTTTGAAACTATCTGGGATGGCTCTTTTTCCGCATCTTTAAGATTCACTAACTCCGGTTCAAAATCGGCGACAGCATTTTTAAAATCTTCTTCAAAACCCTTATAAATAAAGAAAACGATACCTGATTTCTTTTGCTTCTCAAAAATAATATGAAAATCCACAGGAATATCTTTTAACTTTTGCTCTAATTCCTCCTTATCCACGCTCAACTTATAAACTTTTACTGAAACATTCTTTATTCTGTCAAATTCGGAAATTTTCGTTTTAAGATTCGACCACTCCTCATAAAATTCTATCCTATCTGTAAGTTCGGTAACTTTGTTTTTTAAATGATACAGTTCACTTTCCCAATCACATATCTGATTAATTTCATCGACATCGAAATTTTCGACGATTTCCCTGTATTTTTCCGGAGAAATTCCTGTTTTTAAATCTATAAATTGTCCGAGAACTCCCTTCCTTTCAGCGTTGTCTTTTAGTAGTTCTACAATATCCTGAATCTTCTTAAAAATCTTCTCTGCTTCTTCGTCCGTAAACTTCTCTTCAGGTATTAAATCGGGATTTTCGTCAGCCAGAGTAGAGATGCGGGAATTTGTAATATGAAATATTCCTCTTTCCTGAAGATCGGCAAGAAATTTTTCTTTTTCATCTTCATATATAAGAAAATTTGCTTTCTTTAATTTTTCTTTAGGCATTTAGCCCTTCTTTAAAATCCTTTTGATAATTAAATCTCTGACTTCTTCGATTTTATAGGAAACCCTTTTTTCTATATTTGCTATCTCCTTCTCCATATCATTCTCTAACTTTTCTTTCTCCTTTTCTGCTTTTTTCGCTCCTCCTTTTTTCTTATCGGCAATCATCTTTTTTACTTTATTATTAGCTCCCTCGATTATCGATTCGGCTTCTTCTCTCGCCTTCTCTATATCTTTTTGAGCTTTTTCCTTCGCTTTAACTACGATTTGTTCCGCTTCTTTTTCGGTCTTTTTTATTTCTTCTATAAGCGCTTCCGGCATCTATCCTCCTTTTTTTATAAATTCCCGCGAAATATACAAAGAATTAATAGAGTGTCAAGGGTAAGCAAAACAATAAGAAAGTTAGATGGTTTTAAGAAATTTCACTCAAAAACCACCTTTACCCGATAAAGTAACTGCTAATTACTTTTTAATTATTAATCTTTATTTAATTTGCCCTTAATCTACTACCAGATAAACTTCATCGTTAGGATGAACTTTTCCTACAACTTTTATACCTACCTCATCTCCTTTATCAGCCGATTCAACATCCTCATGTTCTATTTGCATAGAATCTACGGTTTGGTTAATATCATCATGTGCGCCTTTAATATGAATTGTATCTCCTAATTTCAAAGGAGCATCTAATTTAATAATACCGACAGAGATGTTGCCAAAATAATGAGTTATTTCGCCTATCTTTTTTTCCATGTCAATACCTCCTATAAATCCTTTAATTAAATATTTACGTCAAAAAAATAAAAAGTCAAGGCACTCCCACCCACTAAAAAAATTAAACCACCGCAAAGACGCTGAGAACGCAAAGCCACCCCCATCCCCAATGTTTTTTATTTATTTTGTCATTACGAGTTTAGCTCCCTGCTCAACTCACGCGAAGTAATCTCAAGAGGTACATAGAGATTACTTCACCTTATGGAATAGCTAGCCTGTCGAGAATATCCTTCTATATTCCACAGGGTAAATAAAATCAAAGGAGAAGAATTCGTAATGACAACTCCAGTATTTTTTAAAAAAAACAAAAAGTTGACCGGTAGTACTACAGAGCCCACACGACCTCCCCAGAATTTTTCACTGCAGAGAATACATAGAAAAAACGTTTAAACGTTGTTTTTCTTCGTGTCCTGGTGAGTTCGTGGCTAATTTTCTAAAAAAAAGGCAGCTCTTAGAGCTGCCTTTAATCGTAAAAGTTTATCCCTTAAAAATTAAACTTCTGAGAAATGTTATAAATGCCGAGCGGGGCCTTCCAGTACTTACCCTGGAGAGAATTAACTATCCCGATAATAGACAGGACAAAAAGGGTAATAGCTCCCAAAACCCAGATTACCTGTCCGACTACCGGTATTATGTTAATTATAACAAGACCTATATAAAAAAGAAGTATTACGAGACCCTGCTTCGCGTGGTGTTTACAAAAAGAATTATCGGGTTTTACCAGTAAAGGAATTAAAAGTAAAAGACCGAAATAAGAAAGCCACGCGAGACTCTTACCCTCTTCAACCGCTTGAGTATCTTCAACAATTATTTCTTTCTCTTTTTTATCTGCCATAACAAACCTCCTTTTTGTTTAAATTAATTTTAACATAAAATTACATTCTGTCAACTTATCTGCAGTTAATTTCCCTTTTATAATAAGCTCTCAATATCTCGTGGACAGTACGAGACTAAAGGCAAAGACGACTCCCAATACCCACATAATCGGGTGGACTTCCTTAGCTCGACCCGAAAACAGTTTCATTATTGGATAGGAAACAAAACCAAGTGCCATCCCGTGAGATATATTGTAGGTCAAAGGAATTCCAACTAAAACCAGGAAAGCAGGAATCGCTTCGGTTACATCATCCCATTTTATTTTTGCTACGCTTTTAATCATAAGGGCTCCGACCAGAACAAGCGCCGGGGCTGTAACGGGATAAAAAGTGCTTTCTCCTGCCTGATAACCTCCCCCTATAGCTTTTACAAGCGGAAAGAAAAATACAGCCAGAAGGAAACAGGCGGATGTAAAAATTGTAGACAAACCTGTTCTTCCTCCCTCACTTACCCCAGTAGCACTCTCGATATAGCTGGTCACTGTAGAAGTTCCGAATAAGCTTCCCGCGACCGTGCCTATCGCGTCAGCCATCAAGGCTTTTCCAGCCCTGGGTAAATTGCCGTCTTTGTCGAGCAAATCAGCGTGTGAACTAACTCCTATCAAAGTTCCCACTGTATCAAAAAAGTCCAGGAGGAAAAGAACCAGAATGGGTATAATATACTCCCAGTGAAGAGCCCCTAATATATCGAGCTTAAAAAATGTAGGAGCTAAGGAAGGAGGCCTGGAAACTATTCCTCCGAATTTAACGACACCCATGGGAATACCAATAACCGCGGTAATCAATATCCCCCACAGAATCGCCCCCTTTATTTTTCTCGCGTATAAGAAAAATAAAACAATGAGACCGATAAAGAACAAAACAGTATAATTTGTATTAAGACTGCCCAGTGTAACAAGTGTTCCGGGATTGCCTTCAACAACTCCGGCCCATTGAAGCCCTATAAAAGTAATAAAGACCCCGATGCCAGCTGCGATCGATTTCTTTAAACTCCCGGGAACCGTATTAACGACCGATTCCCTGACTTTAAAAAGAGTTAATAATATAAACAAAATTCCGGAAATAAAAACAATTCCCAGAGCTTTTTCCCAGGCAATTCCCATTCCAAGAATGATTGTAAAAGCAAAGAAGAAATTTTCTCCCATACCCGGAGCGAGAGCAATAGGATAATTGGCGTAAAGCCCCATAATAAGCATAGCGATAACAGAAGAAATTACAGTTGCCATCATAACCGAACCGAAATCCATTCCCGCCTGAGAAAGAATAACCGGCTGAACAAAAATTATATAAGCCATGGTCATAAATGTCGTCACCCCGCCGACAGCTTCTGTTTTCACCGAAGTATTGTGTTCCTTGAGCTTAAAAAAATCCATTAACACCTCCTATTCTAAACGGTTAATGAAACATCGTCAAATAATATTGCGGGAAATGTGCCCATATAAGCCGGATGATACGTATCTTCAATAGCCGCAACATTTTTCATGGTATCATAAATATTCCCCGATATCATCGCGTCTTTTACATGTCCTACTATTTCTCCGTTTTCTACATATAAACCGGGGTCTACACCTACCGAAAAGTCGCCGTTCGGTATGTTTCCGCTGTGAGCGCCGAGAGCACCGGCAACAATTATTCCTCTGTCCATCAAAGATAACAGTTCAGAAAAACTTTTATCACCCGGTTCTATATATAGATGCTCAAGAGCTGGAACAGGGCTCATGGAAACCGTCTCTCCGCCCCAGACAGCGGTCTTAAAACCATGCCCGGTAGATTTTACACCCATCTTTTCAGCGTAATAAAGATCATAGTAGAAGTTTTTTAATATTCCGTTTTCTATTAATTTAAAATACTCACAGGCAACACCCTCATCATCAAAACTTCGAGCGCCCGGCATTTCATCGCCGAGAGGATCGTTATAGATTGTTAGCTTCTCATCGAATATTTTATCATTTAATTTTTTCAAAATGGGTGATTGTTTATTGTAAATATTTTTACCGTTACAACCGCTTAATAATCTCCATATAAGAACATATATCGTTTCCGGCATTAATAACACTTTCATTCGCCCCTTATTAACTTTTACCTGTTTTAAAGACTTATTGTAAGTATCCATAATATAATTCAAATACTTTTCATCCGTTTTTTGAAAATTTTTACCGACCAAAGACCTTTCTATGCCCGATGAAGAACCGGGATAAAAAACATTTAAACTCAAGGAATATGAAGAAAATTTTTCTTTAAGGTTCGTGCCGGAACTATTCATAATGGATACTTCTGAAGTATCAAGAGCCGCGAATATATCCAGCTGACCGCTAATTTCAGAGGAAAGGAAATCACTCACTCTCCTGCATTCCTCGACAATATCGAAATTAGAAATATCTTCGACAGAAGGATCGAACGTGTTTAAAACTGAAACTTCTTTAGTACAGGGAAAATCAAATGAAGCTTCCACACCTCCGGCAAGAGACGACAGGACGTTATTAAGCAGTTCTTCTCTATTATAAAGATTTTTCGTGTACGCGAATCCCAGTTTACCATCTTTTTGTATTCTAAGGCTTACACCCGACTGTATCTTAGTTTCTATATCTTTTAATTTAAAATTCTCGAATCTTATTATATCGGTTTTTTCTCCGAGAGAAAATATTTCAGCTTTATCGCTTTTTTCCGCGGCTAAATCCAGCATCTTTTTCATTATCTACCACCTATTAAGAGGTTATTTATAAGGATGTGGGGCGCGCCGTTTGTCGAACGAATATTCATCTGCCCCTTTCCACAACCTCCCACCTTTGACAATTCCAGATCGTTTCCTACTGCCGAAATATTTTCAAGGGTACGATATAAATTACCGGAAATATTAATATCTCTTACCATTTCTCCCAATTTCCCGTTTTTAATTATATAGCCATACTGGGCTCCGAATGTAAAATTTTCGCCGCTGGTTTGACCACCCTTGGCGTCGAGAATATAGAAACCTTCTCCCAATTTAGAAATAAGTTCATCGAAAGAAGCTGGACCCGGCTCGATAAAAATATTACCCATTCTTATTATGGGAGGGTAACGGTAATCTTCCGCTACACAGTGACCGGACAGGGGTTCATCGAACGCGGCTGCGGTTCTTCTCGAATGCAACCTTCCTACCAGAACCCCGTTTTCCATAAGCTGAGTCGATCTTGCCTTTACACCCTCATCATCATACTTATAGAAACCTAACTGATCGGGCATCGTGGGATCGTCTTTAATATTGACTATATCATTACCTAACTTTGCCCCGATCTTCATCTTTTCTCGCATTGTAGGATTATCTTCTATCAGATCAGCCTCGGAAAAATGCCCGAAGGCTTCGTGCGTAAAAACACCCGCAAGGTCAGGATTTAGAACCACGTTATAAACACCACCATCTATCGGCTGCGCTTTTAAAAGGTCGAGAACCAACGCGGTTCTCTTTTCAAACTCACTTTCCTGATTCCGGATTGAAGCAAAACCTCCGCTTCCGCCAAACGCCACCCTGACATTCTGAAAGATATTACCATCACTGGAAGTGATCAAACCTCTAATACCATTCGTAATTAAATCTTCCCCTATTTCACTTCCCTCAGTACTTACAAAATACTTTTCCCGTATTACCTCATTATATGCAATATTGGTGGTCAAAACATTTTTTTGCTTTAAAGGAATATTGTTATATTTTCTTGTTAAATCGATTTTTTCTTCAATAGAAATATCCCGGGGATCTTCATCGAGCTCCGGCTTAAACTTATCCTTTATAACTTCGGTTTTCGCGAATCTTACGGGTTTTTTAATGTTTTTAGAAATAAGCAAAGCGTTCTGGGTCGCGCTTTGCAAAGCTTCGTCAGCGTCTTTCTTTTTCGTGAAAGCGACCGAAGACAATCCACCGTTTTTTAAAACCCTCAAAACATAACCATCGGTAGAATTGGAAGTAACAGTATTTAATTCTTTCCCGTTAAAAACTATGTTTATCTCTTTTTTTATTTCATAACGCACATCGGCGTAATCCGCGTCGACTTTTGAAATAATATTTTTTAAATCATCGAACATTAATACTCCTTTCTTACAAAAATATATAAGCGACTATAAATGTCAACAACCAAAAATTAATTATTAAACCACGAAACACACTAAAAACTAAAAACATTTAACACAGAGAACACAGAGAAAAAAGAACACACAGAGGTCACGGAGAGCTTTCTTATTTAGACCCAAAATCTCTGTGTTCTTTGTGAACTTTGTGGTTCAATTAGTTTTTGTTTTTGGTCGAAAAGGGCTTGACACGTATCCGTTAAAAATTAATATTTAAAAAAATCAGGGGGGAAAATGGATCCGGTTTTAATAGGTTTTTTTATTTATCTTGCTATTATCTTAGGTATAGGAATCTGGACTTATCGCTTAACAAAAACTCAGGAAGATTTTATTATAGCGGGAAGAAGATTAAACCCGGTGGTAGCGGCTTTCTCGGAAAGAGCTTCCGGCGAATCATCCTGGCTTCTTCTCGGGGTACCCGCCATGGTTTTTACCGCCGGTTTAATAGAACTCTGGACCGCCGTAGGCTGCATTTGCGGAATAATAGCAGCCTGGTTCATAATAGCCAGGGAGCTCAGGTCAAAAACCGAAGAACTGAACGCGATAACACTCCCGGGATTTTTCTCGAAGAATTTCGGACACGAAAATAAAATAAATGAAATTATCGCTACATTCATAATCATATTTTTTTACTCCCTGTATGTTTCCGCGCAATTCAACGGCGCGGGTAAAACCCTGCATACAACTTTAGGAATACCTCATCTAAATGGAATAATTATAGGTGCTATAGTTATTTTATTTTATACTCTAATGGGAGGATTTTTAGCTGTAGCCTGGACAGACTTCCTTCAGGCGATACTAATGATAGTAACTCTCGTGGGTCTCCCGATTGTCGGTTTCATTGCATTATTAAACGGAGGACATAATATCGAGTTTGCCCTTTCTTCTTTATGGGGAAACCTGAACGGTTGGCCGGCTATAGCAGGCGTAATAGGCGGTTTAAGCTGGGGACTCGGATATTTCGGTCAACCTCATACAATCGTCAGATTTATGGCGATTAAAGACCCCGAAAGAGTAAGAATCAGCAGAAATATCGCTATCGCATGGAGCATACCCGCCTTCTTCGGAGCGTTTTTTATAGGAGTAGTCGGTAAAGGATTAGTAGACTCAGGAACTTTAATCGACTCAGAATTTCTCATGCCACACCTGGCTACTTCCCTACTACCTCTGTGGCTCGCCGGTATTTTAATTTCAGGAGCGATAGCCGCAATGATGTCAACAGCCGATTCACAACTCCTTGTCGCGTCCTCGGCTTTATCCGAAGACGTTTACCACAACATATTTCGAAGAAAGATATCAGAAAAGACCCAACTTATGGCTTCAAGAATAATAACCTTATTTGTTGGGGCATCGGCTTTTATTCTTGCCATCAAATCTCAAACCCTTATATACACGATGGTTTCTTACGCCTGGAGCGGATTGGGCGCCTCCTTCGGACCGGCGCTGCTCCTATCCTTGAAATGGAAGAAAACCACAAAATACGGGGTCACCGCAGGAATGCTAACCGGCGCCTTGAGTACTGTCATATGGGCAAACGTTAAAACCTTAGACAATTTCATAACCGTAAGGTTAGCCTCTTTCGTTCTGGCTACAATTGCCGTTATCGCAGTAAGCCTACTAACAGCAGAGAAACGATAAAAGCACCCACAATAATAAAACGCTACAATACGATTTAAAAACCAATCAATAAAACGAATTTTATTGCAAATAACCTGATTTAATCCTTCAACAACATAAATCCAAATTAACCCCTTGACAATAGAGAAATATTAAATATATTCTTTTCGTTAATTTTGAATAAATATTCAATATTAACGAATAATAATTCACAAACCATAAAAGGAGGCTATTGTGGTAGAAGAAAAAGAAGAAGTTAGAGAGGCGATGCTGGCACAGAAATACTATGAGAGGTTCCGGGATCCCGCGATCAGGGAGATGCTTGTTGTAAAAACTAAAGTCAGGAATGCTATGGCAAATTACCTCTTCAATAATGGCTTCCTTGAAATCTCGGCTGTTATGGTTTCGCCGGAAACGGATCCTCTCTGTCACGATGTTTTTTCGACCGAGTTCGAGTACTACGGAGAAACCTATACCACCACAAAAAGCATGATTCTACATAAAATGATTGCCGTAAGCGGAATAGATAAGTTTTTCTGTTTCTCCCCCAACCTGCGGCTTGAAGTGAAAGAAACAGCGCAGTCCGGTCGACATCTGTTTGAATTTACACAGCTCGACCTGGAAATAAGAAACGCGAGCAGAGACGATTTGCTTAAATTAGGGGAGGAAATTTTTATCCACGTCTTTAAGGAAGTTAAAAAACATTGCAAAAAACAGCTTGAATTCTTTGGTCGTGATTTAAAAATACCAAGCACACCATTCAAAAGAGTAGCGTTTATGAAAGCAATGGAAGAACATGGTAAAGATTTCGAAATCATTCTCTCTGAAGAAATGGAAGGTCCTTTCTGGCTTATAGATATTCCCGATTGGAAGAGAGAATTTTACGACAAGGAAGACCCTAAAAGACCCGGGATACTACTCGATATGGATGTAATATATCCTGAAAGTTTCGGAGAAGGTCTTTCCGGCGGCATGCGTGAAAACGAGTATAAAAAGATAAAAGAAAGAATAATCCGCCAGAATCTTGATCCGAAAGACTATAAATTATATCTTAAACTTGCTAAATTAGGTCTTCCCCCTTCCGGAGGATTCGGAATAGGAATAGAAAGAATTACGCGTTATATATGCGGACTTAAACAAGTAAAAAACGCGACTCTATTCCCAAAGATTCCGGGTGAATTGAGTTTATAAAATAAGGAGTTAAAAATGACTCAAGAATCTATACAGATAATTACAGTAGGATTGGATACTCTATGGGTGCTTTTGGCCGCTTTTCTGGTATTTTTTATGCAGGCTGGTTTCGGAATGGTCGAAGCCGGTTTTATTCGCGCAAAAAACACCTGCAACATATTAACAAAGAACTTTCTGGATTTCTGCATGGCTTCTATAGGGTTCTTTATGTTCGGATACGCGATAATGTTCGGTGACGGGAATGCTTTTATGGGTTTGAAAGGCTGGTTCTTATCGGGAGCTCAATCGGGCGCCGATATTCCCCTCTATGCTTTCTGGCTATTCCAGGCGGCATTCTGCGGAGCCGCGGCGACAATTGTCGCGGGCGGTATGGCTGAAAGAATGAAATTTCAGGCTTATCTGATATATTCATTCGCAATTTCAGCTCTTATATACCCAATAGTAGGTCACTGGATATGGGGCGGCGGCTGGCTGTCTGCTCTAAATTTCGCCGATTTTGCTGGCTCGACAGTCGTTCATACCGTGGGAGGCACAGCTGCGCTGGTTGGCACAATAATGCTAAAACCCCGCATAGGCAAATATAAACCCGACGGAAAGCCGAATGCCATAGCCGGGCACTCGATTCCTCTTGCATCACTGGGAGTTTTTATTCTCTGGTTCGGCTGGTTCGGCTTTAACCCGGGGTCCAGCCTCCATGTAGGTGACGGCAG
Organism: uncultured bacterium; assembly: GCA_964606065.1. GTDB lineage: Bacteria > Hydrothermota > UBA3072 > UBA3072 > UBA3072 > JAFGHJ01. The sequence goes on along the minus strand of CAZSEX010000030.1, from coordinate 12,113 downwards.
CTTAATCGCGCTTGTGGCGATTAACACAAATCTCGCTGCTGCCGCCGGCGGAATATCTGCTATGATAACGGTCTGGAAAACAGTCGGGAAACCCGATCTTTCTATGGCTATGAATGGAGCTCTTGCGGGTTTGGTTGCCATAACGGCTCCCTGCGCTTTTGTCGAACCATGGGCGGCAATAACAATAGGAGCAATAGGTGGTGTAATTGTTGTTTATGGTGTAATTTTGCTTGACAAACTACAAATAGACGATCCCGTAGGAGCGGTTCCCGTTCACGGCATGAATGGCTTCTGGGGAACAATTGCTATCGGATTTTTCGGCAAAGAAAGCCTGGGTCTTGCCCAGAACGGACTTTTCTATGGCGGCGGTTTTAAACAACTCGGAATCCAAATGTTAGGCGCTTTATCAGTAATAATTTTTATAATCATAGGGATGAGTATTGTTTTTAAACTGATAAATGTTACTATTGGACTAAGAGTTTCCCGCGATGAGGAATTAAAGGGTCTGGACATCGGCGAACATGGTATGGAGGCTTACGGAGGCTTCCAGATATTTACAACCGAATAGATAACGGAGGTTTAAATGAAACTTATAGTAGCTCTAATTCAACCGCATAAATTGCCCGATGTAAAAAAAGCTCTGTATGATGCGGAAGTTTATAAAATGACGGTTACGAACGCCTTGGGCAGCGGTCAGCAAAAAGGTTACACGGAAGCCTATCGAGGAGTTATACACGAAGTTAATCTGCTTAAAAAACTACGATTAGAAATAGCGGTAAATGACGAGTTTGTAGAGCCTACAATAGACGCTATAATTAAGGGAGCTCAAACCGGACAGATCGGCGACGGAAAAATATTTGTTCTCGACCTATCGGATTGCGTACGAATCCGAACCGGCGAGCGCGGCAATGAAGCAATCGGATAACTCAAACACGAAGACACAAAGAAACAAACGTCCAAGCTTAGCGCCTTAGTGCCTTCGTGGCAATAAATGTAAAAAATAAGGAGCAAAAGATGTCTAAAAAAACAAAAAAAGATATATTGAAAATTGTAAAAGAAGAAGATGTAAAATTTATTCGTTTCTGGTTTACCGATATTTTGGGACAGGTTAAAAGCTTCGCCATAACGGTAGACGAACTCGAAAACGCTATTACAAACGGTATGGGATTCGATGGCTCTTCGATTACCGGCTATCAGGATATAGAAGAATCCGACATGATAGCGATGCCCGATCCCAATACTTTCTGTATATTACCATGGCGTCCTAATGAGAAAAAAGTCGCTCGAATGATTTGCGATATATTGACGCCGGATAGAGAACCTTATGAAGGAGACCCGCGATATGTGCTAAAAAGGGCTCTAAAACGAGCGGAAAATATGGGTTTCGACCACTTTTACATCGGTCCGGAACTGGAATTTTTCTATTTCAAGGACGACAAAGGTACAGAGTTACTCGACAAAGGCGGATACTTCGATCTTACTACTCTGGATGTCGCGAGTGACCTGCGGCGAGAAACAGTATTTGCCCTGCAGGAAATGGGAATACATGTAGAATATTCACATCACGAAGTGGCGCCTTCCCAGCACGAAGTAGATATGCGTTACGCCGATGCCTTAAAAATGGCTGACGATGTTATAACATACCGTATAGTAGTCAAGGAAATTGCGACTAAATTCGGAGTCTACGCGACATTTATGCCCAAACCAATTTTCGGAGAAAACGGATCCGGAATGCACACACACCAGTCCTTATTCAAGGGAGACAAAAACGCTTTCTTCGATAAAAATGCAAAAGATAATCTCTCAGATATTAGTCATTCATACATCGCGGGTCTCTTGAAACACTCCAAAGAAATCTGCTCGATATTCGCTCAGACCACAAATTCTTATAAACGCCTGGTGCCCGGTTATGAAGCGCCCGTTTATATAGCATGGAGCCAGCGAAACAGAAGCGCTTTAATACGTGTGCCGATGTATCAACCCGGACAGGAAAAAGCGACCCGATGTGAGTTCCGGGCAGCAGACCCCGCCTGCAACCCGTATTTGACCTTTGCGGCTATGCTTCACGCGGGTCTGGAAGGCATCGAAAAGAAATATAAAACGCCCACGCCCATGGAAAAAAACCTTTATCACCTGAGCCCGATCGAACGCAAAGAACTGGGCATAGAAACGCTACCGGATAGTCTGGGACAGGCAATTTCAATTACGGAAAACAGCCTGCTGGTACGCAAAATCCTGGGAGACCATATTTTCCCGCGATTTATCGAACTCAAAAAGAAAGAATGGGACGATTACCGCATACAGGTTCCGGAATACGAAATTAATAAATATCTGCCGACATTATAATAGTTGGTGAGTTAGTCTGTTAGTGCGTTGGTGGGTTAAAAAATGGCATAAAAAAATGCTAAAAAATAAAGGCTTACCGAAAAAACAGGGGTTATATAACCCCGCAAATGAACACGATTCATGCGGAGTCGGTTTCGTATGCAACATAGACGGTGTAAAAACAAATGATATTGTAAAAAAAGGCTTAAAAATACTAAACCGGCTTGCTCATCGCGGAGCAGTGGGAGCCGATCCTAAAACCGGCGACGGTGCCGGCATACTTATACAACTTCCCCATGAATTCCTTTCTAAAGTCACGGAAAAGGAGAAAATAGACTTACCGGCTCCGGGCGAATACGGAACGGGCATCGTATTCCTCCCGAAGGACGTCAATGAACGTTCTTTTTGCAGAGATGTTCTTCATAAAATTATCGAAGAAGAAAAGCAATCGCTTCTCGGTTGGAGAAAAGTCCCCGTCGATAACTCAAAAATAGGAACAAAAGCGAAAGAAGCTCAACCTTTTATAGAACAAATTTTCATCAAGAGAAATGCCGAACTTCCGCTTAAAGGAAAAAATGAAAGCTTAAGCTTCGAACGCATTCTTTACGTAATAAGAAAAAGAGCGGAAAAAATTGTGGAGGCATCAAACATCGAGCAGAAATTCCACTTTTATATAACCAATTTATCGAGCAGAACGCTTATATATAAAGGACAATTAACAGCAAATCAGGTGGAAGATTTTTATACCGATCTGAAAGATGAATCCATAAAAAGCGCGATCTCTATGGTGCATTCCAGATACAGCACGAACACGTTTCCAACCTGGGACCTGTCGCAACCTTTCCGGTTTATCGCTCATAACGGGGAAATAAACACTCTAAGAGGCAATATTAACTGGATGAAGGCAAAAGAAGGTCTGCTTAAAAGTCCTTTATTCGGAAAAGATATAGAAAAAATAAAACCGATAATAGATACAACTAAAAGCGACTCGGCTATATTAGACAATGTCTTCGAACTTTTGACTCTTTCGGGGCGAAGCCTCCCCCATTCCATAATTATGTTAATTCCGGCGGCATGGGAAAATGATAATCTTATGGACGAAAAACTAAAAAGTTTCTATAAATACCACGCCTGTATTTCAGAACCCTGGGACGGACCCGCCGCGATATCTTTTACTGACGGAATCCGAATCGGAGCAATACTGGATCGTAACGGACTGCGTCCCGCGCGCTATCTTATAACAAAAAACAATCAGGTTGTAATGGCTTCCGAAGTAGGGGTTTTAAATATACCGGGTAAGGATATTTTGGAATCCGGAAGATTAGAGCCGGGCAAAATGTTTTTTGTGGATACGGAAAAGCGCAAAATTATTCGAGACGAAGAAATAAAGGAAACTCTGTCGAATACAAAACCCTATTCCGGATGGCTTAAAGAGCATCTTCTCGACTTCGATTCATTAAAAATAAATAGTAAAGGTAATGATGAACCCGGGATATCCAAAGAGGAATTCCTTTCATATCTAAAGGCAAACGGATACACACGGGAAGACATAAACAAAATAATAAAGCCTAAGGTTCTCGAAGCAAAAGAACCTATCGGTTCTATGGGAAACGATCACCCCCACGCGGTTCTATCAAAACAGCCTCAGCTCATTTTTAACTATTTTAAACAACTATTCGCTCAGGTAACCAATCCTCCCATAGATTCCATCAGAGAAAAAATAGTCATGAGCACATTAAGCTTTCTGGGACCTAAAAATAACATTCTGGAAGAGACCCCGGAGCACGCTCATAAACTGGAGTTAAAAGAACCTATACTGACAAACAAAGATCTTTTAAAACTAAAAAATATCGATGTAAATGGATTCAGAACAAAAACAATATCGCTGCTTTTCAATCCTAAAAGCGAAAGAAACTTTATAAAAGCCCTCGACAGAATAATAAAAGAAGCGAAAGAAGCGGCAGAGGACGGATATTCGTTTATTCTGCTAAGCGACAGGGGCATAAATAAAGAAAATGCCGGCATACCATCACTGCTCGCTACAGGAGCGGTTCATCACGCTCTGATAAAAAGCGAACTCCGAACTCAAATAAACATTCTACTGGAATGCGCCGACGCTAAAGAAGTCCAGAATTTTGCTCTTCTTCTCGGTTACGGCGCGGACTGCATTAACCCCTATCTCGCGTTCGAAGTAATAAAGAATTTATGCGAAAGAGGAGAAATCGAAATCGATGCGGATACGGCAATAATCAACTATAAAAAAGCAATCAATAAAGGAATATTAAAAATATTATCAAAAATGGGCATTTCCACCCTGCAGAGTTACAGGGGCGCTCAGATATTCGAAGCGCTGGGGTTAGGCAAAGAAGTAATAGATAAATGCTTCGCCGGAACAACATCGCGAATAGGAGGCGTGGATCTTCTTACCCTTGGAAAAGAGATTATTTTGAGACATAAAGAAGCCTTTACGGATACAACCGTAAAAGGAAAGCCTCTTCCTTCGGGAGGTTTATATCAATGGAAAAGAGACGGGGAGTATCATTTATGGAATCCTCAAAGCATAGCGTATCTTCAGGACTCTACAAGAAAAGGAGATTACGAAGAATACAAAAAGTTCTCGGAAATCATCAATAATCAGAGCGATCATCCCACCACTTTAAGAAGTCTCTTAAGATTCACTACAGAAAGAAAACCCATCCCAGTAAAAGAAGTAGAAAAAGCTTCCGAAATCGTAAAGAGGTTCGCTATCGGCGCGATGAGTTTTGGTTCTATAAGCAGAGAAGCGCATGAAACAATAGCCATGGCTATGAATAAATTAGGAGGCATGTCCAACACCGGTGAAGGAGGAGAAGACCCATCCCGTTTTAAAAGACTTTCAAACGGAGCTTCCTTTTCGAGCAAAGTAAAACAGGTCGCTTCCGGACGTTTCGGAGTAACGACAAATTATCTTGTTAACTCCGATGAAATACAGATAAAAATGGCTCAGGGAGCGAAACCGGGAGAAGGAGGACACCTCCCGGGATATAAAGTAAGCGAGATTATAGCCAAAACACGTCATACCACGCCGGGAGTAACACTTATCTCTCCCCCGCCACACCACGATATCTATTCCATAGAAGATTTAAACCAATTAATTTTCGACCTAAGAAACGTAAATCCTAAAGCGAGAATAAGCGTAAAACTCGTCTCGGAAGTCGGAGTGGGAACCGTCGCGGCTGGCGTGGCTAAAGGACACGCGGATATGATTTTAATATCGGGAGGCGACGGCGGTACAGGTGCCGCTCCGCTCAGTTCCATACACCATACCGGTCTGCCCTGGGAGCTCGGTTTATCGGAAACACATCAAACACTCGTTCTAAATAACTTAAGAAGCAGAGTCCGTGTTCAAACCGACGGACAGATACGCACCGGAAGAGATATCGCGATTGCCGCGATACTCGGCGCGGAGGAATACGGTTTCGCCACCGCGGCATTAATTGTCCTCGGATGCGTAATGCTACGTCACTGCAACCTGGGCAACTGCTCTGTCGGTATAGCGACACAGAATGAATTATTACGGCAGAGATTTAACGGGAAAGTCGAATATCTGGTAAACTATTTTAAATTCGTCGCCGAAGAACTGCGAGAAATTATGGCGCATCTCGGTATAAGAAAAATCGATGATATGATCGGAAAAACCGAACTGTTAGAAGTCAACGAAGAAATTCTCGATTGGAAATCGAAAGATATCGATTTTCAAAATATTCTTTTTAAGCCCGCGGTACAGGATGACACACCAATCATCTACTCGAAACCGGAAAGACACGATCTCGACGATATTATGGATTTAAAATTGATAGAACTCGCGAAAAACGCGATTCTTAAAGAAGAAAAGGTTCAAAATAATATAACAATAAAAAACACAGATCGGACGGTCGGCTCCCGTCTCAGCGGTGAAGTTTGCTATGTTTACGGAGAAAAAGGACTTAATGACGATACAATACACTTTAAATTCAACGGAGTCGCCGGACAAAGCTTCGGCGCCTTCCTGGCAAAAGGAATAACTTTTGAATTGGAAGGAATGTCCAACGATTATGTTGGTAAAGGAATATTCGGGGGAAAAATCATCATTTATCCGGATAAACAAACTGCTTACAAATCTAAAGAAAATATAATTATCGGGAACACTTCATTTTACGGGGCGACCAAGGGTGAAGCGTACATAAGAGGCATCGCCGGAGAAAGATTCTGCATCAGGAATTCGGGACTATTGGCGGTAGCGGAAGGAGTCGGCGACCACGGCTGCGAATATATGACAGGCGGCAGAGTGGTAATTATAGGAAAAACCGGACGGAACTTCGCGGCGGGAATGTCCGGCGGAATAGCCTATGTGTACGATATCGACGGTGATTTTAAATCAAAATGCAATCTCGAAATGGTCAAACTTAAAGAGATAAATGAACACGACGAAAACATAATAAAATCTTTATTGACCAATCATTATGAATACACGGAAAGCGAAAGAGCTAAAGAAATTCTATCGGAATTTAAAAATAAGAAGAAAAACTTCATTAAAGTGATACCTTCCGAATACGAGCATATATTGAAAACCGAAAGAAAGGAAAATTTAAAAGAATGGGTAAAATCGATAGTAGAATAGGATTGAAAAATGGGTAAATTAAACGGATTTTTAGAAATAAAAAGGGAAATTTCGAAATTAAGACCTGTAGATGAACGCATTAAAGACTACAAAGATGTAACCATACAAAGAAAAGATTACAAATCGAAAGAACAGGCCGCCAGATGTATGGACTGCGGAACTCCGTTCTGCCACTGGGGCTGCCCTGTCGGAAACTATATTCCGGAATGGAATGATCTTATGTTTAAAAATCACTGGGAAAAAGCTTACGAACTGCTCGCGGCGACAAATAATTTCCCTGAAATAACAGGCAGAATTTGCCCCGCCCCGTGTGAACATTCCTGCGTTCTTGCCATAAACGACGAAGCGGTTACAATCAGAGAAAACGAACTTGCCATAATAGAACACGCTTTCAAATCGAATTTAATTAATTCGAACCCGCCTATAAAAAGAACCGGGAAAAAGATCGCGGTGGTCGGCTCCGGTCCCGCGGGTCTCGCGGCTGCCGATCAATTAAATAAGGCCGGACATTCCATAACTGTCTTTGAGCGGAACAAGAAAATCGGCGGTATTCTTCGCTACGGCATCCCCGACTTTAAATTGGAAAAAAATATTCTGGATAGACGTTTAAACTTGATGGAAAAGAATGGAATAAAATTTAAAGGAAATAAATTTATCGGCGTCGATATTACCTCTAAAGAATTATTAAATGCCTTCGACGCGGTTTGTCTCGCGTGCGGATCCGGAGTTCCGAGAGACTTAAAAATACCGGGACGGGAACTAAAAGGTATACATTTCGCCATGGACTTTCTTACCCAGGCGAATAGAAGGGTCTGGGGAGAAAAAATACCCGAGGAAAAACTAATCGACGCGAAAAACAAAGAAGTTATAATAATCGGCGGCGGAGATACGGGAGCGGACTGCGCGGGAGTCGCGAAAAGACAGGGCGCGAAATGCGTAACTCAGATCGAAATATTAGAAAAACCACCGGAGTGCAGAACATCGGATGAACCCTGGCCTTACTACCCTTCCATATTAAAAAGCTCTACAAGTCATGAAGAGGGCTGTGAACGTCACTGGTCCGTACTCACCAAGAAATTCATGGGAAAAGAAGGAAAAGTCGGCAAATTACAGTGTGCCAGAGTTGAATTTTCCGCGGGAAAAGATAAAACCTGCCCTGTCATGAACAAAATACCCGGAAGCGAATTTGAAATAAAAGCGGATTTAGTAATACTCGCCGTGGGTTTCCTGCACGCGGAACACAAAGGACTTGTCGAAGATTTAAATCTCAAAAAAGATGAACGCGGAAACATCAAAACCGATGAGAGCTTTATGACTTCAGAAAAAGGTATATTTTCCGCCGGAGATATGCGCAGAGGACAATCCTTAGTCGTATGGGCTATATCTGAAGGCAGAAAAGCCGCGTATCATATAGATAATTTCCTGATGGGTAAGTCAAGTCTGCCCGTCATTTAAGAAGGAGAAATGTTCAGATGTGCGGTATAGTAGGCATACAGAGCGAGAAGGAAGCCGTCAGCAATATTTACGACTCACTTCTTATAATGCAGCACAGGGGTCAGGATGCCGCGGGTATCGTTACTTATTCCGATAAATTCAACATTAAAAAAGGTGAAGGCTTGGTCAGAGATGTATTCAGTCAGGAAGATATCGACATCTTAAAAGGAAATATCGGAATCGGTCACGTCCGGTATCCGACTCTGGGCGAAATGGGCGCAGAGAACGCCCAACCCTTTATTTCCAGTACCCCCTACGGAATAGCTTTTGCTTTTAACGGCAATATAATCAATTTCCAATCACTGAAAGAAGAATTAGAAAAAAACAGCAGAAGAATCATTATTTCCACTTCCGACGCGGAACTTCTTTTAAATCTTTTTTCAGATGAATTAAGCAAAAACGCGTCTTTCTCTCCCGAACTGCTATTTAAAGCCATTAAAAATCTTTTTCAAAAAGTAAAAGGAAGTTATTCCGTGGTCGCCCTCATTAAAGACAAAGGCATACTGGCGTTTCGAGACCCCTACGGAATCAAACCTCTAATATTCGGAAAAAGAGGCAACGATTTTTGTGTCGCTTCGGAAAGCGTCGTGCTCGAATCTCTCGGATACAAAATAGAACGCGATGTTTTACCGGGAGAAGCGGTATTTTTCAACACCAAAGGTAAAATACATTCAAAAAAAATCTCGGAAGAAAAACACTGCCCCTGTATTTTTGAATACGTGTATTTTGCCAGACCCGATTCGACTATAGACGGAATATCTGTTTACGAAGCAAGACTGAATCTGGGTAAAAGCCTGGCTAAGGAAATAAAGAAAAAGAAAATAGACATCGATGTTGTCGTGCCGATACCGGACACATCGAGACCCGTCGCCATTTCCCTGGCGGAGGAATTAAACGCAAAATACAGGGAAGGATTAATGAAAAATCGTTACATAGGAAGAACCTTCATAATGCCCCATCAGCGCAAAAGAGAAGAATTAATAAGAATAAAACTCTCACCGGTAAAAGAGATTGTAAATAACAAAAAAGTTCTTCTCGTGGACGACTCTATCGTTCGAGGAACCACATCGAAAAAGATCGTGCGATTAATAAGAGAAGCGGGAGCAAAGGAAGTCCATTTTGCCTCATCCAGCCCGCCTCTTAAATTTCCCTGCTATTACGGAATAGATATGCAGACCAAAGGGGAACTTATAGCCCGAAAAAGGACTTTAGAAGAAATAAGACAAATAATTGGAGTTGAGTCGCTTACATATCAAACGTCAAAGGGTTTAATCGACGCGGTTTCGAATCATGAGGTTAAAAATTTCTGCACCGCCTGCTTTACTGGAGAGTATCCCATAAAAGCTAACAAGGAAGAAATTGTTCGCATCGAAGCCTCCCGTGAATGCAAGGGGTAATTTCACCGCAAAGACGCGGAGAAAAGTATTTGGTCCAATGTCCATAGTCCAGGGTCGACACCAATTCAAATGTAGAAACTAAGGCTTTTGTTTTTTACCGGCGACCTGCAACCAACGACTAAATCATTCATACTGTTAGACACGAATTTTTTTGCTTGTTTTAACCCAACAAACTCAATAAACCCTACGAACTCAAAAAACTCAGCACTCAGTACTCGGCACTCCGAACTCCTTCCAACGCATTTACGCATTAACAAAAAAGAATAGCCACACGATTACACTGATTATCACTGATTTTTTTGTTGTTTTTTTTGACTGATGACTGGCGGGCAGTGACTGATGACTTTATTATCATTTCACATTTCAAGGTCTAACCCCGTTTGTACACTCATCCGCGAAATCAACGTAGCGTTGGGGTTCATCCCCAACAACCTTAATGTCACAGTGTCATGCACCATCTCCCTACACATAAAAATATTCCCCTTGATTTTTTAGTGGTTTATCTTTATCTTTTTTAAAAGGAAGATCTTATGAAAGTAAAAACAAAAAATCCTTACGTATATTCTAATCCGGATATATTGGGAGGAGAACCTGTTATTAAGGAAACAAGAATCCCTGTTAGAGCGATTGTTGAGTTATGGAGAATGGGCTCTTCTCCGGAAGAGATAAAGACAAAACTACCACATTTAGCTTTATCTCAAATCTTCGATGCTCTGGGATATTACGACGACAATAAAAAGGAGATCAACTCCTATATAGAAAAAAATACTATTCCAGAATCTCTGATCGATCCAATAGTTAAAAATTTGGGATGAAATTATTTATTGAACTCTATTGTGACGAGGACGTCTCGGTACTACTTCCAGAGTTATTAAAAGGGAGAGGATACAAAGCTTTAATTACACGGGAAGCGAAAATGCTAGGGAAATCAGACGAGGAACAGCTTGAATTTGCAGCGAAAAATTCTTATACTCTTTTAACTCACAATAGGGTGGATTAGGTGAACCAATTCTGTTCGAATGGCAGGAAAAGAGTTCTTTATTATTTTCAGTTGCAAGTAGGAGGTTGCCTCAATACACGAATTTACTTATTATGAACTTTTGAGGTAGAAGGATGTTTCTTCCAATCTTGAGGCAATTCCTCTTTTAACAAAGCAATTTTCTCCTCGGTTGAAAATCGAGATAATTCTTTCGATAACTTTTCTCTTATATCCCGCATCATCTTTACTGAATCGAATTTCTTATTTTTCATAAATAATTCCCAAGTATTCACCTTTCATAAGCAAAGAATTTTTTCACCAAATCACATCGACTTCTTTAGACTTTTTAATTCTTGAATCTTTCGTTATTAATGGATTACTATAAAATAACGCTGTGGCAACAATAAGTTTATCGTGCATTTCTAAATTCGATTTAATATTATTTGCAACTTTTATTATATCAATATCCAGCGAAGCAACCTTAAAGTTTATATAACGCTCTATTTTGGAAATCGTCTTCTCAAAAGAAAGCGTAACCTTCCCTTTATCAGCAATAAACATCAATTCCGCCAATACAACAGAAGGTATTATTATAATTCCTTTTTTCTTAGTCTGCTCAAAAGCTTTTAAAGCTTTTGGGCTTAATTCCTTACTACCTTGAAGATACCAGACAAGAGAATGAGTATCGGTCGTATAGTCCATTAATTTTTATGTTCGTAGGGAAAAAGTGAATTTTGGGCTCTCTTAAAAATATCTTCATCGATTTGACTGCCCTTCCATATGCCCTTTAAAGAACCTCTTTCCTGAACTTTTGAATCAGCGGAAAACTCAAGTTTAATTAAGTGAACTATTTTATAAATTCTGGAAGCCATTTCTTCCGGAAGCTCTTTAACTTCATCTAAAAGTTTGTTTTTATATTCTGACATTCAATCCCTCCACATTTATTTATAAATCCGTTGTACAAAGATTTATTAATTCTTAAATAATTTTAACTTTTTATCTTCAAAAGTCAAGGAAAGATAACCGGCATTTTACGCAATCACATATCCTAAAAGGCATCAAAAGAAGAATAAGGAAAAAAACAGGAAAAAGTCATCCAGAGATATTTTAATTTTAACTTAAACAGGAGGTAAAAAAAATTTTTGTTTTTATTTTGACCAGCGACTGGTGACTGGAGACAAATGACTGTGTTCCCCTTGACACTTTTCAAAGAAGGTCTGATAGTATGAAAAAATTGCATCTCTAGAAGTAATCAGTAAATTTAAACCAATGGAGGTGC
>CAZSEX010000029.1:0-25462 GCA_964606065.1 uncultured bacterium | reverse complement strand
TGGGGTGGGGACGCTCTTGACAAATAATTTCACGGTTTTATATTCAAAAGATGGGAAATAGAAAATATAAAAGAATTGTCGTAAAAGTCGGCAGTACTACAATAACTCATTCGGTAGGCAAGCTCAACCTTACGATGATAGATAATATTGTGAGACAATTGGTGGATCTCAAAAATAGAGGTAAAGAAGTTATTCTTGTTACTTCCGGAGCCATAGGAGCCGGAATGGGAGAGTTAGGTTGTGGAAAGAGACCAAAACTAATACCGAAACAACAGGCGATGGCAGCAATAGGTCAGGGGCTTTTAATTGGTGTTTACAATAGACTTCTACGGGAATACGGAGAAAAAGGGGCGCAGATTTTACTTACTTCCAGTGATCTTGAAGACAGGGATAGATATTTAAATGCTTTTAACACTCTAATAACTCTTCTGGAATACGGAGTTATACCTATTGTTAACGAAAACGATACTGTAGCGACTAATGAGATTAAATTTGGTGATAATGACACTCTTTCTGCCAGGGTTGCGAGTCTTGCCGAAGCCGATGTGTTGGTAAATTTGAGCGATGTCGAGGGGCTCTATAAAGGTGACCCTTCAAAGACTACAGAATCATTGGAAATTATACGCAAAGTTGAGGAAATTACACCGGAGATTGAAAAATTAGCTGGAAATAAAGTAAGCGAAGTGAGTAAAGGTGGAATGTCTACAAAGATTGAAGCGGCTAAGGTGGCTGTCGATTCCGGTATAATAATGGTCATTGGTCCCGGTTATAGAAAAAATGTCATTATAGATTTGATAAATATGCTTGAAAGAGGAGAAGAATATAATCTGGGTACGACTTTTATGCCTTCTAAGGGTAGCCTTTCTAAAAGAAAACAATGGTTGAGTTTTAATCTCCCCGTTTGCGGTGCTCTTAAAGTAGATAGAGGAGCTGAAGAAGCTCTTGTAAATAAGGGGAAGAGTTTGTTACCGGGAGGTGTTAGAGAAGTTACGGGGGTTTTCCCCTCCGGAAGTTTAGTCAGAATACTCAATCAAGAGGGAAGAGAAATAGGAAAAGGGCTTGTTGATTACTCGAGTGCCGAGATAGAGAAAATTAAAGGTCGCCATTCCAGAGAGATTTTTTCACTCCTGGGCTATATAAATCAGGAAGAGATAATTCATAGAAGAAATATGGTTATAGGAGGTTAAGAAATGGATGTAAAGGAAAAGGTTATTACTCAGGGAAAAAAAGCAAAAGAAGCTTCGAGGATATTGTCTAATGCCTCGACGGATGTTAAAAATAGGGCTTTGCTTAATATAGCCCGGAAACTTGAAGAATCTCTAGAGAAAATAATTTCCATTAATGAAAAAGATATGCGTGCCGGAAAAGAAGCGGGTCTTGCGAAATCTCTTCTTAACAGGTTGGAATTGAATAAAAAAAGAATCGATAGCATGGCAAAAGGTCTTCGTGAAGTGGCTCAATTGGAAGATCCCATCGGAGAAGTACTTGGAATTAAAAGAAGGCCCAATGGTCTCGAAGTGGGCAAGATAAGAGTGCCTCTTGGCGTTATTGGAATTATTTATGAGGCAAGACCGAATGTTACGGTGGATGTAGCCGGCTTGTGTCTCAAATCAGGTAATGCTGTTCTTCTTCGAGGAGGTTCGGAAGCATTTGAATCCAATAAAGTTTTAACCAGTATGATTCAGGAAGCGATTCTCGAAGAGGGGTTGCCCCGGGAATCGGTTCAATTGGTACAGACAACAGATCGTGCTGCAGTGGAAGTGATGTTTAAAATGAATGATTATCTCGATGTTTTAATCCCCAGGGGTGGAGCAGGCTTGATTCAGCGAGTTGTAAAGGAATCGAGCGTTCCCGTTATCGAAACAGGAATCGGTAATTGTCACGTGTACGTCGATTCTTCTGCCGATATAGATATGGCTGTTAAGATTGTATATAACTCTAAGACCGATTATCCGGCAGTCTGCAATGCCGCTGAAACTCTTCTTATACATAAAGATATAGCCGAAAAATTTCTGCCTCTAATGTATAAAAAGTTTTCGGAGAACAATGTGGAACTGCGGGGTTGTGCCAAATCCAGAAAAATAGTGTCCGATATTAAAGAAGCAACCGAGGATGACTGGTATAAAGAATATCTGGACCTGATAATGGCAGTTAAGATAGTGGACAGTATAGATGACGCTGTAAACCACATTTATAAATACGGTTCCAAGCATTCCGAGTCTATCGTAACCGGTAATTACAACGACGCGAATAAGTTTTTAAGAGAAGTAGATGCCGCCGCCGTTTACGTTAATGCTTCTACGCGCTTTACCGATGGAGGAGAATTCGGTATGGGAGCCGAAATAGGAATAAGCACACAGAAGCTGCATGCCAGAGGTCCCATGGGTTTAAAAGAACTGACTTCCATCAAGTTCATAATCAGAGGAAACGGACAGATAAGGGAAACCTGAGTTAGTTAGTAGTGAGCAGTAAGCAGCTAGCAGTTTAAACAAACAAGGAAATAGTTTTTTACTTTTTGTTCTCTGTAGTACTCCGTGTGAGAATCAATTTGGTGATGTGGTGTGGGTCTTTTACAACAATTTTTTTCTTTGCGACCTCTGCGTCTTTGCGGTGATAATCGTTTTAGGGGGTTGCAGAAAGAAACAAGATATATAATTTAACACTATGTTTTTTGAATTTGAGGAAGGATAAGAAAAAATGTATTATAAAAGCAAGAAGATAGATGGTGTTTTAAGACAGGATTACGAATTCTTTTCGCATGGACTCGAAGGGGTAGCAGCTTTCGAGACTTCGATAAGTTATATCGACGGCAAAGACGGAATTTTGATTTACCGCGGCATACCTATCGAAGAATTAGCCGAGAAATCCACTTACGAAGAAACTGCCTATTTTTTAATTTTTGGCAGTTTGCCTACAAAAGTTGAGTTAGAAAAATTTTCGAATGATCTTGAAAACCATATTTCTTTAAATACTGATGATATAAAATGGTTAAAAGATTTTCCCGTAGCTGCTCATCCCATGGATGTTTTAAATACCTGTGTTTCTCTTATGAGTTTGCCCGAAGGTGGTGAGTATGAAGTGGGGACGGAGAGCGAGTTAAAAGCCGGAATTCAAATTATGGGTAAGATGCCTTCCTATATCGCCGCATTCGACAGGATAAGAAAAGGTAAGGAACCTATTCCTCCGGATAACAAACTTTCTTATGCGGCTAATTTTCTGTGGATGCTTAACGGACAAAAACCGAAAGAAAAGGAAGAGAGAATAATGGATCTCTGTTTAATTCTTCACGCCGAACACGGGGTTTGCGCTTCGACTTTTGCGACTTTAGTTACTTCGTCGACTTTAGCCGATGTCTATTCTTCTATTGTTTCCGCTATAGGTACCCTGAAAGGATATCTCCACGGTGGTGCAAACGAACAGGTTATACGAATGCTGGAAAGGATAGGAAGCCCTGAAAATGTAGAGGATTATATTAAAGAAGCGATAGAGAAAAAAGAAAAGATAATGGGCTTTGGACATAGAGTGTATAAGGTTCTCGACCCGAGAGCCCGCATTCTCAAAAAATACGCCAGAGATTTGACAGATAAAAGAGACGAAGTTTTATTTAAGACCGCCCTAAAGTTCGAGGAAGTGATGGAAAAGAAATTCGGGCCTAAAGGTATATATCCGAACGTCGATTTTTATTCGGGTTTCGTATATAAAGCTCTTGGTATTCCAACCGATATGTTTACTTCCATTTTTGCCATGGCGCGCTGCGCGGGTTGGATAGCACATATTCTTGAGTACAGAGAATCCAATAAAATATTCAGACCACGCGGAATATACAACGGACCGGTTAATATAAAATATATACCGATAAAAAAGAGATGAAACTTGGATAAAACAATATCTGAAAGAATCATTTCTGAACACGTGGGAAGAGACGTGAAATCCGGAGAGTTCGTGGTCGCAAGAGTCGATGTCGTGATGGCACAGGATGGTACAGGGCCTCTTGCGGTTCAGGAATTGCAAAAAATGAATATGGAAAGAGTATTCGATAAAGAAAATTCGATAATTTTTATCGACCACGCTTCTCCGAGTTCCCGGAAGGAATTGTCCAATTCTCAAAAAATATTGAGAGAATTCACAAAGAAGACAGGTGCTTTTCTTTCCGATATAGGAGAAGGAATTTGCCACCAGCGACTGGTTGAGGATTGGGTTAATCCGGGGAATATTGTGGTTGGAGCCGATTCACACACCTGTACTGCGGGAGCACTCGGGGCTTTTGCAACCGGAATGGGATCTACTGATATTGCTCTTGCTTTCGCTCTTGGAAAGGTATGGCTTAAGGTTCCTGAAACGCAGAAGTTTGTAATAAATGGTGATATGCCGGAGGGTGTATACTCAAAAGATATAATTCTTCACATAATAGGACAGATCGGAGCTGGCGGTGCGACTTATAAAGCTATGGAATTTGAAGGAGGTACAATAGAAAATCTTTCCATGTCTTCCCGATTTACAATTACAAACATGGCTATAGAAGCCGGGGGGAAGACGGGACTTATTCCAACGGATGAGATTACAAGAAACTATCTCGAAGAAAGAGGTAGAGGCGATAAATTCAGGGAAATAAAATCCGATTCTGACGCTAAATTCGAGAAAGTAATAGAGATAGAAGTGAATAAACTCGAACCTTTAGTAGCTTTTCCTCACACGGTTGATAATGTCAAAAGAATTTCCGATATAGAAGATGTTAAAATAGATCAGGTTTTTATAGGGACATGTACGAATGGCAGGCTGGAAGATCTCGAAGTATCAGCCTCCATTCTCAAAGGTAGAAAAAGGCAAAAAGATACCAGGTTAATAGTTGTTCCCGCTTCGAAAGAAATATTTTTGGAGGCTGTGCGGCGAGGACTTATAGAGATTTTTCTGGAGGCTGGCGCTGCTGTGGAGTCTCCCGGCTGCGGGCCCTGCGTGGGAATACACAAAGGAGTTCTTGCGGATGGAGAAAGAGTCCTTTCCACACAGAACCGAAATTTTTTAGGAAGAATGGGGAATCCTAAAGGTTTTATCTATCTCGGTTCTCCGGCGACCGCAGCGGCTACGGCTATAGAAGGTAAAATCGCGGATCCGAGGATATACTTATGATAAATCCTACTATTTCGGGAAGAGCATGGAAATTCGGAAATGATATTTCTACAGATCATATAACTCCCGGAAGGTATTTTCATCTCCGTGGTAATCTCGAAGAACTTGCCAAACATGTGCTCGAAGATGCCGACCCTTCTTTTGCTTCAAAGGTGAAAACCGGAGATATTATTGTTGCGGGAAAAAATTTTGGTTTAGGTTCTTCCAGGGAGCACGCCCCCCGGGTTATTAAAATCGCCGGCGTTTCCTGTGTCATAGCCAAATCTTTCGCCAGAATATTTTACCGAAACGCTTTTAATATAGGCTTGCCGCTTCTCGTTACCAATACCGATGAAATCGATGAAGGGGACATTCTTAAAATTTATCTTGAAAAGGGAAAAATAGAAGATGAAACCAACGGTAAAAAATTAAACTTTACTCCTCTTTCTCCTTTTATGAGAAAATTAATTGAAGATGGCGGTATAGAAGAACATGTTAAAAAATATGGCGATTTTAAAGTAGAATAATTTAAGGAAAATAAAAATGGTTCAGTTCGATAAACTTGTTTTGCCGCAGAAAGGGAAAGAAATAGAAATTAAGGAAGGAAAAGTAGAAGTATCGAATAATCCCATAATACCTTTTATTGTCGGTGACGGTATCGGGCCCGATATAATGGAAGCTTCCATGTTTGTTTGGAATGAGGCGGTTAAATTAGTTTATAACGGGGAGAAAAAGATTGAATGGTTTGAAATATTCGCCGGTGAAAAAGCTATAGAAAAATATGGTGAACCATTACCGGAGGATACCCTGAAAGCTATTAAGTATTTTAACATAGCAATAAAAGGTCCTCTGACGACTCCGGTGGCCGGGGGTTACAGAAGTTTGAATGTTTCTTTACGGCAGTTGTTAAATCTTTACGCGTGCGTTCGCCCGGTGAAATATTATAAAGGAGTACCTTCTCCTTTAAAAAATCCTGAAAAAATGGATATAGTTATTTTCAGGGAAAATACCGAGGATGTATATTCCGGTATCGAATGGGGAGAAGGGACAAAAGAAGCTAAAAAAGTCATCGATTTCCTGAATAAAGAGATGGGAACAAAGCTCGAATACGACGCGGGCATAGGAGTGAAGCCAATAAGCGAATCCAGGACGAAGAGATTGGTTAGAAAAGCGATTCAATATTCTATAGATAATAATAAAAGTGGTGTTACAATCGTTCATAAGGGTAATATTATGAAGTATACCGAAGGTGCTTTCAAAAAGTGGGGTTATGAACTGGCGGTCGAAGAATTTAGAGACAAAATTATAACTGAAGACGAACTCTACGATCAAGTTAAAGCCGAAGATGGCGTGACGCCTGTGACAAAAAAAGGAGTGTTCAAGACGCTTCGCGGAGGAAAACCGGTCGGGAATCCCGGAAATAGAATAGTAATAAAAGATAGAATAGCGGATCAAATGTTTATGCAGCTCCTTACCCGTCCGGATGAATACGATGTTATTGCTTTACCGAATTTGAACGGAGATTATCTCTCCGATGCCGCGGCGGGACAGATAGGGGGATTGGGAATGGCTCCCGGAGCCAATATCGGAGATAACACTGCTCTCTTCGAACCCACACATGGTTCCGCTCCCAAGTACAGAGGTCTGGATAAAGTCAATCCTTCTTCGTTAATTCTTTCCGGAGTTATGATGTTGGAGTATATTGGTTGGTCAGAGGTCGCGGATTTAGTAGAAACCGGTCTCGAGAAAGCTTTTATCGATAAGAAAGTTACTTACGATTTAGCAAGACAGATGGAAGGGGTAAAACCCATAAAAACTTCCGAGTTTGCGAGGGCTATAGTCGAACGAATGTCATAACATAGCGGTTGATACGTTAAAATGGATAAAAAAACAAAAAATAATTACAGAGAGCGCAGAGAAAAAAAGGCTTGTTATTTAAAAATAAAAAATTTTTGGGTAAGTGAGGTAATCTCGTGTTAATCTGTGAAATCTTGTGGTTTCTTTTGTGATATTTTTTTAAAATAATGTAAGGAGGAAAATTGCTTTTTTTAATTTTATTTTCACAAATCAATCTTTCAATAGCGAGTTCTGAGCGATCCAGAGCTCTTTATTCTAATCCCGCCGGATTATCTATACATTCCTATCCTGAGATTTCAATTAGAAGTGAAGATTACTGGGTTTCTATGAATATTCCATTTCTTGGTTTTGCGGGTGGAGTCCGTTTCATGAGCGATTCTATGGAGTTTATGACAGGATTCAGCCCCCTGCATTATAAAGATAACTTTTCCCTCGGTTACATGTATTCTTCATGGGATGATAAATACACTTTAGGTGCGATGTTTAGACCTCACAAGTGGACTTCCTTCGGTTTTACGACAATTTTCCCCAGTCACGAAGGATATAATTTTAGTTTCGGGGTCTCTGTCATTCCCACCTGGGATAGATTGGTTTTGACATCCGATTTTTTTGTTGACAGAAGTCGGGGGGAGACGAGATATTCGGTTACAAGTTTAAGCGGAACGTTAGAGATTTTAGATGGAATAAAACTGAATGTTTCATATTTTCCGGCACGTAATGACTTTGGCGACGGTGAGCTGCGCGGTGGTTTGGAATTTTCTCTCGGACATCTTCTTTTTGGAAGTTATCATGGAGAAAGTAGCAGCGAGGGTATCGTTACGGCTTCTGTTGTGCCGTATCCGACTCTGTTAAGAAGAGAAAGCCGATCGGTTGTTGTGGAAATCGAAGGAGATTATCCGGAAGTTCCCAATATCGAAGGCTTTTTCGGTAAGGAGCATTCTTTTTATTACCTTTTGAATTTACTTAATTATATAAAAAAGAGCAAAAAAATTGACAGTGTGGTTGTTTATGTAAAAAGCAATTCTCTTGGACTTGCACAGGCTGAAGAAGTCAGGAAGGAACTTCTGGATATTGCCGGGGGAAAATTTCTTGTGGCGCATTCCGATTATCTCGGTTTTAAAGACTTATACCTTGCTTCTGCTGCGGATTTCGTCTCACTTTCTCCTCCCGGTATGGTTTATTTCCCGGGGCTTTACCTTTCCAAAATTTACATAAAAGGTACTCTGGAAAAATTGGGAATCAAAGCCGAAGTCGAAAAAACCGGTAAGTATAAAAGTGCCGTGGAAATGTTTACAAGAGAAAAAATGAGCCAGTATGACAGGGAGCAAATACAAAAATTTCTCGACGATCTGGTAGAAGTTTTAATCGGGGAAATTTCTGATTCGAGAGGTGTTGAGGAAAGCAAAATAAAAAATCTTATCGACTCTCTGGGTTGTCTTACCCCGGAGGAAGCGGTAAAAGAAGGTGTGATAGACACTGTGGCTTATTTCGATGAGATGAAAAAGTTGGCAGGAATCGAAGGTGAAGGTAAAATATGGAGAGGGAAGAGTATTCCCAGAGAATTTTTGTTAAGTGATCCGCCAAAAATAGCCGTTTTAGCTCTCGAAGGAACTATAATGGTGGGTAAGAGTTCACGTTCCCCGCTGGATATACCTTTTTTCGGAGGTTCGACCATAGGGTCAGAATCGGTTAAGAAAGAATTGGAAAGATTGAGAAAAGATAAATCCGTAAAAGCTGTAGTCTTAAGGGTTAATTCGGGTGGGGGTAGTAGTATCGCTTCAGATTTAATGTACAGAGAAATTTTAAGACTAAAGGAAGAAAAACCTGTGATTATATCAATGGGAAATATGGCGGCTTCGGGTGGATATTATATCTCCGCTCCCGCCGATAAAATAGTGGTTGACAGGACAACCCTTACGGGGTCTATCGGGGTCTGGAGTGCGAAATTAGTTACTGAGGGTTTATATAATAAGCTCGGAATGACTCACGATGTGGTAAAATGGGGAGAACACGCGGATGCCTTTAGCGGGCAACGTCCTTTTACACATTACGAAAGAAAAATATTTGAAAAGATGATCAGACATATATACGATCAATTCCTGGAAGCGGTTGCCGAAACAAGAGAATTGACGGTTGAAGAAGTTGATTCTCTGGCTATGGGGAGAATATGGAGTGGTCTTGCCGCAAAGCAGATTTCTCTTGCCGATACAAACGGTGGGCTTCTTAAAGCGATAGAAATCGCTGGAGAAAAAGCGGGTATTAAAAATTATAAAGTTGTTCTTTTGCCCAGACCGCTTGAATTTTTTGAAAGGCTGTTGGGAGTGCGTGAAAATGTCTATCTGCCTGTTTTGAAATTGATTCAGGAGCCGTATCTTTATTTCGAACCGGTAAAACTCGATTTCGGGAAGTGAGTTTATTTTGACCACTAAACGCACGAAATACACTAAACCCCACCCCCTCCAAAAAATAGAAATAACAAATCACAGGAATTGTTTTTGCTATCCAATTATTTGACCAATTTGTAGCGTTGGGGTTTATCCCCAACAATTAATCCTGAAAAAATTTGTCATTACGAGTTTCACTTCCCGCTCCGCCTAAGCGAAGTAATCTCAAGAAGTTTACACCGCAAAGACGCCCCTCATGGAATAGAAGTCATTATTCCATAGGGCAGGCAGAGTACGCAGAGAAAAACTATTTAACTTAGATTCAAAAAATCTATGATATAAAACAACAAATAGCACCCCGATACAGTTATACTTCCCTACGGGGCAGGCAAATATAACGAGTTATTTTATTGTTTTTTTTCCTCGCAACTCGGCATTTGGGACTCTGATTTTATATTAAAAACAGGGAAAAATCATTTTCCTACTTTACTTTTTTTAATTTTTCAATAACTTTCTAATATATTATATCCTTAAAAAAGGGAATATAAATTCTTATGGATGATAGTAAGAAAACAAAAAAACAATTAATAAACGAGTTAAAAAAATTACGTGACAAAATTGCCGGGCTTGAAGAGTTACAGAGTAAAGGTAAAGAAAAAGAGAATGAGTTGCTGCGCGAGCGCGCACTCTTCAAAAGTTTTATGGATCATATACCGATTTCAGTGTATTTCAAGGATAAAGAAGGAAGATTTCTTCGAGTAAGTAAATACTTTTTAAATCAGAAAGGAGCTCCTCCGTTGAATTCTGTAGATGAATTAATAGGGAAGACCGATTTCGACTTTTTTTCGAAAGAACATGCCAAAGTTTCTTATGAAGATGAGTTGATGGTAATGAAGACAGGGAAACCTATTATAGACAGAGAGGAGGAGTCGGAGACTGTAGACGGTGAAAAGGTGAACTTATTAACTTCTAAAGCTCCTTTGACAGATGAAAAAGGGAATATAATAGGAATCCTGGGAATCACTCGAGATGTATCTAAACGTAAACAGTTAGAAAAGGAATTGCTTTATCAACGTTCACTACTTACAGACTTATTGGATAGCATACCCGATTACATTTACTACAAAGATGAAAAGTCCCGTTTTATTGAGGCCAGTAAATCTAAAGCAAATCAAGTTGGTCTTTCAAGGGAAGAAATTCTCGGAGAAACAGATTTTGATTATTTTACGGAGGAACATGCTAAAGAAGCTTATCAAGATGAACAACGAATAATTAAGACGGGCAAACCTGTGTTGAATAAGATTGAGAAAGAAACACATCCCGATGGTAGAATAACCTGGGTTTCTACCACTAAGATTCCGAGGTATGACGAAGAAGGAAATATTATTGGTATTTTAGGTATCTCAAGGGATGTTACAGAAAGGAAAAAATTAGAAGATGAGCTCGAAGAAAGATTGGAAGAGTTAGGCAAAGAAGTTGTCTTTAAAAGTCGTTTGCTTACTTCTCTTTTTGAAAATATACCCGATCATATTTACTTTAAGGATAAAAAAAGCCGTTTTGTAGCTGTGAGTAATGCGCTCGCCGGGTGGTTGGGAGCAAAAAGTTCCGGGGATATGATAGGCAAAACGGATTTTGATTACTTTACCGAAGAACACGCAAAGCCTGCTTATAAGGACGAACAGGAAGTGATGAAGAAAGGTGAACCGATCGAAGGGAAAATCGAAAGGGAAACCTATCCGGACGGAAGAGTAACCTGGGTTTCTACCAACAAAATTCCCTGGTATGACGAAAACGGAAATATAATAGGAACTTTCGGTATTTCAAGCGATATAACCGAGCTTAAAAACAAGGAAATCGAGCTTATTAAAGCCCGCGAAGTTGCACAAAAAGCCTCTCAGGCTAAGACTACCTTTCTCGCTATAATGAGCCATGAAATTCGTACGCCTTTGAACGCCATAATCGGAATGTGTCAAATTTTAGAAGAGACAGTTCTTTCCAAAGAACAGCATGAATACCTTACAATTTTAAGAGAGGCAGGAGAGACTCTGCTTGCCATAATTAATGATGTACTCGATATCTCCAAGATCGAATGCGGGGATGTGCAAATCGAGAAGAGCGAATTTTCTCTCGATAGTCTCGTCGAGAAGGTCTGCGATATTCTTGCTATTAGAGCTCATAAAAAGGGGATCGAGCTTGCCGACCATATTTCTCCTGATGTTCCTGTAAATCTAATAGGGGATTCTTACCGGATGCGTCAGATTCTGGTTAACTTGATTGGAAATTCGATTAAATTTACCGATGAGGGAGAAATTGTTTTGAATGTAAGGCTTGCGGAGCGGGAAAAGCTTCAATCTGAGTTCGGGAAAAAGGATGAAGTTTGTTTGTTGTTTTCTGTAAAAGATACAGGTGTAGGTATACCTAAGGGGAAACAGGAAGCTATATTTGATAGTTTTAAACAGGTTGATTCTTCCACTACCCGTAAATTTGGAGGCACCGGTCTCGGATTGAGTATATCGAAAAGATTAGTTGAATTAATGGGAGGGAAAATGTGGGTTGAGAGTGAAGAGGGTAGGGGAAGCGAGTTTTTCTTTACGGTCCGTTTTGGAATACAGAAGAGAAAAAAGTCCCGTACTTTTATCGAACCGCGTGAAGTCGATGTAAGAGGTATCTCGACTCTTATTGTGGATGATAATGCTACAAACAGATTAATCTTAAAAGAAATCCTTACGGCATGGGATGCGGATGTAACGGAAGCCGGTGGTGGAGAAGAAGCGATTTCGATAATAAGATCCGCCAGGAAAAAAGGTAAAAATTTTCGGCTTATTTTACTGGATCGTAGAATGCCATCGATAGATGGATTTAAAGTAGCTGAAGTTATAAGAGAAGATAAAAAGAGCGAAGAGACAACTACCGTGATGATGCTTACTTCAGACCACCGGGTCTCGGATTTAAAACGTATCGATGAATTGGGAATAAATTGTTATCTCGTTAAACCCATAAAAAGAGACGAATTGAAGAATGCTATTTTAACCACGCTGGGTTTATGGAAAGCGGGGAAAAAGAAAATAGAGGTCGGCAAGATAAAAGTTACAGATCTCCCGCCCATGAAAATTCTACTGGTAGAAGATACTGAAGATAATCGTTTATTGATAGAAGCTTTCTTGAAGAAATCTTCGGTTGAGATCGATAAAGCTGAAAATGGCAAAGAAGCTTTTGAGAAATTCAAGAAAAATGTTTATGACCTGGTTTTGATGGATATGCAAATGCCTGTTATGGATGGATATATGGCTACAAAGAAAATTCGTGCCTGGGAAAAGAGAGCAGGCGCGGAAGAAACCCCGATAATTGCGCTTACCGCTTACGCTTTAAAAGGTGATGCTGAAAAGTGTCTGGATGCCGGATGTAATACTCATGTACCGAAGCCCGTAAAAATGGAGACATTGATTGACGTTTTAAAAGAATTCGCCGATAAAATGGGTTTATAATTAAGGAGGTTTTATGGATAAGAAAGAAAGAATCATAGTAAAAGTGGACCCGGAAATAGCGGATTTAATCCCCGGTTTCCTGAATAATAGAGAAAAAGACATAGAAACAATGGAATCGTGTCTCGAAGAGGGTAATTTTGAACAAATAGAGAGGCTGGGGCACAGTATGAAAGGTTCGGGCGCCGGTTATGGATTTAAAGAAATTAGCGAGATAGGAAGGTTTATAGAAATAGCTGGAAAAGAAAAAAATGTTAAAAAGATTAAAGAAGGGATAGAAAACTTAAGAGATTTTTTGAATAGAGTTGAAATAATAAATGAGTAAAAAATATAAATTAATTCTTTTTGACCTGGATGGAACATTATTCGATTACAACAAGGCTGAGGAGTACGCTTTAAAAAAGAGTTTCGAACATTTCGATATAGATTGTAATTTTAATTTTTGTCTCGAAGAGTACAAAAAAATAAATAAATCGGTATGGAATGAATTTGAAAAAGGAAAAACAGGGCTGGAAGAGTTAAGAGTGAAAAGATTTGAGATCTTATTTGATGTTTCAAATATAAAACAAAATATAGAGGAATTCAGCAAAAAATATCTTTATTTCATATCCAGGACTTCTTTTGTTACTGAGGGTGCGGAAGATATTATTTCTTATTTGCGTCCGGATTATAAGCTCGCTCTGGCAACAAATGGAATTTACCGGGTACAATACGAAAGGTTAAAAAGGTCGTCTTTAAGTTCTTATTTCGATGTTTTTGTGGTTTCGGAAGAAATTGGGTTTGCCAAACCGGCCCCCGACTTTTTTAATTGCGTTTTTAAGAAGGTTCGGCACAGTGATAAAAGTACCGCTTTAATTGTCGGAGATTCTCTTTCATCTGATATAAAAGGAGGACTCGATTTTGGGATTGACACGTGCTGGTTCAATCCCGGAAAAGTTGCGAAAGAAGTAAATATATCCCCGACTTACGAAATTGAAAAACTGACTCAGATCAGGGATATTGTAAAGCTTACTTCAAAAGAACCACCTATTATTGCACCTGCAACATAATCATCGATGAGAGATATACTTTTCTTTTAAAGGATATGATTTACTGTTTTGTATCCCCAACTGAAGGTAAAAATAGTGGCAATAACGTTGCCCGACACTATTCCCCACCACACACCTGTGAGTCCGAAGTCCAGGTAAGTTCCTAATATATAAGCGAGAGGAATCTGGAAAACGAAAGTTCTGATAAGGGTAACGATCAGCGAATTAAATCCCTTATCAATTCCTCTGAACATTGCGGAAGTTAAAATCCCCGGTGGAACGACCAGATAAAATAAAGTGGTGATTTTTAAAAACCCAATGAGTTCCTCTGAGATTCTCGCGGCTCCTTTTGAATAAGTAAAAATGTACGAAATCTCTTCCGTAAAGAAAAAAACAAGGAAAGCCGCAACCAGTTCGATTAAAACGCCAAATTTTACCGAATATAGATATGCTATTCTGAGCTTTTTTTCGTTCTTCGCCCCGAATGCAGCTCCTGCTACGGCGGTTACTCCGGTTGCCAGTCCCAGGATTGGAGTTGTCGCCACCATAACGATTCTCCATCCGCTGGTAAATACGGCGATTCCGTCTGTGTTGCCTACGAGAACAACTATTTTATTGAGCACAATCATACTTATGGACATTGATAGTTGCGCGAGTGTCGAGGGAATACCTACGGACAGAATCTCACCTAAAATTTTTCCGTTATATTTGAAATTTTGTATCGATATGTCGAGATATGTGTCTTTTTTGCTGAACATCCAGTAGATGAATAGCAGAGAACTGACTGCCATCGATAAAACGGAAGCGATTGCCGCTCCGGCGACACCGAGTTTAAAAGTATAGATAAACAACGGATCGAGTATGATGTTTAATACTGATCCGAGAAGAATACCGTACATAGCTCTTTTTGCGTCTCCTTCTCCTCTGAGTATCGAACTGGCTATATTTGAAAAAATTAATATCGGAGTGCCGAGGAAAAATATTTTTGAATAATCTGTTGCCATTTCGGCAACTTGTCTGTTTTCTCCGCTGAATGCTTTCATTATATCGTCGAGAAAAGGAAAAGCCGATATACTTATAACAATAGAAACAATGAATCCTAATATGATTGTGTGTTCTGCCGTATTATCTGCTTCTTTTTTATCGTTTGATCCTATTCTTCTTGAAATAGCGGAACTGCCTCCGATTCCTATTCCCATGCCCAGAGCTATTATGATAAAAAAGAAAGGAAAAAATAAGCCTACGGAAGCGAGGGCATCGGCACCCAGTCCAGCTACCCAGAAACCATCAGCTATATTGTAAAACGCATGAACAAGCATTGCGATAATCATGGGTGTCGACAATTTTAAAATTGCCCTTCGGGGTTCTCCTAATAAGTTCTTTACGCCTTCGGTTATATTGTTATCCGTGTTCATATAAGTTGAAGTAAAGATATGGTATTTAGGTGATTTGTAAACCCATTTTCTGACTCTCTACAGATCCATAAAACTCATTACAAATAACTTTTTATTACTCTTTGTTTGTGCTTTGTGTGAGAAATCGAGTCATCTGTTACCAGTTGTCAGTCATCAGTCAAAAAGATAAACTATTCGTGATATTTGTGTGGTTTGTTGTTACTTTTTCTTGTTGGTTAGTTGGATTGTGGGTTTGTGGGATGGTTCTTTCTAAACTATCTAACAATCCAACTATCCCACCATCCCACATTTTTGTCCCTCTGTGTCCTCATTGCACTCTGTGTGAGAACAATTTTTCGTGTGTTTTTTAACACAAATTCAAAAGGGGTGGTTGGGTTTAGTGTTTTTGGTGTATTTCGTGGTTAAATAAGTTTTTTGATGGTGGAAAGGGTTTTTTAAATAAATATATATTTTTGTTGTTTTTCTCTGTGTTCTCCGCGTCTCCGTGTGAAATTGGCTTTTGGAAGTAGGGTGAGGTTTGGATTATTTTTTAAATCTCCCATCGTCTTTTGATGATGGAAGTTTATGTATGTTTTCCTCAAGCCATCCTATTTCTATGCCTTCTCTGCTGTCAAAATCGGGTACATAGGGCTTAATGTCAAGAAGGGGAGTCTCGTCTACTATGTCTACATCCTGTATATGAAGTGTTTTCCTTTCGACTCTAACAAGGCGCACCACAGAAAGACCGATTGGATTGGGCCGGCTGGGAGCCCTTGTCGCAAATACTCCGCGGAGATGATTGTTCATGTAAGGCTTCACTTTCAATTGTGCTTTTTTTGACAGATGAAAGTAATATATTAAGATGATATGAGAAAAATCTTCAATGTCTTTTAAACCTTCGATATATTCGGGGAATATCTCCACGGTTCCTTTTATACCTTTGGCAGCGGTTGGTTGTATCGGTATCCTCTGTAATTTTTTAAAAGGAGAGTGAATGATTCCTATTGGTCTGTATCTTATTTCGTTAACCACGATTTCGAAATTCTTAGAATAATCCGGTATAGATATTACTGTTGGCAGCTTGCTTCAAAGTAGCCCGGGACGCTTTTCTCATAACAAAGTTGACCGGAATATATAACAGAGAAGATTTTCTCAAATGGAAAGTTCTTCTGGCTATAGATTTTAAGGAAGAAAGCTGTTTTCTTGACCAGTAATAACCTTCCTGAAGTTCTTCCGGGGTCAATTGTTTGGGTTGAAACACGACTTCTCCCACAGTGTATTTCGACCAGTCCCGGCTGATTATTCTTCCCGCTTCTTTCATCCTATCGTAAAGACGTGTTCCCGGCAGAGGAGTAAGTATCGCCAGACTTGCCAGTTCTATCTGATTCCTGTCGATAAAAGATACGGTTTTTTCGAAAACACTTTTGTCATCGGAGTCGAAACCAAAGATAAAAGCTCCTATAATAGCGATGCCGTGGTCGTGGATTATTTTTATGGATTCTTTGTATTCTTTTACTTTATTCATTCTTTTTCCTACTTCTTTCAAGCTGTCTTGGGATATGGATTCTATTCCCATAAAAAGAGATATACAGCCGCTTCTTGCTGCTAATTTTAGCAATTCTCTGTTCCTGGCAAGAACTAAAGATGCCTGTCCGAACCATTTAATTCTTAACGGAATTAAAGCTTGGAACAGCTCTTTGGCATATCTATGATTCCCTGCTATGTTGTCGTCGACAAAAAATATCAGGGTCCGCCTGCTTACGGTTTTTATTTCTCTTACGATGTCTTCAATAGCTCTTGTTCGATAGGTTTGTCCGAAAAAATGTGTAACGGAACAGAAATCACAGTTAAAAGGGCATCCCCGGGTTGTCTGTATTAAATGCATTTCTTTGTAGTATTTGTTCTTTTTTTTATATAAGTCCGTTCTGGGTAAAGGAATCTTTTTAAGGTCTGGTCTGGTTTTACAACGATAAAACTTCTTCAATTTTCCGTCTTTGAAATCTTTTACCAGCGGTTTTATCTGTCCTTCGGCTTCTCCGATTACAATCGAATCGGCATGTTTTATAGCTTCTTCGGGTAAGGCTGAGACGTGCATTCCACCCAATATAACAGTAATACCTCTTTCTCTGAATCTGTCGGCTATCTCGTAGGCTCTTGGAGCTGTTGCGGTAATGGAAGTTATTCCGACGAGATCGACTTCTTCATTATAATCTATTTCTTCTATACCGTCGTTTATTATTTCAATTTTTGTGTCTCTTGGAAATAAAGCTGCGACAGTCGCGAGACTTAGACGGGAAAAATTTATAGCTTGTTCTCTTTTGCTTACAAATTGGACCGGAGACCTTGGAGATATAAGTTTAATAAACATTCATAACTCCTCTGTTTGACTTTGACAATTTTTTATCGTTGAATTATTCTCAATAGTCTTTCAGTGTTCCTTTTGTTGGTGATGTCGGAAGTAATTTCTTTTTACCACCCGGACCTATTACCGCGATAAGATCTTTTCCCTCTTGAGCCACCTCTGGGACTTTCCTTTCTTGGTCTGGCTTCATTAACGACAATTTCTCTGCCCTTTAATTCTTTGCCGTTTAAGTTGTTTATTGCCGTTTCCGCTTCTGTTTTTTCTGGCATCTCAACAAAGGCGAATCCTCTCGACCTGCCTGTGAATTTATCGGTAATTATTTTAACCGAAGATACCTGTCCGTGAGGTTCAAAAGCGCCTTTAAGGTCTTCCTCTGTTAGGTCCCACGAAATATTTCCTACATATATATTCATTCTACCTCCTTAGGTTAGAACATTTTAACATTTCGAAAATGCGATTAGTTTAAGGTACTCTTAAATTGTAAAGAGAGTATTCCTTGACTACAACCGGCAAAACCATAAGGGAAACGAAAAGTAACAACACAGATAGATTCCTAAAGATCTTGAAGGTTCTAAACCACATTTTCTTCTATTACAATACATCTTTTTGGCAATAAGTCAAGACGGGAAAGTTTTTTCACTGATTTTACTCGTTGACTTTTCACATAAATTTTTTTATATTTCAAAACAAACCTGGAGGTAGAATTATGCCGGAAGAAAAATATGGAGTATTTCCAACTTTTGCTTTGATTGTTTTGTTGATAGGGGTTTTTTGGCTTTTAAACGAATTAAATGTTTTGAAGGTAAAAATACCCTGGATTCCGATTGTAATTATTGTCGTGGCTTTAGGCTGGATCGTAGACCATTTCACGGGCAGATAATCTTAATAGATTAATCTTTGCTTTACAAACTTCGAAACAAAGGGTAAAGTAGCTCCGTTCATTTAATAACGGCGTTTTTGCCCATGTAATGATTACTGTTTTTCACAAGTGGCTCTTCCTTATTGGCTTTTTTGTGCAGAGTGTTTAAGTTTTTCTTATGTTTTGTTCGGTAGTCTTGACATAATTTATATTATTCTTATGATTTAAAATGTAAATACTTTTTTAAATTAAAGGAGGGTATATTAGGTGGTTCTAAAAAGAAAAAATTTATTTAATTCGTTATTATTTTCTGTTTTTCTTTTATTGTTATTTTCCTCTAAGATATTTGCTGAAGACGGCTATAGACTGTGGCTGAGATACGATAGGGTAGCCGACGAAAATAAGTTAAATGAATATAAAAAAAATATTAAAGCAATCCATTTTCCCGGAGATTCGCCTGTTTTAAAAGCCGCCCGGGAAGAGTTTTTAAATGGTATTGACGGTTTGCTTGGTATGAGGGTTGGATTCACGGAAAAAATTACCGAGAATGGAATTCTTGTTGTGGGGACACCTGAGTCTTCAAAGATTGTTGGTTCTCTTAAGTTTAGTAATGGGCTGAAAAAAATCGGAGAAGAGGGATATATAATACATAATGTGGATATTAAGGGCAAAAAATGCATTTTAATTTCCGCCAACACGGATGTCGGTATTCTTTATGGGGTTTTTCATTTTTTAAAACTAATCCAGACAAATAAAAGTATAGATGATTTAAATATAAGTGAGAGCCCTAAGGTCGAATACAGGCTTTTAAACCACTGGGATAACCTCGACCGGACTTCTGAAAGGGGTTATGCGGGATTTTCTATCTGGGATTGGCATAAATTACCGGATTATATCAGTTCCAGGTATAAAGATTATGCCAGAGCCAACGCGTCTATCGGAATTAACGGAACCGCAGTTACAAATGTTAATGCTAAGGCTCTGGTTTTAACTCCAGCGTATCTGGAGAAAGTGTCGGCTTTAGCAGATGTTTTCAGACCTTATGGTATCAGAGTATATCTTACCGCCCGTTTTAGCGCTCCCATCGAAATCGGCGGGCTTAAGGCGGCAGATCCGCTCGATCCGGAAGTTAGAAAGTGGTGGGAAAATAAAGTCGAAGAAATTTATAAATATATTCCCGATTTCGGGGGTTTTCTGGTAAAGGCGAATTCCGAAGGTCAGCCCGGACCCCAGAATTACGGACGAAGTCACGCGGATGGAGCCAATCTTCTCGCCGGGGCTCTCGCTCCCCACGGAGGAATCGTTATGTGGAGAGCTTTTGTTTACAATTACGACAAAGATGTGGATAGAGCCGAGGAAGGATACAATGAATTTGTCCCTCTTGATGGAAAGTTTAGAGATAATGTGTTGATACAGGCAAAAAATGGTCCAATTGATTTTCAGCCCAGAGAACCCTTCCATCCCTTATTCGGCGCCATGAAAAAAAATCCCGTTATGGTGGAATTTCAAATCACACAGGAATATTTAGGTCAGGCGACTCATTTAGTGTATCTTGCAACTTTATACAAGGAATGTCTGGAATTCGATACTTACGCAAAAGGCGAAGGTTCGACTGTAGCTAAGGTGCTTGACGGTTCGCTTTTTGGCTATAATAATACGGGATTCGCCGGAGTTTCCAATATAGGAACCGACAGAAACTGGACGGGGCATCATTTCGGTCAGGCTAACTGGTATGCTTTTGGCAGGCTCGCCTGGAATCATGAACTTACAGCAGAAGAAATAGCGGAAGAATGGATAAAGATGACTTTTTCTAACGATAAAGAGGTTGTAGAAACCTTAAAAGAAATTATGATGGCTTCACGGGAAATAACTGTGAGTTATATGACGCCTCTCGGGTTGCATCATATAATGGCGGAACATCATCATTATGGTCCCGGTCCATGGGTGGCGGTGTCCGGAAGACCCGATTGGACTTCCGTGTATTATCATCGGGCGGATTCAAACGGGATCGGATTCGATCGCACGAAAACCGGTTCTAACGCGTTATCTCAGTATTATCCGGAAGTCGGAGAGAAATTTTCTGACCCTAAAAAATGTCCTGATGAATATCTTTTATGGTTTCATCATTTGCCGTGGGATTACAAAATGAAATCCGGAAAAACCTTGTGGGAAGAGCTCTCTTATAAGTATTACAAAGGGGCGGATTCTGTCAAATGGATGATTGACCAGTGGTCTTCTCTTTCCGGAAAAATCGACGAAGAAAGATTCAAACATGTTTCGACATTTCTGAAGATTCAGGCAAAAGAGGCAATCTGGTGGAGAAATGCGTGTATTTTGTATTTCCAGACTTTTTCAAAAAAACCCATCCCACAGGAGCATGAAAAACCTTCGGGAACGCTTGAATATTATAAAAGTCTTAAATTTCCCTATGCTCCGGGAATTAAACCGTCTTGGTAGTAAATTGTTGATTAAACAAGATCGAAAGTTCTAAAATTTGTATTAATCAAGATTTAACATCTTATGCTTGCGTATAATAGCTTTTTGTGTATGTTATTTAGGTTTTGAGAGATAAAATGGATAGGATAAAATGTCCTGTGTGTAATAAAGATTTTAAAACGATTGTTTACGAGAAGCAGGAAGTTAATGTCTGTCAAACTTGCGGTGGAATATGGTTTGATAAGGGCGAATTAATGGGAGTCGTAGATAGTCTGTTCTCCAAAGGTTTAATCACTTCGGAGTCGGCGGTAGAAGCTTACGGGAAAAAAGCGGTTTCTACCAAAGATATAGAAAAATTTGGAAGATATTGTCCTAGATGCAAGGTGGAGTTAGAGGTTTTTAATTTTTTTTATGACTCTAATGTTTTTCTTGATAGATGCCCGGTTTGTTTTGGTGTATGGGCGGATAGAAGAGAATTAAAAGCTATAACGAAATATATAAAAGGTAATCCTGAAGTCGATAAGTTGGTCGAGTCTCTATTTGTTGAACTTAGAGAATCTTCAGGTATAATCGGCAATATAAGTAAAGTAGCTGTCGTGATAGTCTCATTATTTTATCTGATAGCTGCTTCAGTTTTTATAGGATTGGAGGGATTCCTAAGAGTGTTAATGATTTTAGTTTTACCTCTGGCTTGTATATTTTTTGGGGAAGATATGGGGAAAGTAACCTGCGCAAGGTTTGGACTGTGGTATGGAAGACCTACGATAACAAAACCATCACCAGGATTTATTGTTGTTATTGTAGGGTGGCTTGTTCTGCTTTTGCCTTTTTTTGTATATATCCTTGAGATTTTTTCGGAGATGTGAAAAATGTTATTTAATTTGAACTGATATAAAGTACGTTTGGGGAAGTTAGGTTTGTTTTCAAATTTAATTATACAAGTATTTAATAATACCGCCGGAAACAATAACCTTGTTGCGCAGGGTGTCGGAATGTTTGGCCTTGTTTTTGCTATTTTTTCTTTTCAGAATAACAGACGTAGTCTTATTCTTTTATTTCTGGGTATGGCGCAGATGTTTTTTATTTTTCATTTCGCTCTTCTGGGTGTATGGACTGCTGCCGCTATGAATATTGTGGGTTCGACCCGTACATTCTTCTTTATTTTCAGGGGAAGAAAGAAATGGACGGATAGTAATGCTATAATGTTTATTTTTATCTGTTTGTTTTTAATAGCCGGTGTCTTATCATGGCAAAATTGGCTGAGTGTTTTACCTATTGCGGCGATGATTATAGAAACTGTTGGCTTATGGCAGAAAAATACCAGGAGAATACGTTTTATTGTTTTTGTTCCCCATCCTGTATGGCTTGTATATAATTTTATTCACGGTTCTTATCCAGGTGTATTGACGGAGGTGTTTATTCTGGTTTCGCTTATAACCGGTATTATCCGTTTTGATATTTTACCATGGCTTAGAGAAAGAAACATTGCCGGAGAAGAGCAGTGACCGTTTACCCTGCGAGACGCTTTTTCTGACAACACTCCTTGCTCATTTTATTGATAAAATCCCGTGCCCGCCTGCCTCGCTGGATAGTTTGCTATTGACAATTTTTGTCTGACAGCTATTTTTCTGATAGTTTAATTTTATTAAATTTTAGGAGGAGTATATATGAAGTATTTTGTTCGTCTGTCGCTGTTTGTTCTATCGGTTCTATTTTTTGTTTCCGATGTCTATGCTAAACAAAATAAAGAAATAAAGGTGGGGGATTACTGGTGGAATCAGCCTCCTAAGGAGAAGGTTCCTGAGAATTCGCATAAAAAGGATTTACCCCTTATCAGTGTAAAAGGGAATGAATTCGTTAACCCTGAGGGTAAAAAAGTCATGTTTCGCGGACTCGCCACTTCTGATCCTGATAAGCTTGAGCGACAGGGATACTGGAACAAAAATTATTTTGAAGAGATAAAAAAAATGGGAGCGAATATTGTTCGTATTCCCGTTCATCCGGTAGCGTGGAGAGAACGTACGCCGGAAGTTTATTTAAAATTGCTGGATGATGGAGTAAAATGGTGTACGGAACTTGAGTTATATGTTATTGTAGATTGGCACAGTATAGGTAATCTTGAGATGGAACTTTTTCAGGACCCTTATTATGAAACCACGAAGAAAGAAACTTATGATTTCTGGAGGACTATCGCCGACCATTTTAAGGAAAACAACACAGTCGCTTTTTATGAAATATTTAACGAGCCGACTCGTTTTTTCGGGCGTCTGGGCAGTATGACCTGGCATGAGTGGAAAGAGATAAACGAAGATATTATCGGTTTGATTCGCGCGTATGATGAGGAAACTATTCCTCTCGTGGCTGGTTTTGACTGGGCTTTCGATTTAAGTCCCATTCGTGATAAGCCTATTGACGTAAAAGGAATTGGGTATACTGCTCATCCCTATCCGTTTAAAAGAAAAAAACCATGGGAACCCAAGTGGGACGAAAGTTTCGGATTCGCCAAAGAACGGTATCCCGTTATGGTAACTGAGTTTGGTTTCGACTCGGAGGAAGTTGAAAAGGATGAGTATAAAGATTACGATGAGATTATAGTCGGTTATCTTGAAGATAGAGATATAAGCTGGGTAGGCTGGGTCTTCGACGCCGATTGGCATCCCGCGATGATAAAATCGTGGCGCAATTTTGAGCTGACCGGAAGCGGAGAATTTTTCCGGGAAGCTCTGCACGGGGAAATCGGCAAAAAATAAGTTTAGCAAAATAAAAAAAGGAGGAGTAAAATGTTAAAAGAGTTTAAAGAATTTGCCATGCGAGGAAATGTGTTAGACATGGCGGTGGGTATCATTATAGGTACCGCTTTCGGAGCGATAGTGAAATCTCTTGTTACAGATATAATAATGCCCCCGATCGGTTTACTGTTGGGTAACGTCGATTTTTCAAATCTTTTTGTTGTTATTGAAGGAGCCGGGTCTTACGAAACACTTGCGGAAGCTCAGGCTGCCGGAGCGGTTACATTGAATTACGGGATATTCGTCAACACGATAATCAATTTTGTTATAGTCGCTTTTGCTATTTTTATGGTAGTAAAAAACATGAATCGTTTGAAAAGGCAGGAGCCCGCTCCCGAGCCGACGACAAAAGAGTGTCCGTATTGTCTTTCCGCTATACCTCTAAATGCAACGCGCTGCCCGTTTTGTACTTCGGAGTTGGAAACCGATTAATCTGTTTTAGTGAGAAGTAAATAGATATGTTTGATAGAAACAGAGTACTCTGTTTCTATGCTCGCGTTTTTATGTTGTGTTTTTACTTAATATTGGTTTATACATAAATTTTATTGCAATGATATTGACTTTTATATTTCTGTAGTTATAATATTAAAAATAAAATGGACGAAGAATCGTCACCTATCTTATGTCCCAATCCCTGTGGTTGGGTTCTTTTGTATAACCCCATATTTATGAGAAAAGATGAAATTTTGAAAGAAACCCGGCTTCTTTTTGAAGAGCCGGATTTTGTCTTTATATAAGATAATTAAAAACCTTTTAAGGAGGTTTAATAAATAAATGAAAGATTTTATTCTGACTAAAGACGGGACGGTAAAGAAGAAAAAGAGAGCTACACCCAGGAGCCTCGGTCCGGTTTCCAACCTCGAAGAACATGTAAAGCCCGACTGGTGGCAAACCATATTCAATCCTTTTTATCTTAAAACAGACGGAGATGTGGTGAATAATGATATGGCTACAAAAAGAGAGGTCGATCTTTTTATGGATATTCTTAATTTAAATCCTGAAGATGCGGTTCTGGACTTATGCTGCGGTCACGGGCGGCATTCGCTTGAGCTTGCTCGAAGAGGGTTAAAAAATATTCACGGATTGGATCGTTCTCGTTATCTGATACGTAAAGCGAAAAACCAGGCAAATAAAGAAGGACTTAGTATAAAATTCAGGGAAGGCGATGCCAGGCGCATGTTCTTCCCTGATGATAGTTTTGATTTCGGATTAATACTGGGAAACAGTTTCGGATATTTCGAAACCATAAAAGACGACCTGAGAGTGCTTAAAGAAGTATTCCGGAAAATAAAACCCCACGGTAAACTTCTTATAGATGTCTCAGACGGGGATTTTATGAGGGATAATTTCCAGCCCCGTTCATGGGAATGGATAGACAGAAAAAGTTTTGTTTGCAGAGAGCGTTCTCTATCTCTGGACGGACAGAGGTTGATATCCAGAGAAATCATTTCCGATGTGGCAGGCGGAGTCGTCGTTGATCAGTTTTATTCGGAGAGACTTTATAACAGGCAAAACCTCTCCAAACTCCTCGAAGAAGTTGGTTTTTCAGATGTGACTTTTCACGGCGAGTTTAAAAGTGATTCCCGGCGGAATCAGGATCTCGGCATGATGGAGAAGAGAATAATTGCAACCGCGGTTGCCCGAAAAGAATGGGCACCCAGAAAAGTTACAGCCAAACAGGCGACCAGGAATGTAGCAGTGCTTTTCGGGGACCCCAGAAAAAACGATCCTGTTAAGCCCCTGGGAGTATTCAGTGATGATGATT
>CAZSEX010000028.1:23568-26400 GCA_964606065.1 uncultured bacterium | reverse complement strand
TTATTTCTCACTGCAAATAAAACCCCAATGAAACAGAAAAAGTTTTAAGCCAGTTGTCAGTGTATTTATCCTCGTCTTCGTCGGTTCCGCTTGCCCCTCCGCCTAAATATCGAATATTGAAAAAGGTGTTTAAATAATCCGTTAATTCAAAACCCCACCTGATAGAAGCATCTAAGATGGCGCCCTCAAAATCGTTCTCGGAACCGGTTATGTATCGTCCCGAAGCGTAAAAACCATCCACCTCAGAACCAATCCAACAGCTTTCGCCAATAGGTCTTTGCCATCTGAATTTTAATATCGGCACCGGACCTATATTATTATTCACGCTTATCAACTCTCCATCGGCAGAAGAAAAAACTATAGAAGCATTTCTAATTTGAAATGATAGTCCGATTGAAAACTCTTTATTCCTTTCTTTCTGGAAATCGTACAAATAACTTAACCTATAAAACGTAAAACCATACCTCAAATCCAATGGAGTTCCTTCGGGAAAAGATACATCTTCTACAATAACGTCTCTTTCCGCAAGAGCAGAAGTATATATATCGAACGGCTGGACAAGAAAAGTAAGACTATGTCTTTCATGCATCTTTAAACCGGCTGTCATTCTACTGAAGGGGAATAAAACATTTTGCCCGCCTTCATCGATATAGTTAAAATTAGTGCCTTCTGTTCCGAACTGTATAGTGTGACTTATAAAACCAAGAAAGCCTTTTTCATATCCAAGTTTAAATTTGTACCATGAATCTTCCCGATTCAACAAATATTTTCTTCCGGTGCTGAAACTTATCTGCACGCTTTCCTTATCTTCAGCAAGAGCTTTTACAGACACAAAAAAAACAGAAATAGCCAAAAAACGGATTACCATATTTAGAATATTTGCTTTCTTTAAAGCCATATTCCCTCCTTTGTTTATTGAAATATTTGTTTTTTACTCATTTTGTCAAGTATTGTTTAAATAACTCAGCAGCATAACCAAAAAAATATGTACTGACCTTTACGAAAACCCCAACCGAAAAGCCAACTCAACAACCCCTTATCTCCTAAATTAATACACCACAAGTACTTTACTGCAAAATCAGCCACATAAACCGTGTAAAATATAATGTACTCTTAATGTCAAATAAAATTATTTTTTACCTTGAAATTTTTGCTCGATTTAATTATACTTATATTATGAAGGACGCGAAATTCGAATTGAAAAGTGAAGAATTTAAAAAGTTAATGGATTGCCTCAGCCACTCTTTAGTAATTTTATCCGAATCCGGGAAAATACTCTGGGGCAATAGATCTTTTAAAGAATGCAGTTATCCCATTGATTCGATTATTCTCAATAAGATAGATTTAAAAAACATTCGAGAAAAAACCGAGAAAAAGGCCGAATTTGAGTGTAAGGGTAAAACAAAAAAGTTGACGATTAAAATCACTCCTTTTGAACTCTCGGATTATCCTGAAAAAATCTTTCTTGTCGAGGTATGTTCTCCTGAAACGGATTTAAGTGGTATTATAGAATCCTGGTACAAAACAATAGATTCCCTCAGGGAAATGGTATACGTGGTCGATGAGAATTATAACCTGGTAAAACTGAATAGAGCGGTAGCCGAGTTGAGCAAAAATCATCCCAAGGATTTGATAGGCGAAAAATGCTACAGAGCAATTTTCGGAAAAGATGAAGTCTGTGAAGCATGTCTTCTTCCAAAAATAATAAATTCGAAAAAAGGGGAAAAATTTCAGACCATAAGAAAAGAATGGGATAAATCCTTTCTTGTATCTGCCGTCAGAATAAAAAAAGGCGAATATCTTTTTATCATGGAGGATATAACAAGGGTGGAACAGCTCGAAAGAAACCTGGCGGAAATAAAGAGATTCACATCTATAGGAGCAATTATCTCTCATATCAGGCATAATGTAGGAAACGCGATCAATGCCATGAAATGTTCATTACAGGCTCTCGAACACATGTATCAGAACTTGAGTGACAAAGAAAGAAAAGAGTACGTGAAAAGGTCTCTGGGTGAAATAAAACGAATGGAATCTTTACTTTACACGCTAAGAGAATTTTCAAGATATGAGGGAATTGGTTCTTCTGAATTAAACCTCAGCGAACTTATCTCAGATAATTTGGATAAATTCAAAAAATATTGCAAGGACAATGGAGTGGATTTTCACTGGGAATGTGAAAAAAGAGAATTTATCATGAAGGGAGATAAACTCTTAATTGTTGTGGCTTTCACTGAAATTATCGACAATGCACTGGAAGCGATGGAAAGTTCTCCGGAAAAAGAACTTCTTTTTGATTACTCGGTAATAAATGGTGAAGCGGTCATTGAAATCACCGACAAGGGCAGCGGAATATCGGAAAACCATTTGCCAAAAGTGGCAGAACCATTTTTTACTACCAAAAGAGACAGAGCTGGGTTAGGACTTTATCAGGCTGCCAAAATTATAAAAAAACAGGGGGGAGATATTAATTTCATCGGTGAAAAAAGTGGAGGAACGACAGTGAAAATAACTTTCAGGGAACATTAGATTATGAATACACGGTTCTCCACTTTATGCTTCAGAATTGAAGTTTTTCCATTATCTATAAAATCTAAAGTTCGAAAAATTCAACCCCGGTATTTTAAAACAACTAAAACGGCTTCTACGATAAGAGTTCCTTTCCCCTTGATATATATATATCAAAAATTCTTAAAATTAAACAAGAAGCAGGAATACAGTGAAAAGTTGCTGACCGAAGGCAGTATCGGTTCGGGGCCGGGAGAACCAAACTGGGAAATAATCGTGGGTTAGGTGTAGTGATGATTTCGTGATAACCTGCCTGCCCTGTGG
>CAZSEX010000028.1:0-23468 GCA_964606065.1 uncultured bacterium | reverse complement strand
AATAGGAGAACATCATGCGAGAACCTCTATTCCATTGGGCCTGCCCTGTGGAATAGGAGAACATCATGCGAGAACCTCTATTCCATTGGGCCTGCCCTGTGGAATAACAAATTCTATTCCATGAGGAGCGGCTTTGGGGTGAATATTAGCGATTTTACCGCGCCGGGCTCTTTGTGTCTCCTCATGAAAATAATTCCGGGAGGAGTCGGGGATTCCCCTCTTGACT
The DNA here is from genome assembly GCA_964606065.1 of uncultured bacterium. Lineage (GTDB taxonomy): Bacteria > Hydrothermota > UBA3072 > UBA3072 > UBA3072 > JAFGHJ01. Next base: position 23,242 of record CAZSEX010000028.1, on the reverse strand, counting down.
TATCGTTATGAAATTTATATATTTTAAGAAATGATAACGGAGGAGAAACAATGAATATCGGATTTATCAAAAAAATGATAGGCGTACTCGAAGAAAGCAATTTAGAAGAAATCGAATTTCAGCGTTTCTGGACAAGGGTGAAATTATCAAAAAGCAAAAGCGGAACTCCCCAGAAAGTATCGCTAACGCACCTCAAAACAGGAGAAACGCATGAATTAGGTGCCATAGAAGAAACCTTAAAAGATAAAAATAATTTCCACTTTATCAGATCACCGATGGTCGGAACTTTTTATAGTGCACCCAGTCCCGATGCTCCACCTTACGTAGATGTAGGAGACAGCGTTAAGAAAGGCGACGTTGTATGTATTATTGAAGCTATGAAAATAATGAATGAAATCGAATCTGATATAAAGGGTGAAATCGCGGAAGTTTTAATCTCCAATGAAGAACCGGTGGAATACAATCAACCTTTATTCAAGGTTAGGAAACGCTAAATTATGGATCTTAAACCAATTCTAAAGAAAATGATAGATAGCGATGCTTCTGATCTTCATCTGAAGGTAGGGACACCTCCTATTTTAAGGATAAACGGTGAACTTGTACCTATGGAAATGAACAAACTCAGCAAAGAAGAGGTCAGAATAGCCGCTTCTTCTCTCATGACAAAGAAACAACAGGAAGTATTTCTAAAAGAAAAAGAAGCGGATTTCGGCATCGGCATACCCGGCATATCTAGATTCAGAGTAAATATATACATTCAAAGGGGTAGTATAGCTGTTGCCATAAGACCCATATCCAGAGAAATTAAAAGTATTGAAGAACTCAACCTACCTATTGTTTTAAACGATTTAGCCTTTGCTACAAGAGGTCTTGTTTTAGTAACAGGGACAACCGGTTCGGGAAAATCGACTACCCTTGCCTCAATGATAGACTATATAAACAAAAACAAAAGAAAGCATATTATAACGATCGAAGACCCAATAGAATACTTGCTCATTGACAAAAAATCTATCATATCGCAAAGAGAAATCGGAACAGACACCAAAAGTTTTACCAATTCTCTCAGATATATTCTCCGTCAGGATCCCGATATCATAATGATCGGTGAAATAAGAGACGTGGAAACAATGGAGACTGCAATTAAGGCGGCGGACACTGGCCATCTGGTTTTTTCAACCCTTCACACCTTGAATGCACCGGAAACAATAAACAGGATAATAACTTTCTTTCCTCCGTATCAACACCAACATATCAGGACTTTACTTACCAGCGTATTGAAAGGAATAATTTCCCTTCGACTATTGCCCAAAATGGACGGCACCGGGCGTATCCCCGCCACAGAAATTCTCGTTTCAACCCCTACAATAAGAGAGTACTTACTGGATGAGGTTAAAACAGTGGCGATCCTTGATGCCATAAGGGAAGGAGAAAAATACAAAATGCATTCTTTCGACCAGAGCGTAATGAAACTCTATAAAGATCGAGTAGTCGACCTCGAAACCGCTCTTGAAAATGTCAACAATCCGGACGAATTTAAAATGAGGCTAAAAGGAATCGAGCAATCCGCCAGACGCTGGTAAGCGAATGAAAAAAATTCTAATAGCGAACCGCGGAGAAATTGCTCTAAGAATTATCAGAGCTGCTAAAGATTTAGGGCTAAAAACAGTAGCGGTTTTTTCCGAAGCTGATAGAGATTCGCTGCATGTTAGATTCGCTGATGAAACAGTATGTATAGGCAAAGCTCCTTCTTCGGAAAGTTATCTTAATATACCACGCATCATTGCCGCAGCAGAAATTACGGGCTCGGACGCGATTCATCCCGGCTACGGATTCCTGGCGGAAAATCCTTCGTTTGCGGAAGCTTGCGAAGACAACAATTTTATCTTTATTGGGCCTCCTCCTAAAGTCATTGAAAAAATGGGAGATAAAGCGGAAGCAAAAAAAATTATGGTTGAAGCTGGCGTACCTGTAACACCCGGAAGTCTTGGTGCTGTGGAGAACGAAAAAGAAGCGCTCAAAATAGCAAAAAAAATTGGCTATCCGGTACTCATAAAAGCAGCCGCAGGAGGAGGAGGAAAGGGAATGCGACTGGCGAACAATGATCTTGAGCTTAAAACAGGTTTTGTAATGGCGCGATCTGAATCTCAGGTAAATTTTGGGGACAAGAGGTTATATATTGAAAAAGCAATCGAAAATCCCCGCCACATAGAGATACAAATCCTTGCCGATTCTTACGGCAAGATTATCCATCTGGGAGAAAGAGAATGTTCTATTCAAAGAAGGCATCAAAAACTGTTAGAAGAAACCCCTTCCCCTGCCGTAGATGAAAAATTACGAGAAAGAATGGGAGAAACGGCAAAAAAAGGGGTAAAGGAATTGGGCTACAAATCAGCCGGAACGATCGAATTTATTATGGACGAGAAGGGGAACTTTTACTTTATGGAGATGAACACGCGAATACAGGTGGAACATCCGATAACCGAAATGACAACGGGAATAGATTTGTTGGCGGAACAAATTAGAATAGCGAATGGAGGATCTCTTCAAATATTAAACCAGGAAAAAATACAAATAAAAGGACATTCGATGGAAATCCGCATAAATGCAGAAGACCCTTCATTGGATTTTACACCGCGACCCGGGACAATACATACTTTACATCTACCCGGAGGTACGGGTGTCAGAATCGATTCTCACATTTACCAGGGATATAAGATCCCCCCCAATTATGATTCTTTGCTTCTTAAATTGATTACCTACGGAGAAGAAAGAGAACAATGCAGAAAAAGAATGTTGAGGGCCCTGGACGAGTTTGTGATACGAGGGGTTCCCACCACTATACCTCTACACAAAGAAATTTTAAATCATCCGGATTTTATTGATGGAAAAACAAACACAAATTTCCTAAAGAAACTGGGATACTAAAATTAAAAATGGTTAAAAATGGCTGTAATAAAATATGCTTCTAGAGAAATTATCTGTAAAATTGTATATTACGGTCCGGGAAGAGCGGGAAAAACCACAAACGTGAAATACCTTTTCTCGAAAATTCCGGCGCAAAGAAAGTCCGATATTATTTCAATGGCGACAAAACAGGATAGAACTCTCTTTTTTGATTTTATGCCTATAGAGTTAGGCGCTTTTAAAAATTTTAATACAAGACTTCAAATTTACACTGTTCCGGGGCAGGTGGTCTATGACTCTACAAGAAAACTGGTTTTGAGAGGAGCGGACGGAGTTGTTTTTGTCGCGGATTCGAGAGAAATCAGAATGGAAGACAACTCATGGAGCTGGGAAAACATGCTTGAAAACCTGGAAGAGAACAGCATTAAACTTGAAGACATTCCAATAGTTATGGAATACAACAAAAGAGACCTGGACGATATAATACCTGTTGAAGAATTGGACAGCAAGCTGAACCCTGACAATTATCCTTCATTTCCTTCAATAGCGACTACCGGGGAAGGGGTAATAAAAGTTTTTAAGACTATAGGAACGGAAGTACTGAAGCGAGTAAAAAACAAACTGGGTGATTGAATATGGATAAAATAATCGTTTCAAAGTTTAATATAGAAGCCATAAAAGCTATAAAGAAAGCTCTATCTTCGAAAGATGTCAACCCACTTTTTATATATGGACCTTCAGGTTCAGGCAAGAGCTTTCTCGTTCAAAACATGAAAGAAAAATTTAAAGGGACATCCGAACTCATTAGAGCAGAAGAAATCGATTCTCAATTTATTGAACAGTTTATAAAAAACGATCTATTGATTATCGAAGATATGCAGTTATTAAAAAACTACAAACCGGTTCCTGAAAACCTATTAGATATTATTGATTATTTCATTAAGAATGAAAAACAGTTAGTTTTAACAGCAGATCGCCACCCAAAAGGATTAAATACACCGAATAGAATAATCTCCCGTATTGAAAGCGGAGTAATAGTTTCTATAAAAGAATTCGACCCTACTTCAAGAAAAAAGGTCTTAGAAACACTCGGTAAAGGTTTATCTGAGAGATTCTTAAAAAAACTCCAGTTTTTAGATATAAAAACAGTAAACCAGGCAATTGGAGCCATAAAAAAAGTGCGGGTACTCGGATACGTTCCCGATGAAAAAGATAGATTAGAAGAAGAAAAAAAATTAAAGGAAGAAAAGGAAAAGAAAAAAGAAGAAATAAAAAAAGAAGCCAGCGAATTTGAGAAATTCATTCAAGAAGTAAAAAAAGGATTTTCGGAAAAATTAGGAGGATCCGAAAAAGAAGAAATACTGAGAGATGAATATCGAGCAAAAATGTTCGTCTGGAAAATGAAAGGTTTTAACACAAACAGAATCAAAAAAGTAATAAACGGCAATCTGGATTTATTAACCGGTGAATTTGTCTCTTATACAACCGACATCCAGAGACTCATAGAACTACAAAAAAGATACGGTATGTTAGCTGCAGATAATCTTATAAAGAACTCTATAATTACAAAAGAAGAAATTAAAGGAATCGAAAACGCGCTTTTCAATCCGGATAAAGTCGAATGGTTAACAAAAACAATTAGTAAACTTGAAGAAGAAGAAGATAAACTGGCGGAAAAAGCCCGCAAAAAGCTTGAAATATCAGAAAGGAAATCAACCGAAGACAAAAAACTTTCAAAAGAAAAAATCGAAAATCTAAAAAAAGTATTGGCTATGAACTTAAGAGACGAAAGTTTTAGGCTCATAGGAGATTTCTAAAATGCCGATAAAAGGTTCTCTTTCCGACTTATCAATTACCGACATTCTGCAAATGCTGCATATAGGAAGTAAAACCGGCGAATTGGCAATAACAAACGAGGAAAATCTCGTGTACCTTTACCTTAATTCTGGAAACCTTACCCACACCCATTGGATGAACAGAAAAGACAAGCTCGGTTCACTGCTTGTGGAAAATGGAATCATCGAAAAAGAAGAACTGGAGGAAGTTTTGAAACTTCAGCAGGAAAGAAAAAATGCTCCTCTGGGAGAGCTTTTTCTTGAACTCGAACTAATCGACAAAAAAACACTTACCGAATACATAAAAAAGCAAATGAGAGACGCGATAATAGAGCTATCAGGATGGTCAAAAGGTTATTTTGTTTTCGAATCAAGGGAAACATATCAACCTGAAGGACTTCCTGTTTCAATAAAAATAGACGACGTTTTACTCGAATCTGCGGCCCTTAAAGATGAACTGGCGGCATCTTCTTTACCTGATAAAGATTCTATACTTGTGGTCTCTCCCGAATGGAGCGATGAATCGGATTTAACGGAAGAAGAAAGGATGATTTTAAATAAAGTCGACGGAGAAAAAACTCTATCATCATTAATTAATACTCTTCCAATGGAAGAATTCAAAGCTCTGAAATTGCTTTCAGAACTAATAAAAAAAGGGATTTTAAAAGAACTCGAAATAAAACACACATCACTGATAAAAGATAAGGAACGAATAGAAGAACACATGAATCTGGGAATTGCTTTCGTGAAAATTGGAATGCTAAATGAAGCTCTAAGAGAGTTCAACAGAATATTAGAACTCAAGCCAGATAATCCTGAAGCCCAGTTCTACAAAGGAATCATCAGTTTTAAGATGGATGAACTTGATGAAGCGGAAAATTTGTTCAAAGAGAGCTTAAAAACAGTTAAACGGACATCTACCTTGAACAATATTTATTTAACAAATGAACTGAAAGGCAACAATGAAATCGCGCTTGATTATCTGTCAAAAGCCTTAAAAAGAGAAGGAAACAATGAAAAACTTCTTTTAAATAAAGCAATTATATACTTAAAAATGAAAAAAGATGATGAGGCTTCAGATATTTTAAATAACCTGAAAACAAAAACGGCGTACACAGCTTTTTACCATGCTTATATCTTAGCCAGGCAGGGTAAAGCAAAAGAGGCTTTAGAAACTTTAGAAGAAGGACTCTCGCTGGCTCCTGAGTTCGGAGAGTATTTCTTTAATCTCGGCAAATTATACGAAGCATTCGATGAAGAAAAAAAAGCTACAGAAACATATCAACAGGGGCTGAAATCAGATCCTGAATGCGTAAAACTTTCAAAAGCTTTAATTGACTACTACTATAGAAACAAACTTTTCGATATTTGTGAAGTAAGAATCGATACTTTAGTATCAACGGGAGTTAGAGATTGGGATATGTTCTTCAAAAAAGGGAATATTCTTTTCCAACGAGGGAACACAAAAGAGGCTCTCAAATTATGGAAAAAAGCTTTAGAACTGAATCCGGATAACAAATTAATAAAAAGAACCATAGAGCTCGCAAAAGGGCATGAAGAATTTTGAAAACGAAGATTTAAATAAAGTGGTTTCCGTAATAAAGAATTTTATGGATTTCAATCCTGAAAATTATAAAGTTAAACCTCTGGTTAGAAGAATTCGTTCCAGAATGAGAAAAGTAGAACTGGATGATTATAATGATTATGCCGAATTACTTAAAAACAGCAAGGAAGAAAAAAATATGCTAAAGAAATCGCTCACTATAAATCTTACCAGTTTTTTTAGAAATAAAAGCGTCTTCGACACATTGAAAACCGAAATCCTACCTTCCATGGAAAACCCGATTATCTGGAGCGCAGGTTGTTCTAACGGTGCTGAACCTTACGCGATCGCAATTTTATGTAAAGAAATAAACCTTAAATGTTCTATACTGGGAACAGACATAGATAAAGAATCAATAAGAGATGCCTATAAAGGTGTTTACGATGAATCCGCCTTGACAGAAATGCCTTCAAATTACAAATCCCGTTACTTTGAAAGAGGAGAAGAAGGATACCGGATAATTAAAGAAATTAGAAATTCAGTAGATTTCTTAAATTTGGATTTAAAAGATGCAAACTTTAAAAACAAATTTGATTTAATTTTTTGCAGAAATGTTCTTATATATTTAAATAAAGAGTTTCAGGGAAACATTTTAAAATCCTTCGCAACAGCCTTAAAAAGAAACGGGGTTCTTGTGCTGGGAAAAGTGGAAACCATTCCTAACAGTGTAAGAAAACTTTTTGAACCTGTAAACATAAGGGATAGAATATATGCAAAAAACGAATGAAATAATAGTCGAAACAGGCAGTATAAAAATTTCCGATAACTCTAATGCTCTTATAACCGGAGCGCTCGGTTCTTGCGTGGCCATAACCTTTTATGATAGAAGACAAAAATTGGGAGGTATGTTACATTACATTTTGCCTGAAAATCCGGGGGGTAAAGAAAAAGCCAAGTATGCCGACACCGGCATAAAATTTCTTTTAGAAAAAATGCTGGCATTAAATGCAAGAAAAGAAGATCTTGAAGCAAAAATGATTGGAGGAGCAACAATGTTCGCGGAGTTCATGGACGATGTGGAAAATTCCATAGGAAAAAGAAATATCAAAAAAGGAAAAGAAACCTTAAAAAAACTCGAAATCAAGCTCTCGGCGCAGGACATCGGAGGAAACTACGGCAGATCGATAAGATTTCAACTGCTCAACGGAAATGTTTACATAAACTCGTACAAAACCGGAGTAAAAATAATTTGATTGAGGTTTTAATTGTTGAAGATTCGGCATTCATGAGAAAAATCCTTTCAGAAATTATGGAGGAAGATCCTGAAATCAGGGTAATAGACTCAGCCATAAACGGATTAGAAGGTGTCAAGAAAGCTTCTCTTCTAAAGCCAGACGTAATTACGATGGATGTGGAAATGCCTAACATGGACGGAATAGAAGCCGTAAAAGAAATAATGAAAATCTGTCCGACCCCTATAATAATGGTATCCGCTTACACAAAGAAAGGAGCGCAAAAGACAATTGAAACTCTTATATCCGGAGCTGTTGACTTCGTCGAAAAACCCGGAGGCCCCATCTCTCTCAATATAAGAGACATAAAAGAAGAAATAATCGAAAAAGTAAAAATCGCTTCAAAAGCCAATCTTAAAATAGCAATAAAAAAGAAGCAGATAAGCTTGAAAAAGAAAAAGATGGGAGACAGTTTGGTGATAATAGCGGCATCCACTGGAGGTCCCAAAATTATAACATCAATTTTCCAAAAAATCCCCTCTGATTTTCCCGCTCCTATAGTTGTAATCCAACATATGCCAGAAACTTTTACCAGAGCCTTCGCTAAAAGATTGAACGAACACTCTCCACTTTCTGTAATAGAAGCAAAAGAAGGAATTTTCTTGAAAAAAGGAACAGCTTATATCGCGCCGGGAGATTTCCATCTCGAGTTTGACACTAACCGAAGAATCAAATTAAACAAAAAACCTACACTTCACGGGGTCCGACCCTCCGCGGACATAACTATGAACTCGGCTTCGGAGAATTTCGACGGTAATCTCATAGGAATTATTCTTTCCGGTATGGGAAAAGACGGCTCTATAGGTGTAAGAAAAATAAGTAAAAGAGGAGGATTTGTAATAGCTCAGGATAAAGATACTTCTGTTGTTTACGGAATGCCTAAATCTGCAATAGACAGCGGTTGTGTGAATCTGGTTTTGCCATCAACCGAAATTGCTGATAAATTAATAGCTCTGGTTAAGAAAGATGTTTGATAAAATAAAAAATTTATTATTGGAAATCGAAAAAAACGGAACTGAAGATAAGGGAAAAAACGAAGAAAAATTGAAAACTATTTTGTCAACCATCAATAAAATCGAAAATGAAATTCTGGAACTTAAAGAAAAGACTGGAATTTTGCTGAAGGGAACAAAAACAAAAGAAGATCAAACAATCGAAGAAAAAGAAACGGCAGAATCATCCGGTTTTATAAATAAAATCCAATCAAGCAGAGTAAATATCACGACGTTGATCGATAAGGGATGGAATCTCATAGTAAACGGAAAATACAATGAAGCGATAGAAATCCTGAACAGGGCAAAAAAAATGGATCCTAAAAACATAAAAGTTTACAATTTGCTGGGGTGGGCGTATATACACCTGCAACAATACGATAAAAGTTCTATGATATTTCAGGAAGTGCTGAAGATGGATCCAAAAAACGAGATGGCACATGCCAACATAGGCTATATAAATCATAAAAAAGGTCTATATGGCGAAGCAATAGAAAAATTATCCGCGATAGAGAAAAACGCAAAAAACAAACAGGCTGTTCTTTACGCTCTGTTCTACCTTGGATTGGTTTACTACGAAAGAGAAATGTATGAGGATTCTGTAGAATTTTTGAATAGAGCAATAAGTGTTGGGCCGAATCTGTACGAAGCTTACTATTACCTGGGCAAAGCTTATCAGAAACGAGGTTTAAACAACCTTTGCATCCAAATTTGGGAGAAATTAATTAAAATAAATAAATACAATATCTGGGCGAAGAAAGCGGAGGAAGAGCTAAATGGTGAATGAGTACTGGGAACTGAACAAAAAACCGTTTTCCAATACACCAGATTTGAGTTTCCTCTTTAATAGTGAAGAATTCGAAGAAGGGTATGCAAGACTTTTATACAACATAACGGAAATCAGAGGCGGTTTAACTCTGTTAACTGGTGAAATCGGTAGCGGCAAGACATACCTCGCAAACGCGCTCAAGGAAAAGTTGAAGAATAAAGAAATCTTTCCCTTCATAATAAAAAACCCAAAACTTTCCTCGACCCAATTGATAAAAATAATGTTGCAAAAAATAGGTGTAGAGGAGATTCCCCGGGTCAAACTCAAGGTTTTAAACTTATTAGAAGAAACTTTGTTGGACTTACAAAGAAAAAATATAACAGTTGTGGGTTTAATTGACGAAGCGCAGATACTTTCTCTCGATGCTCTTAGGGAAATACGCCTTCTTCTAAACTTAGAAACTCCGGAAGAGAAGCTGCTGCATCTTGTGCTACTGGGACAGCCTGAACTAAAAAACAGAATAGACAAAGTGCCGCAGTTAAAACAAAGAGTTAATGTCCGTTTCCACTTAGAACCTCTTAATAAAAAAGAAACTCAATCTTACATAAGACACAGGCTTAAAGTTGCCGGATGTGAAAAAGAAATATTTGAACAAAAAAGTATAGAAACGCTCTATAAAATCAGTAAGGGTATCCCGAGAGTGATAAACAATATCGCCCAAAATGCTCTTTTCATAGGTGCGACAGAAAATTTACAAAAAATTTCTCCCGACGTAATAGAGTCTGTAGCAGCCGATTTGGAGGTTTAATTGGAAAAAAGGAAAAAAATTAGTTTTAAAAAAATATTATCTCAAAAAAAAGAAAAAAAGAAAAAGGAACCCCCCGGGCAGGCAAAACCAGCAGAAAAAAAAGAAGAAGTTAAAAAAGAAAAAGTTAAAAAAGAAATCGTGAAGCCTAACGACCTGGAAGAAGACACCGGGAAAAGAAAAAAAACTACCAAAAGAGAAGAAATGATGATAGTAAAAGTAGAAAAAGAATTCTACGGAATATCTCTGGAAAACGTAGAAGAAATAAGGAGTGAGATAAAATTGACTTACACGCCCGAACTCTCCGAATTTCTATCCGGAATCGCCGAAATAAGAGATTTAATAATCCCCGTAGTTAACCTGGCAAAATTATTCGGAATCGAAACGGAGAAAAAAAAAGGGGGGAAAATACCTCTCATTATTGTAGAAATTTCCAAACAATGTTTCGGTCTTCAGGTATCTAAAATTGTTGAAATTATAGAAATCCAGCAAAACGAAATACTCCCTCTCCCGGATATATTTCCTCCGAAACTCTTTTCCGGAGGCTATCCTTATAAATCGAGTGTTGTCGGTATTATAAATCCCGAAAGTTTATTAAAAGGAAAACAAATTCAATCTTTTAAGGAGAAAATAGATGAAGTTATCAAATAAATTTGCTTTAATATCTTCGCTTGTGAGCTTTGCCACAGGCACTCCTCTGCTGCTTACCTGTATCAAGTGGTGTATTCAACTCGAAGACCACACTAAAATTCTTACCTTCCTGACAACCCTATCTATGTTTCTTAGCTGCCTCTTCTATCTTTACCAGAAAAAGCGTCTGGAAAAAGCGATTGCCAGAGAACGAGGAAAAGCCGTCTACGATACACCTATTGTCGCCGGAATACACGCATTCTTAAATTTTAGCGTCTTTGTTTTTCTTCTTTCTTTAATTGTAAACCCTTTATTTGAATTAACCTCAATCAAAAACATACTAAAGCTTGGTATTTACCTCGTTCCCATAGGATTAATCCAGCTGTGCCTTATCTATTACCTGGGCTTCAATCTTCTTATTCCTTACTATAGTTTGTTCGAAGAAACGAAATTTAAAGGACTCAACATAACCCAGAAAATTCTATTATTAGGAATCCCTGCAATAATTTTCTCGGTTTATACCGGCTATATTTTAACAAAATCCTGGTTGGGTTTACTCTACCTTGTTTTCCCCGCCGCAATAATCTGGATTCTCGTTAAAACAATTAAAGAACCTGTTATACAGATTCAACAGAGAATCCAAAAACTTCTAAATGAACAATTCTCTTTCCCTATCGAAACAATAAAAGTTTTTTCCGGAGACGAAATAGCTCAAATTAACGATTTTCTTACACTTTTTTTAAAAAAAACAGCTTCTTTAATCTCAGAAATGAAAGAAACCGCCGATAAAGTTCGCACTCAGGGAGAAGCAATATTAAGCGGTATAAAGAAACTCTCGTTAACCTCAGAACAAATCGTCAATTTAGCCCATGAAGTACTAACAAATAAGGAAGAAAACACATTGGCGGTAAATTCGGTACATAAAAGCAACGAAGAGCTTTTGGCTCTTTCTTCAGAAATAGAATCACAGCTTAAAACACTTACCAACACATCCAGAAAATCAATCAATCTTGCAAACTCCGGAGAAGAAAAATCGGAAGACGGCGTTAACAAAATAACAGGTTTTGTTCAAAAAATCGAAGAAGGTTCTAAAAGCCTTGAAGAACTCTCTTCAGCTTTTGAAGAAATTAAAGAATTTAACTCGCTCATGGAACAGATATCGGATGACACAAACCTTCTTGCGCTCAATGCATCCATAGAGGCAACTCGGAAAAAAGGCGAAGAGAGCAAAGGCTTCAGTGTAATAGCGGATGAAATCCGTAAACTTTCAAACGATTCCGCATCTTACCTCGAAAAAACAAAAGACAATATTAAAAGGATGAGTGAAGCGGTAAAGTCTATAGTGGAATCTTCAGAAAAATCAAAATCTATATTCGAAGAAAGCAAGTCGATTATAAAAAAAACAGCTGAAGACTTAAAAGAAATTTCTGAATCTATAGGCATGAGCACAAATATGGCCGACCAGATTTCCAAAATCTTAGAAGAAGGCTCCGGTTCCATAGGAGAGATAAAAAATTTGACAAAGAAATTATCTTCAATAAATGAACAACAAACGGATGCGGTCAATAAACTCTCAAAAGAGACAGTAGACCAGGTGGCATTGATGAAAGATACCGAAATAAGAGCTCAAACTCTGTTATCGTTGTTAGACAAAATAAAGGAAAAAATCGACACAGACATTGAATAAAATTCTCGTATTTCATCTGGATAACATTTTCTTTGGTATAAACATCAACCAGATCAAATCTCTAAGCAGGTTAGGAAAAACAAAGAAAATACCTGAAAGCCCGCAATGGCTCGGAGGTCTGGCAAAATATAGAAACAAAGAGTTTCTGCTTGTAAAACTATGGGAAATACTCGGTTTAAAGACTCCTCACAAAAAAGTTTTACTGCTACCAGCCGCTTTTGATTACTGCGCTTTCCTTATTTCAGGAGTTAAAGGAATCTATGAATCTGAAACGGATAAAGAATCGAGTAAAATCTATAATCTCCCTTATTTGACAGGCTTCGGAACTTTTAAAGACAAAATAGTCATCGAAATCCGGCTGGATAACCTGCTAACGGAAAAGCAAAAGAAAACTTTAAAAAAACTGAATAAAAAAAATGAAAAAAAATAAAATTAATTTCTATAAAGAATTCCTAGGGAGTTTTTTCTTTCTCGGAAAAACCAGGGGCGGAGGCACGTGGTCATCTATAGCCACGGGAATAATAATGTTCTTTTTTCTCAACTGGAGCTCTCCTTATTTCTTCTTGATTGGTTTCTGCGTTTTAGCACTCAGTATCCTACTGTCTCTCAATATTAAAGACGATCCTTCCTGGTTTACTCTCGATGAAGTTACAGGCACCATGGTAACATTCGCTTTTCATAGTAAAGATGTATCTACATTGATTATCGGATTGATCTTATTTCGACTTTTCGACATTTTTAAACTCCCTCTAATAAAAAAAGTAGAAAAGGTAAAAACAGGAATAGTTTTAGATGATATATTAGCGGGAATGCTTGCCAGCATATTTATATTCGTTCTACACTTTATAAAATATTTCTAATGAAAACAAGGCTTAGAGAACTGCTCGAAGATACAGGATTCCTATTAAAGAAGAAGAAATGGACTATTGCAGTAGCCGAGTCCTGCACTGGAGGATTGATCGGTTCTCTCTTGACTTCCATTCCGGGAAGCTCCGATTATTTCGTGGGTGGAGTAACCGCGTATTCTAACGAAGTGAAAAAGAATCTACTTTCAGTCTCTTCTCGAACGCTGAATGCATTCGGAGCGGTATCCAAAGAAGCAGTCAGAGAGATGGCTTCCGGCGTAAAAAAACTGTTGAAAACCGATGTAGGCATCTCTGTTTCAGGTATTGCCGGACCCACAGGCGGAACTGAAAAAAAACCGGTTGGAACTGTCGCTCTGGGAGTTGACATTCCGCAGAAGATAATTACTAATATATTAAATCTTGAAGGAGATAGAAATAAAATACGAGAAACAGCAGCGATTAAGGCTCTGGAAATGTTAAAAAATCTACTGGAGGAATAAAATAAGGCTCTTTACCGCAGTCGATATACCCGGGGTAGCAAAGGAAGAAATTTCTGCTCTTTACGACAATCTAAAAACCCCTTCTTATGTTAAAGAAGTCGAAAAAGCAAACTTACACATTACTTTGAAATTTCTCGGCGAAACCGATAAAAAAACCGACATCGAAAAAAAAATTAAAGAAATAGAAAATCTGTTTCCCCCCTTTGATGTTTCCTTAAAAGGTGTCGGGGCTTTCCCCTCTCCTAAAAAAGCGAAAATCCTCTGGATCGGGGTCAAAGAAGGCATGGATAATCTTATCGATTTGTTTCAGGCTATCGACAATAAAACCGCGGAACTCGGTTTTGAGAAAGAAAAGCGAAAATTTTCTCCTCATATAACATTCGCGAGGGTTAAAAAGGGGAAGTACAGTTTACCTGAAAATATCGAATTCTCGTTTGCTCCCTTCCCTGTAAAAGAAGTTACCCTCTTCAAAAGCACGCTGACCCCAAAAGGATCAATATATGAAACCGTCTTTACACTTCTTCTGAGAGGAAGCTCATGAACTTCCATCCTACTATATCTTATCTTTTTGTAACCTTAATGCTTGCTTTTATGGCGGCTTCAATCAAACGGTCTAAGATAATCGATTTTATAGGCGAAAAAATACTAAAAGGTAGAAAAGAACGAGAAGCCACGATGATGATCATCTCGCTATCATATATTCTTGCGCCCTTATTTCTATCCTTTGTATTAATTCACTGTTTCGAAAATTGGGTTTTGCGTTTCAAAGAAAAAGAAAAAACCTTAACCCTGTTGGTAGCTTCAGCAATAATGGGGAGTATTATTACTCCTTTCGGAAATCTCAGAAACATCTTTATCTCTATAGCCCTGGGAAAAGGGAAACCCTGTATTGAATTCACTTCTTTTATCTCGATAATGTTGCCGCTCTGGATAGCAAGTTTTGTAATTTTGCTCTTAATAGCTTATTTTGTATGCGAAAAAAACGAAATCAAAGAAACAAACAGTACTGTAAAATGGAAAAAACCTGAATTGTTTTTCTCAATAATTCTCCTCTTTTTCGTTTTCGGATATTTCAACATTGGAAAAAATTTCAATTTAAATCTTATGGGATTAATCATCCTGGGAGGGATTTTCTGCCTTGTCTTTATGGGAACCGGACCGTTAAAAGCTGTCAACTGGTGGTTGTTTATTCCGGTTGGAGTTTCATTCGTGGTTTATTATCTTTTCTATTTCATACCTGAGATTAGTTTAAATCCCTGGATAATATATTCTATGGGAAGCGTAGGGTCGGCTGGTATTTCATCAAACCTTCTTTCTTTTATACTCCCATTATTAAATTCCAACAAAACCGTTATATTATACTCAGTATCAACGGGCAGTCTGGCGGGAATACTCGGGTCTTACGAAACAATCTGGATATGGGTAAAGGGAAGAACAAAAATTAGATGGAGTTTACTTTTTAAAATGTTTCTTGTTCTTTTATCAATATCATTTATAATACTTTTTTTCAGGAGGTAATAATTATGGATAAAGATAAAGCAAAAGCTATCGATTCAGTAATAAACAAAATAAACAAACAATACGGAGAAGGGGCACTGATGAAGTTAGGCACAAAAAAAACAATAGATGTTCCCGTAATACCGACCGGATCTCTTTCCCTGGATGCCGCGCTGGGAATAGGCGGAATCCCCAGGGGTAGAGCTGTGGAAATATACGGAATGGAAGCTTCGGGGAAAACTACGCTTGCTCTTCATATCGCGGCTGAATCACAAAAAAGGGGAGGAACGGTAGCTTTTATCGATGTTGAACACGCTCTCGATCCCAAATACGCCCGAGTGCTCGGTGTAAACACCGAGGATTTGCTGATATCACAGCCCGACACCGGCGAAGAAGCTCTGGAAATAGCCGAAATGTTAGTTAGAAGCGGAGCTGTTGATTTGGTAACAATAGATTCGGTGGCGGCACTCGTACCGAAAGCCGAAATAGAAGGAGAAATGGGAGATGCACACATGGGCCTCAGGGCACGCCTCATGTCTCAGGCTTTAAGGAAATTGACTGGAGTATTAAGCAAAGCTTCGACTTCCGCGGTTTTCATAAATCAGGTAAGACAGAAAATAGGTATTTCTTTCGGCAATCCATACACAACCCCCGGGGGATTGGCTTTAAAGTTCCACGCTTCGGTTAGAATGGATATAAGAAGAATAAGCGCACTGCAGCAGGGAAACGAATCGACCGGAATCCGGGTAAAAGTTAAAGTCGTAAAGAACAAACTCGCACCTCCTTTTAAAGAAGCGGAATTCGATATAATGTACGGTACAGGCATATCAAAAGAAGGAGAACTGATCGATTTCGGACAATCTTTAGGGTTAATTGAAAAATCCGGTGCATGGTACAGCTACGGAGAAACCTCTCTCGGGCAGGGTAGAGAAAACGCAAAGGCCTTTTTACTGGAAAACCCCGAAATATCCTTGGAATTAGAAAACAAAATAAGGGAATCGCTACACATCGGTAATGGGAAAGATAACCAGGATACAGCAGCAGAAGAAGAAAAAGAATAGGGTCAACATATATATAGATGGCGAATTTTCTTTAGGTCTATACAAAGACACAGTTATAAAATTTCACCTCTACGAAAATAAAGAAATCATACAGTCCGAAATTGCTAAAATTAAGGAATTCGAAGAATTTACCGACGCGAAAGAAAAAGCCGTAAATTACATTTCGTACAGAGAAAGATCGAGAAAAGAAATAGAAGACTACCTCAAGAATAAAGGAATAAAAAAAGTAATAATACAAAAAGTTTTATCGGACCTGGAAAAAGCGAATTTAGTCGATGACCACAAATTCGCTTCCACCTGGGTAAAAGACAGAAACAAAAATAATCCCAGGGGTAATTTCGCGCTAAAAATAGAATTGCAGAAAAAAGGAATAGACGAAGTTGAAATCGAAAACATTCTCCAGTCGGTCGACGAGAAAGAAAACGCATTGAAGGTTTTCAAAAAAGCTGTCAGAAAATACGGTAAAAATAAAAACTCGAAAGAAAAAATCTACGGATATCTTAAACGACGGGGTTTTCATATACAGATTATCCTGGAAGTTCTACGGGAACAATTTTGACCATTGAAACAAAATTAAAGAAAAAAGCTATAGAAATAGGTTTCGATCTCGTCGGAATAACCGATTTAAAGCCTTCTGCTTATAAAAAAGAATACAAAAACTCTGTGGCGAAAGATTTGAACGTAAACCTTAAATATCTTAAAGAAACAGAAGAAGAAAGACTTTCCCCGAGCTTAAAATTCCCCTGGGCAAAGAGTGTTGCGGTATTAGGAATAAATTACTGGCAGGGGCCTTTACTTCCGTTAAAGAAAGGTCAAGTCCGCATATCACGATACGCGATGGGAAAAGATTACCACATAGTTCTTCAAGAAAAGCTATCCCTTCTTTCCAGATTCTTAATTGAAGAAACAAAAATAAAAAAAACGAAATATTACACGGATACAGGGCCTCTTCTCGAAAAAGAACTGGCACAGCGAGCAGGTCTTGGCTGGATCGGTAAGAATACAATTTTGATAACGGAAGAATTCGGTTCATGGGTTTTTCTGGGGGAAATTCTTGTGGATATAGAATTAACACCCGACGATCCGGCTAAAAACAAATGTGGTAATTGTGATATTTGTATTTCAAGCTGTCCCAATAAAGCATTCATCGAACCTTATGCGCTCGATACAGAAAAATGTACCGCTTTTCAAACCGTAAAGAAAAAAGGCGACTTACCCTTCTGGTTCCCTAATAAAAATAACGATTATATCTTCGGTTGCGATTTTTGCCAGGAAGTATGCCCTTTCAACAAAAACGCAAATCTCACAAAAACAGAAGAGTTTTTACCCGATAAGCGGTTAATCAATCCATCTTTAGAGTATCTTCAAAACCTATCGAAAGAAGAATTTAATATGCTATTCTTGAACACTCCTGTTAAATGGGCGGGAAGAGAAACTTTTATGAGAAACTTAGAAGCCTTCAAAAAGAAAACAAAAGCCGAAAAAAATCAATATCTTTGAGGTAGGATAAACCCTCAGGTTTGCGAAACTCGGTGCTTTATAAAATATTCTCAAGCTCGATTAGTTTTACCTTCTTATCATTACCCAATATTTCTCGTATTTCTTCCTTCGCCGAAAAATAAATTATCTGCCAGCCTTTTTTTGAAATCTTTCGTAACATCCCAATCAAAACTTCCAAACGGTCGTGGCTTGCTTTAGTAAAAGGATCGTCGAGAATAAAAAATCCCTTTTCTTCAGGAAAAAGTTTTTCGCCCAAAGCAAGTCTTATTGAAAAATACAACTGATCGTAAGTTCCGCCCGAAAGTTTCCAGGACGGCAACTTCGTCCCATTCTTCAGGGTTACTTCTATTCCTTCCGGTTCCTCGTTAAACTCCACACCAGTATAAAGTCCCCCGGTCATTTCGGAAAAATATCCGGAAACCGGACTCTTTTCTCCGAATTGTTCTCTTATCTTCGTTTTTTCTTCGTTTGCGATTTCTTCAAGAATATTCATGACGACTGTTGCATCCTCTTTTGTGTTTTCTTTCTCCGTTATAAATTCTTTTATCTTATTATAAATATTTTCGAGATCGTTAGAACCGTTACAACGGAGATTTTCTTCCGGTAGAATTTTATTTGTTTTCCTTTCGATTCCCTTCATTCTTTCACTCAATACATCAATTTTATTTTCGATTTTTTCGAATTTATTCTTTTCAAGAGAGATTTCTTTAACGATTTTTTCATATTCTTTCTCATCGAATTCTACATCCCGTGCACTGTCTTTATAAACTTCTAATTCCTTTATTCTCTCTGACCTGCTTTCTTTTCCGAGAATCTGTTCCAGTATAGTTTCTTCCTTCGCTATCCCTTTTTCCAACTCTTTCTTTTTATTTAATTTTTCATCAAAATCTGACAACTTGTCGACGGAAACAATGGCTTTTATTTCGCGAATGACCTCCTCATTTTTTTTCTTTTCCTCTTCGAGTTTCGGTACTGTTTCTTCTTTTATTTCTTTTTTTTTGTTGGCCAGTGTTCTGATAGAAATTTCTTTTTCCTTTATATCCTCTTCCTGTCGCTTGAATTTAAAAGAGAACGATTCAACTTCTTCCAGCAGGTCTTCAAATTCTACACCTTCGATTCCGCTTTCGGCTAAATCCAACTTTAACGTTTTTAAATCCCTTTCAAGCAAAAATTTTTTTCTTCTATTTTTAGCTTGCGAAGTAATCAAGACCAGCCAGAAAAGTCCAAAAGTTATCGTAAGAAGCAAGAAAGGAAAAGACTCCCTGATTATTAACCCTGAGATCGAGAGAGCAAGCAGAATAGAAACAGCAATAAAGTAATGTGATTTTAAGAAAATAGGATGATTTCCATTCGACATTTCAGAGAGTTTTGCCTTCATCTCTGTCAATCTGGGTCTAATTTTGTCGGTTTTTTCTTTTTTTTCTCTTGCAAATTCGAACTCGTTTTTTTTATTCTTCAGCTCTTCTTCCTTATTACCCAATTCTTTTTCGAGCTTTCTTAATTCTTCCCTCAACTCGTTTACCTTTATCGTAGCTCTTTCAATTTCCCTTTCCACCTCCCTCCATTTATTCCTATCTTCGTACGAATAACTCGAAAGCTCTTTAAGACTTTTCTTATAATTTCCAATAGCGGTAAGCGAGGAAACCACTTTCTGATAGGAAATTCTTCTTCTCGCTTCTTCAAACTTTCCTCTGAGGCGTTCCTTTTTTTTGATTTCGTCGGATAAATATATCAAGTTTTTCTCGAATTCGTCTACTCCCTTTTCTTTGATTTCTTCCTTAAAAAGAGATATTTCTTCCAATAGTCGTGTGGCATCATCTACTCTCGTTTTTAAATGCCCGTCTTCTTTTCTATTGGAAAAATCACCTCCGGGTGTCAACGCAGAAATTTCCAGGATTTTTTTTCGTAAGTTTTTAATCCTGTTTGTCTGAAGACCGGTTAATCGGTTCGTAACCTCGGCATAAAACGTGACTTCGGGCTCAATGGAAAGGTCACTGTTTCTGATTATAAATATATTACGGCAATCAGCCGGAGTAACGGGAACAATTTTTTCAAGTTGTTTTTCTCTCCCGAGTTTATTTTTCTGCCCGTCCATATTTATAATAATATATCCATCGACTTCATCCTCCACGCGGTCGATATTCTTGAAGTCTCTTATATTTTTACCCAGCAAGAGCTTAATCAGAGCTTCAAGAGTAAGAGTTTTCCCCGCTTCATTAACTCCATAAATCAAGTTGAATTCAGCAAGGTTTATTTCCCCTCTATCCGGCAACGGACCATAGTGAACAATCCGAAATTTATCTATTTTCATTCTTCGCTCTCAAGCATACATTTGATGAAAAGTTTTTTTATCCCCTGTTCTCTGGGATGTTTCAGTTTTTCAAGTTTTGCTTCAAAAGTTTTGAATAAATTATCCTCAGTCAATTGTTTTATTCCTCTGATTCTATTTTCAATTTCGAGATTTTCGAATCTCTTTTCGAACTCCTTAATTTTCTTATTGATTTCTTCCTCTTTTTCTTCTGTGTAACCGGTAAGAGAAAGCAAGATTTTGGCTTCCGGAGGATAATTCTTCATTTTTTCTTCAACCCCCAACATTATTTCTTTTTCATTGCCGGGATAAAAGGTTAAATCAATACGCTGGTAATAGGGAGTATCCACAATATACTGTTTAGGAGCATTCCCCACTTTAAAAAGATTGATCGATCTTTTACCGACTTCTTTTTTTGTTAAAGAAAGGGGCGAACCCGGGTATACGAAGTAACCACCCGAAGCTAATTCATAAACCTGAAAATTCGTGTGAAAGTGACCGGCGAGAACATACTGAAGATTAAGATTATCAAAAAAAGATAGCCGTACTCCCATATAGTTAATCTCTTCGTCTCCAAAGTCGGAACCGGAAAACGAATGGTCAAGAAGTTCTCCGTGAAAAAGAAATACATTAATTTTGTCTTCAGCCGACAGTTCTTTTATTTTCCTTAAGCTGTGTCTCACTTCTCCGCTGGTAATATTTTTAAAGGGAAAGCCAAAAAATCTTAAACCTTCATATTCCAGAGGTTCCATTAAGTCTCTTATTATTTTTACGTTCTCTCCTAAAAAGGCATCCGTGTCAAAAGCTGTTTCATCGTGATTCCCCGGAATAACAATAAACTCATACTCGACGCTGTTTAAAAGAGGTCTTAAATCCGGGTAAAGTTTTGTGAAACTCACTTTTTTATCGAAAAGGTCTCCAGAGATGACAAAAAAATTTATATTTTCTTTCGCACCGATCTCAAGTAGAAGTTCCAGAGCTTTCCATGAATCATCTTTATGTTCTTTTATGTGAATATCTGAAGTGTGAAGAATTTTCATTCTACCATAGTTTTTTTAATTTGATGCCTCTATAATAATGACTTAAAATTCTTTCGTATGTATATCGCTCCTTAGCCATTTCCATCGCGCCGTATTGACACATTCCCACTCCGTGCCCATAGCCTTTCCCGGAAACAACAATCTGATTGCTCTTCACTTTTATTTGAAACATCAGGGACTTCAAGGAACCTCTTTCATCGCTGAAAAGTCTTCTTATCTGGTCTTTTTCAAGATAAAATTTTCCTATATCCGTGTTTATCTCGATTGTTCTTACTCTGTTCGTACGGGTTCTCCGGGTTATTCTTATCCACTCTATTCTGTTAGGTGTTTTCCCGAAAAATTCCCGTATTTGTTTCTTTACCACCTCAAAGAATTTTTTCTTGTCGTAAATTCTTTCCCATCGGTAATGAGGTGAAAATCTGCAGAAATCTTTTCTGTCCCAACTGCAATCCCGAACCGAACGCAGATAGGGAACTCTTTCTCCTTCCCAGATATTCTCATTGTCTTCTGTTATCCCCCCACAGGTCGAAGAATATTTGGCGTCAATTATTTTCTCCCTGTAAGTTGCTACAATTCCCCTGGTAGATTCGACGGCTTTATTTATTACTCTATCGATTTTATTTATTCCTCCGTAAACCTGATCCCATATCGTGGTAGTGATATCGAACGGTTCGTTCGGCTTTCTGTGCGCCATAACAAAAGATCTGGCGGCAACCGCCTGGGCTTTTAACGCTTCTATCTGATTTTCCGGCAGATTACCCATTTCGAAAGGTATGACTCCTTTTAAATAATCTTCGATTTTAACGTAATTTACGACTAAAATATCGCTGAACTTTGATATAACTATTGTTCCCGGATAAATCTCACCACCTATCCTTATGAATCTTTTTGTGGATTCTATATAAACGGGAAATTCCGGATCCTTTATATTCCCTTCATTGGTAATAATTTTCAAAGAAGGCTGAAACTCTATCGATATTAGACCTCCTACAATACCGTTTTTACTCCCTGTTTTGATTTTGATTTTCGCGTCGGATTTTAACTTCATACTCCCCGGATTTCTTTGCAACAGTATTCTTACTACCGGTTCTCCGGTAAATCTTCTTGTGATCATACTCATAGGAGCACAGGATATTATTAATATGAAAAGTACCAAAAAAAATTTAACTTTTGATTTCATTTATAAGCTTTTCGATTTCTTTATAATGAGTTCCCTTCCAGAAAATCCTTCCGCACTGAGGGCATCTTTTGAAACCGTTGTGAGTCTCAAAAACATAAGGGGGAACTTTTTCTTTTATCCTATCTTTTTTTACCTCTTCTATTTCAGTATTGCAAACAGGACAGCGTGAAAAAGGGGATTTTATATCCACAATCCCTGCTACTTGTCTTAATTGCTCTACCAGATGTTCTGATCTAATCAATATTAAATCGTCGTATTTCTCAGCTAAAATCCTCGATCTTGTTAAAATTGTTCGTCCTTCCTCTCTGCTATGATAAATTATAGTCTTTCCGTCTGTGTCCCTGTGATATGTTGTATCGAACCCCATTAATCTCATCCATTTAGCCAATCTTCCCAGCATAAAGTCGCATATAAATCCGGGAACTTTTCTAATAAAAACCTCCCGCTTCACCTAAAAATCCTCCGAGCATAGCAAACCCAATAAACAGAAACCATATTATGCTGAAAACAGTCGATATTATCATAAGCACTCCTGAAAGAATGAAAAAAGTCTTCATAGAACCCATCATATCTCCGAGAGATTCGGTTTTCCCGGCACCGACCTCACTCGTGCTGTTCGAGGCTTTCAAAAGAATTATTCCTATCCAGATCGGAAGCCAGGCTATAATTATACCGAAAACAGTTAAAGCACTTATGCCCCCCGAGATTATATAAGCTATCCCAAGGAATTTTATCCACCCATTCATGTCTTTGCAGTTTGTAGTAACTTTCTGTTCGACTTCACCACTTAATTCCATGAGTTCCTCCTTTTAGGTATAATAGGAAAGCTCGTGGATTAAGTCAAGTACCCTACC
>CAZSEX010000027.1:0-28610 GCA_964606065.1 uncultured bacterium | reverse complement strand
TCATTTTTTCCTCCGTTTTTATAATTATGACCCAATAAACCTTACATTGGTTCCAAATTTTGATACACCACAAAGTCACTAAGACACAAAGAAATAAATATTTAACCACTAAACACACAAAACCTCACCAACCTAATTAATTGCCTGTTTAAATAAAACACGCCAAGATTTTCCTTGCGAGTTTCCCAACTCTATACTCGGCACTCCGAACTTAACTACGACCAATGCACCAACCAAATCCAAAACCTACAAGCTTTCAGCCGTAAACAGAAACTATACAAACTTACCTAAGAACTTGCTGTCCCCACATTTAGAACTTTTTTTGATCAATTACTGTGTTTTACAGTAAATTGTTCTTCGTGCCTTAGTGTCTTGGCAGCTAAGATCATTGTCCGTTAAAGGAATAAGAAATAAACTCGTCTACATACTGGGGGATTGCTTGAGGATAAATGACTTCATCTACCGAAGTTATAATCGCTTCGCTCCAGGAAGGATCGGATGGTCCCATTTTGATAAAATTAAAGCCAATAACGAAAAACATACAGAAAACCACGAACAAAGAACCGGTGACGGTTATCTTCGTTTTCCTTCTTCTGGATCTTTCGGAGAGAACTTTTGCTGCTATCTCCTGGCTCCAGGAGTTGTTTTTCTCCCTTTTGTTAATTTCACTTTCCAATTTATACATATATTTCCTCCCCGCTAAAAATTTCTTTTAATTTCTCCTTCGCTCTGTGTACTCTCGATTTGACGGTTCCCCTTGAAATCGAAAGAAATTTAGCGATTTGTTTTTCATTAAAACCTTTTATATACAAATCGATCACCCTCCTGTATTTCCCAGGAAGCCTTTCCACTGCTTCGTTAAGTTTCTCGATTAAATCATTTTTTTCGACTTCTTCTTCGATACTGTCATTTTTATTACCATTTAAATATTCAATGTTTCTCTCGACAAACTTTTCTCTTCTTCTTTCTCCTGCTTTCAATTTTTTATTCATTCTTATCGACTCATTCCTGGCAATCGTGTATAACCATGAAGACAATTTTGAATTCTCCCTGAACTTTTTTTTCACTAAACTGCGGTAAGCTCTTATATAAGTTTCCTGCACCACATCATCTATAGCATAGTAATACTCGGAAAACAGGCTTTTCTTTATAGCCTTTAAAACAAACCCTTTCGTTTCCTCTACAATAGAGGCAAAAGCCTCCTGATCCATATTTTATTTTTTATCTCTTTTCGGTTTGAATTCTTCGATTTTTTTAGCCAGCTTTTCACGCTGCTCTTTTGTAAGAATGAAATGCATTTTAGCTAACCTTTCCGCTGTAAAACTGTCTATCTCCGCTCTCCGCTCTTCAGCCGCCGAATGGAGTTCTTCCATAAATTGCAAAATTTCTTCTTTCGACAAAGAATCCGACCTGATCATTCCGGTAATTCTCGACATAGCACACTCTCTCTCTTCTCTATCTCGCATCATCGCAAAACGCTTTTCGTCTATTTCCTTCTCTAATTTTCTCAACTCCTCAAGCTGTCCTCCTGACAAATCAAGATCGTCAGCCATTCTATCTATTCTACTACGATCACGACGAAACCTACTATGTCTCAATTCTTCTTTACCGTATTCTTTTTTTGAAGAATCACCATTGCATCCAACAAATAAAGTTAAAACAATTAATATGAATACAAAAAATAAATTTTTCTTCATATACCCTATTCTCCTTTTATAAATATGACCTTACAAACCTTACATCGGTTCCGATTTCAATCTGCCCACCCACCCAAAAATCTAACCACAAGATTACACAGATCAACTCAAGATTTTTTAATAAAATAGAGATATTGTTTTTAAAGCCATTTCACAGGGCTGCTGTTTCCTATAGAGCTATTGACGTAAACTATAAGAGAACTTGGGAGCTTTGCCACACTCTATCTGCGGTAATCCTAAATCTTTTCTTCTCAAAAACTCATTCCCGTTTCATGTTTTTGACCCGTTCAAGAATAGACGGGCGGGCGGCTTCCATCATTTCGCGAAAATCCTCATAACGCATCGTACGCCCTTCGAAAGTACGCTTCTCGAGAGCCCCTAAGAAACGACCTTTAAACTCTTCAAAATAAGAACCGTAAAGGTGGTAACTATCGGCAATATGACAGTATCTCCCCACTTTAATTTCCCTTCCGGATATTTCCGATATGCGCTTTGCCATCTTTTCCTGCAGCTTAACAAGCGCGAATATATTCATGAACGCTGCTTTGTAAGCATCATTGGAACGAAAACGAACATTCATATTTAAGTAAGATTTATCCTCGTCCTCCGTAATACGGCACCAGAGACTCTGCAAACAGGGAGGATCGTAACAGTCATTATCTTCCCGGACCTTCCAGGTAATAGCCTGCGCTCTCCTTGTATAGGGCTTATCCGCAAGCTTACGACACATAATCTCGATCTGGTCCAGAGGTTTTATGCCAGTAGCTTCATAAGCAAAAAGCCTATGATGGTATGTATATTCCCATCGTGTGTCATCAGGATCATTCGGATCACGTACAAGATGGTCTTTAATTCCCTCGCACACTTCCATCATATACTCCTGCAGAAATTCTACACCGGCGGGGAAATCCTTGTGAAGCATCGGTTCCTTAAGAGGATCGAAAATAGTGATAATCATTGTAGCGTCTTTACTGGGAGGATCGTCGGGTTTATCATATTGAGTATTGATGTCGCATCCATTCTCGTAAAGGGAGATAAGAGAATTTTCCCACGCTCGAGCTATACAATCACCCATAACCATTAGAACAGGTATACCTCCTGTGACTTTCTTCGATTTCTTATCGGATGTCATAAATCATTACCTGTTTAATATTAAAAAAAAATCTCGATTTGTCAATAAAGTGGAACCATAAAATGGATAAATGGGTCATACATCAAAAAATAAAGTATTTTTTTCAATTAATCTAATTAAGGGGGTATTAAATGGAAAGAAATGTTGAGCCTTACGGAACGCTTGTTACGGTATCCTCCACTGAATTCCCCTCCCTGTCAAAACGTAAAACCTCTTTGAGATTTCCGTTCTCATCGTACTTCATACGTAAAATCGCGGCTTCTTCGTTTATGGCGTTCTTCAATTCTCCATCCACTCCCAGAAAACTCGATTCGGCCAACTTGCCGTCTTCGTAATACTTCCACTGCCTGATCGCGAATCCGTAGAATTTGCCCTCTGTAAGTTTATCCCATAAATCGTAATATCTCTGTTCCACGATATTTCCGTATTCATCAAAATCGCACCTTATAATAGCAACTCCCATATTGTTTTCTTTTAATTTCTCGTCTTTTCCGAAATATCTGCTTTCTATGATATTTCCGAATTCATCGAATTTTTGTTTAATGATAGCCACACCGTTACTTAACTCTGTCAATTTGTTGCCAGAGTCCAAGTATCTTATTTCAATTGTATTTCCTTTGTTATCAACCTTTTGACGTAATACGGCAACACCGTCCTCATTCTCAGTTAAACCTCCCGCGGAGTCGAAATAACTTTGTTCGATCATATTGCCGTCCTCATCATATTTATATCTTGTTTTATAAACACTCTCTTCAATTCCAATTTTTTTACCCACAAAGTCATAAAAAACTTCTTCCACTATCTTCCCTTCTTTATCGGCGGTCAACGCGTACTGCGCCACACCATAATTATCTTCGGAAAATTCTCCAAATTCACCGTAATTTAATCTGGAAACAGGTCGGTTTTCTTCGTCGAACCGTACACTAATTGAATAGACCCCATCTCGATTCCTGACGGGATATCCTTCCGCGTTAAAATATCTTCTCCTCTCATAAGTTTCAAAATGCTCGATCTTCACGCGAGCAACATCATCACCGAAAAAAGATCCTCCTTTAAGTTTTCCACCTAAAAGATGTTCCACGCCGATAAGTTTTCCATCCCCATCATATAAAAAACGATATGATTCTCCTTTCCTCCCCATATCGGGATTAACAGCATATCTTCCCACAATCGCGTACCTCCCGTCGGTGTTAATCCTGCGGTAATACTTATCTTTTTCTCCTTTCCCTGTACACTCGATTATCGATAAAATTATTATTACAAAAGACGAACACACGAATAAAAACGACTTCATTTTGCCTCCGATTTTTTTCGTAAATATATTAAAAAAAATCTGTACTGCAACCCCTATTACAAAAGAGAAAGCGATAGGGGTAATTGATTTACCCTATCGCTTTCTTCACTGCTTCTTGATTACTTCAACTGCTTAGAATGAAATTCCGAAAGACACCCTGTTCACAAAATCAAAAATTCCGAATTCACTGTAAGCGTAATCCAATTTTATATTACCTGTGTTTATGCCTGCGCCAAAAGAAACCCCTTCTTCATCATACCCAAATTTATAGCCCGCTCTCAGCTTAAGCATTTTAAAGATACCCAGTTCTCCCCCCAGATGATACCTCTTCGCGTAATCCCGGGGATGAACAAGTTCAAAATCGACCAGAAAAGCATATTCGGGATGATCTCCAAGAAAATCCAGTACATCCATAGCCACACCCATTTTGAAAGTAAGAGGCAATGAAAACGAATTGGTTCTTCCCTGTTCATATTCATACTTCAGTGCCGGAGAAAAATTCACAATGCTCATACCAAACCTGAAACTTTTGAACCCGGGATAAAAAATGGTCCCGATATCCCATACCATGGTGCTGGACTGATTTTTTACCCAAACAGTATCTTCCTCTTCAGTCTCTCCTTCAAACGGACTCGAACCCAAATGCTCGTATGCGTATCTCAGATTCCCGCCAATCATAAACTTTTCAGTTAAGCGACGCGCATAAGAAAGACCTGCCGCATACGAACCAAGTTCTAAATCACCTGTCTCTGTAAATCCTTCCTCTTTCAACGGGTCATAAATAGTACCAATAACCTTTCCATAATTGGTGTTAAAGAGACTAACTCCCACGTTTCCCCAGACACCCAAATTCGCAATAAATCCAAAAGCATCCAGCTTGGTATCAGCAATCCATTTCACCTCAGTAAACAGAAAATCCACAGTTTTATCCATCTGAGCGATACCGGCAGGATTATGGAAAACTGCATTTGCGTCGTCTCCGATCAGTGTAAACGCTTCACCCATTCCCGCGGCTCTGGCGCTGAGTTCGACGTCCATAAATTTAAACCCTGCTTGTCCCACTTTCTTCATTTCCTCAGCATATAAAGCGCAGCGAGGAGCCGAAAGAACCAAAACAAGTAATATTAGTATTATAAAAAGCTTTCTCATCTTTCCTCCTCTACCTTATTATAACAAACTTGACGTTTACGCTCTCGCCAGTTGTATTATCAACGATGTTGGCAATATAGAGACCGCTTACGATATGTTGAGTTTGATCGGTCACCTGATATATCTGTCTGGTTGGATTGACCCAGGCTTCATCTCCAGAACCTTTATGTTCGATTGTCTTTATAAGGTCGCCTGTGAACGTATAAATTCTTATTGTACAATTTTCGGTTAAACCAAAGAAGTTAATCTTATCACTTTCATCTGCGTATCTGCCAAGAGTTGTAGCCGCATTAAAAGGATTTGGAACTACTCGAACCCTGGATAGGTCGCCTGAAGACTCTCTTACCAAGGAAGCGGCACCTATCACACCAAAAGTATAGTTCTGCCATCTTCCACTCTCGAGCGATTCAGGGATCCCCGTTACTCCATTAGGATCGCCTGATTCTGGATGACTTCCATCGTCGAACGCGGCGACATAATAATAGTAATCTTCGCCGCGAACCGCCGTCGTATCTCTAAAAGAACTCTCACTCTTTCCGGCCTCATATATCATTTCCCATTCACCTCTAACTCCCGCATTTGTAAGCACGGGCCCTCCTCTTCCGATGGAACGATACACCCTGAATCCTGCAAGATCAGAGGGTTCATCATCTGCCACCTCGTACCACCACTTTATTTCAATGCCATTAGCCATAGAGGTAATCTCAATTGAAGGAGGAGGCGGCGGGGTAGGAACTTCATAATCATGATCGAAATTCCACTGAGCGTTTATTGCGTGTCTTATGACAGAATCTGTTGTTGAATATACCCACATATCTTTAATTAAGTTGGCACGATCATCAGACGGATCCGGCCCAACATAACCATACATAAGATCATCCTGCCAGCGACCAGGTTGATGTCTGTATATCGGAGGTATATGAATCGTATCTGCAGGATCGGGAACATGCGGGAATGAGAGACTTATATCGCCTGTATCAAGTTCCACGCCACTTTGGGTAATAAATGTTATAGAACTATCTTTCCACGCCTTACCAACTTCGTACGCAACTTGAGGATTAAGACGTCCTCCACAATCTGCCCATACTATCCTGATAGAATCTCCATAATCAAGATGATAGGGTCCATAGCCAGCCTGCGCCATAGCATGCCAGTAAACTGCCGAGTTCTCTGTTTCCTGATCGTTCCAGATATAATAACCCCTTTTATCAGTGGGTATTGGATGATAAGCATCAGGATAAGTTCCCTCCATATATGCTACAAGGGGATCGTAGCTGGGGTCTCCCTTTTCTCCATAAACCATAGCTTTATATACCGTTACCCATTCCTCTTCCGGTCTTGCAGAGTAGTCTCTAAACTCAGGATCATCAGGACCCCATCTGCCGTGAGACCGCGGCTGAACCACATCATCCGTTCCCGGATGATTCCCCGGACTTCCATTGGCAGCACCAGAGCCAGGACCTATCGGCTTTATCGGACGGTGATTAGCATCGGTTTTAGGAGCATAAAGCGTAACCTCACCCCCGGAGGCCGCATCATCTATATAATCACGATCCCAGGTCCACACACCAAAGGCGTCTCCTCTAAAATCGTTTCCCTCACCCCTAACCCACTCTACAGCCGGATAGGAAATAAGACAACGCACAGAATCCTCAGGACGATTCCATGGCTGGGGGAAAACCCCTGTCCACGTATACCATTCCGACTTTCGCTCAGTTTGATTGTTCACAGTCATTTCAAGTTGCCTCATAAAATATAAACTATCCAATGACTCGCCTTCTCTTTCAATTTCCTGATCTTCATCAATATTTCCCGTATTTACAATTGTCCAGTCATATACAACATACTGATTATGATGTTTTGAAGCCCAAACCAGCACTCTCTGATATATATCAAGACCCAAATCGGTCCTTGCATGAGACTCCACCATCACATCAGCAGTTCCCCACACCTTTTCAGGGCTGCGAGAATCACCTGGAACCGGGAAGGCTCTTTGAATGGGAATTCCATTAACTATAACCTTTGGAGGATGATATCTGTAATACTTACGTATAAGTATTCCTTCTTCTGGAATTGCCCAAGTAAGATCACTTGCGTTCGGCGCATAAGGAGTTCCCCCTAATTTAGTGGGAAAAATCCTCCCGGTTTCAGGATCCTTCCAGTTTCTGCAACCAAATACGAAACCCGAATTTCGAATCCAACTGCGAATCCAGCCATCTTCCGGATCTCCAATTTCAGACATCGCTCCATCAAAATACCAGGTTGCCTGGAAATCGGCAAACGTTATCTCGCTCTGGGCGCCATTATCACTAATTCTCGGATGAATTTCCGATTGACGAATCCACTTCTCAACTCCTAAAACAGGAAATGAAACAAGAGAAGCGGCAATGATAAATATTAAAACTAAACAAGAAAACTTCTTCTTCATTATTTCCTCCTTACCTCTTTGGTTAGCATCAAAAATCAACCTTTAGTCCAAAAACGAAATAACGAGGGTTGTGGAAAGCGAGATGAGTCAAATTGGGGTCATCAATATAAGACTTTTCATCCGTCTTGAAATCACCGAATTGGTCATTTCCAGGTTCTCCAAACTCCTCATAACCTTTTTCTTTATATAAAGGTAACTTTAGCGATTCGTAATAATTCAGCTCATCACTCAGATCGGAAAAAGAAGCCGAACCTACATCCAAGTATTTCCAGTCAAAGAGATTATTCACCTCACCAAAGACTGCCATGTTTATTCCCGCGAAACTTATTCCTTTCTCAATTCTTGCCTGAACATTTCTGTAGGGTCTCCACTGCATATTCAAATACTTCCTCTTCGGATCCATCGGATCCGCATATTTTGGATCAAAGGTTTGCCATTCTCCTGCCTCCCAGGTATAGTTAAAGCTCAAATTAAAACTTCCCAACAATAAACCCCACTCATCTGGAGTCAGGAACTGAATATTAGCCTGGAATATCGGCTTGGGACGAAGAACATATTCCAAAGCGTCCCATGCACCCATCTGCGCGTCATCAACCGGTTCCAGGTAGTGAGTCCCTTTGCCTATCTGACCATAACTTCTCACGCCATAGTCATAGTTTATCCAGCCTCTTACCCAATTTCCGTAGTCTTTACTAATTCTGAAGTCTATACCGCGGATATCCTCGAACTGTAAGTTTTCAGGGATCTTGTAATTAGGCCGATTATCAGAACCTATATATGTTACACCAGCGAGCTGATTTTTAATATCTTTATAATAACCTGCAAGGTGGACACGGAATAAATCCGCAATACTCCAGTCTGTTCCTAACTCATAGGCTCTTGTGAGAGGCCATTCGAGTTCCGGGTTTCCCAGATAACGAACCCCATCCTTCGGTGTGCCCCAGAATATCTGATACATATCATAAGAAGCAGGCAGGGAATAAAAATCGCCGTAATTGAAATACAATTTGGTATTCTCAGTTATAGGATGAGAAATTCCAACACGAGGAGATAAATAAAAATGTCCTTCTGCGGGATGCGTTTCTGCCTCGGTAAGTAAGAATTCTTTCCCCTCCCTCGTAAAGAAGTAACTGTAATCGTATAATTCATCAAACCATTCGCAGTTAGGATCGTTCCAATCGGCTCTTAACCCAACAGTCGCAATAAAACCCTCAAATTCGATTTTATCCTGTAGGTACGCGCCTCCTCTAATGGGATTGGCTTCCCATTCATTAACCCAGGCTTCATTCATGGCTTCCCATCTATTTTTTTCATAATGGGTGTACATATCAGCATAATCATACTCAAAACCTATTTTTATTTCATTGTACGGATTAACCTGGCTGTTTAAGTCAACTTTAAAGTTCCATGTGGTCGACTTAGAAGAATCAACAGCCCCGGCACACCAATGCGAACCCATAGCGGCAGCATCCGCCTCGAAGAGAGATGCGTCCTTATAATATCCATAAGGAATCTCAGTAACCTGAATGCCACTTGGCAACGTGTATTTCGTTACGGTGTCTCTTGGCGAGAACGAGAGGTATCCATTACATTGTCTCTTGTTACTAAGACGAGAAATTCTCAGTGTATAAAAAGTATTCTCACTTAAGGCATGGTCAAAAGTAAGACCCTGCATATTGTGAAAAACATTATAAGGAGCTATAGAAGAAGGATAATAAGCTGCGTGTTTTGTAACCACCAGACTCCTGAATACATCGGTTCCGCTTGTAAGATAAACACCACCTGCGCCGCTCCTGTAACCTGTCCCCTGAACGGGGTCAATAATCTGAGCTCCAAGTGCCCCCCGGCTCAAATTAAGTCCGTAAGTTGCGGGTTCTCCTACACCAAATTCCCCATTTGAACTCGCAGACAACGTAAATTGTTCTCCATGCATCACATCGAAGCTTAATTTCATCGACTGAGTAAGATGCGAAACGAATTTAATCATTGAATTTATTTCGAAATAATAATCCCTGCTTGTTGGAAGTGCAAACATCTCTTTATTCCGGCGATAAGCTCCGTAGAAACCCAGGTCTCCTAAAAATTTACCCACGACTGGAACCGGACCCCCAAAACCAACATCTACACTCCAGTCCGGTTTATCCCCATAGGTTCCGACTCTCGGCTGACCATTATAATCATCCGGAACCAGCCTATCTGCACCCTCAAGTCTGTGTGTCCAGATAAAACTCTCCCTCAACCTTGCCGCTACCCTTGCCACACTATCGGGAGTAGGATTTCTTATGCTATCTATCTCCCAAATTTTATTTTTTGCTAATTTAAACCAGCCCTTATCGAATCCGTGATATTGCGTTTTAAGGGCATTGTAGTAATCGCCTCCAAGAGTATCCCCTGAATCGTAAGCATTATTCGCTTTTCTTGTAAGCCCTTCTATACCTATCCAGCAAATACTGTCCGGGTAGTCCACCATAGTATCTCCTATAAGTATCGGAGGCGCCTCTTTTAAGATATAAGCTGCTACCCAATAGTGAGTCGTATCATAAACGGAAACACCCCTGTGCTTAAGGTGAGGCGGACTATAACGGAAAATAAGAGATCCCTGATAAGCGTCAGAAGGTTCTCTGGTCACTATATTTATCAAACCGGATCGGAGATTACCATACTCAGGCGCAAAACCACCTTTAATAATATTAAGTTCCTTTGTCATACTGAGGGGGGGCATCAAAGCAGGCGCATTTGTTCTGCCATCCACCAAGTTCAGGCCATCCGTAGTAAAACCAATCTGGTCCACACTCCCTCCTCGAACCATCCAGTTCTTAACCCCGGCCTGTCGATTAATATAATCTCCAATTTCAGAGACAAACGGGATAGCTTCTATATCTTCTCTTTTAACAGAAACAGCTGAAGAGGCGAGGTCTAATTTTACAAGATCCGCTTTGGCTTTTACAGTAACGCCTTCTCCCGGAACAACGGTGGGTCTAAGTTCGAATTTAAGTCGACTTGTAAGATCTGAAACCACCTCCACACCACTCAGAGTTACGCTCTCATAACCCATCATACGCGCCTGGACATTGTAAGTTCCCGGAGGTATCCTGAGGATGAAAAAATATCCGTTTGGATCAGCCGCGGCTCCCATATCAGTTTCCTCGACAATAATATTGGCTCCGGGCAAAGGCTCCCCTGTTTGGGCGTCCACAACAACACCCGCTATTTTTCCGGTAACCGCCGCATTTGCGTCTGGATTAAAGGCAAGCATAAACAAAAGAATCAGGGCTCCTCCTATAATCCAACTGGGTAACAAATCTATTCCCCTTTTCGTACTTTTCATTAAAGCCTCCTTTCGTTAGGTTTTACGAATCGGTTTAATACTAAATACTGACGTTGCTTGAAACCTTTGAAAAAAATACTTTGTTTTTTTTGAACTCCTCGATTTAGAACCTTAAAAAAACGCAACTTTTCTTACAACCCCCTTAATCTTAAGCTTACAATTCCCTCTCTTCACAACTACCTCTTCCTTATCCTTACCTCTTTCCAATCTTCAGACTTACGCCGTTATACTCAATTTTAATTACTATTATAACAAAAGATTTTTTTTTGTCAAGGGTAAAATTTCGACCAAAAAGATACCTCCGATTGGGGTTGAAAGGCTTTACGAATCAGGCTTTTTTCGATATGTCTATCCTGTAAAAAAATACCCCTTGACATTGGCTTTTATTTTGTTATATTGTTATTCAGGTAAACTCAGAAAGAAAAAATTAAAAATGGGGGTGTAAATATGGATTTAGGTGTGAAATTAAAATTTGGTAGGTAAGGCCTTTTCTTCTTTATACGGAAGATAGGGAGGAAAGGCCTAAGTATAAAGTAAGCAATGATAAAGATCACCCATCGAAAGTAAGTTTTAATTAAATTATAGAGATGTAAGGAGGTTAAGAAGTGAAAAGACTTCCATTATTGTTAAAAGTGTTAATGTTGCTTGTTTGTTTTAGTTTTGTCCTATCAGCCTACGATGCTGGTAGCACAGTTAACGATGTATTAAATGTACCGTACTTATTATCATCACCTGTAGTCGACGGTATAGAAAATGACTGGGATGTCCCTCAAGTTGGAATGTTTTCTTTAATTGACAGTAACCCCCCGGAGGGAGCGGAAGATTTATCGGCATGGTTCCAACTCGGCTGGAATGAGGACGGACTTCATTTATTCGTACACGTTGTGGACGACTCTCTTAATTACAACGGGGATTATTATGCTGAAGATCCGTTACCTAATTCCTGGGAATCCGACTGCATAGAGATATTTATCGATGCTGGAAACAAAGACTCGACCAGCATGTCTGCTTCCGATGTCCAGTGGAGAGCTGTTTCTGTATTAGAAGGAGACACTCTGGTTCAGTGCTGGTCCGCTGGTGCTAATCTGCGCCCAAATGAGTATACACTTGCATGGCAGGAAAATACCGACGGTTATGACATGGAAATATCGATTCCTCCAGAAGGTCTGGAAAAATCAGATGTCCCATTGGGGATTACGCTGGAAAAAGGCACTGTATTCGGTTTTGATCTTCAGGTAACCGACAATGATTCGATCAAATCCGACGACGGAGTAAGATGGCATGCCAGGGAAGGAGACGCCTATGGTAATCCGTCACTTTGGGGAACAGTGATACTCGATGACGGTGGTCAAACTTTGGCGATACCGAAGGTTGCGACAGCGCCTGACATTGACGGTTTCATTGAGCTGACCGAGGTTTGGACAACCGAGGCGGTCCCGGAAATCGGTATGAGTGTTATTGCCGGAGGTACTGGTAATTTTCCGGACAGCGGCTATCTTGATTTATTAACCAACTTCCGCGCAGCCTGGAATGCCGACGGTTTTTATCTCTTCGTCAGCGTTTTAGATGATTCAATTTATGTTGAAGACCCTGTAACAGACGCTAACGAATGGGGATTGGATGGCGTGGAAGTTTATTTCGACGGAGATAACAGCAAAGCCAGTTCATACGATGGCGTCGACGATGTTCAGTGGAGATTTGTTTATGGTGTTGATACCTGCCTTCAGGGACCGGCGAATGGATTCAATTTTGCGTGGAATGAAACCAGTGATGGTTACGACTTTGAACTGGGGATACCTGCCGCAACTTTTGAAGATACCAATATAACTCTCGAGGACAATAAGGTAATCGGTTTTGAAGTTCAGGTTGCGGATCATGACGGTGCTGCGGCAGGAGGTGCAGGTCGTGAAGGTATTACGAAATGGTGGAGCGAAAGCAATGACTCATATCTGCATCCAAGTCTCTTCGGGACGGCAATATTACTCGAATCAGGCGCCGGAATTGCAGAACCAGAAGTCGCCAGCAATATCGACCTCTCAGTTGCACCGGTAATAACATCCAGCGCGATTGTTTCCGTAAACGTTCCTGCAGGAGTAGACGCGAAAGTAAGCCTCTACAATATAACCGGACAGAAAGTTAAAGATCTGGCGGTCGAAGGAGGCAAAGCTTCCTTGAACGCGGCAGATATCCCGAATGGCGTGTATCTGTGCGTACTCAAAGCAGGAGACGAAGTAGTCAGCAAAAAGGTATCCGTAATTAAGTAAACATTTAATTAATGTTTATATAAATAAGACGGCGGAAAATTACCGCCGTCTTATTTTTTTTATTTATCGGATATTTACTTTCTCGCAAAGTTTGTTTAGGGGACAAACTTCACAATGGGGATTCCTGGGAAAACAGATATTTTGACCCAGAGTAACCAGAAAATCGTTGTATACAATCCACCATTTCAAAGGTAGCTTTTCTCTCAGAGCAAATTCGGTTTCTTCGGGACTTTTTGTTTCAACATATCCAAATCTGTTCGATATACGGTGAACATGCGTATCCACACATATACCGGGTTTACCGAAACCCGCAGTCAAAACCAAATTGGCGGTTTTCCTTCCCACACCCGGAAGCTTAAGTAATTCTTCCAGCGCATCCGGGACTTTCCCTTTGTATTTATCGACCAAAATACGCGCGAGTTCGGGAAGTCTTTTTGCTTTCGTATGAAAGAAACCAACGGGATAAATTAATCCTTCGATTTCTACGGGAGATAAT
This sequence comes from uncultured bacterium, assembly GCA_964606065.1. Taxonomy (GTDB): domain Bacteria; phylum Hydrothermota; class UBA3072; order UBA3072; family UBA3072; genus JAFGHJ01. The sequence goes on along the minus strand of CAZSEX010000027.1, from coordinate 14,822 downwards.
TTTGCTAACGCGCATGGAGTCGATGCCTTAGCAAATAATCTACGGGAAGTCTCTCTGGTAACCGCATCTTTTGTTCTGGAACTGAGGACAGTAGAAACAAGCACTTGAAAAGGATCTTTTGTCCGGTCAGCTATCTCCGTTACAATCGGCGCTTTCCATTCTCTGTATTCCTTTTCCAGGATTTTCAAAACTTTTTCTATAGTTTTATTATCCACCCCGGGATTATACGAAAACCCCGGTAAAAAGGCAACGCCCCTTTCCCAAAAAGCTGATTGAAACACAGTGCGGCAAAGCCTCTAATATTCACCGCAAAAAACGCCCCTCATGGAATAGAAGTCATTATTCCATAGGGCAGGCAGAGACCGCAGAGAAAAAAATGTTATTCAAGATTGTTCTCGGTACTTCTGTATCTCAGTGGTAAATTTTTTTTATTTGTACGAAAAAAACAAAAAGAAAAATCTTGAGTTAATCTTGTGAAATCTTGTGGTTAAAACGGTTGGGTGATGTGGCATTTTGTTCCTTGACATATAAAATTAAATGCATTATAATATTTAAAAAAGGAGGAGATATGCGTAAATTATTTTTATCGGTTTTTTATCTGTTGCTTATTTGCGGCTGCGGAGGAGGCAGAACCGTAAAAAGAATCGACACGAGTGAAGTCACGGACTTATCGGGAAGATGGAATGATACCGACTCAAGGCTGGTGGCGGAAAGCATGATTTCGGATATGTTATCACGTCCGTGGCTTATCGATTTTGAACAGGATAAACTCAAGAAACCGGTGGTAATTGTAGGAACAGTAAGAAATGAAAGCACGGAACACATAAATGTGGATGTTTTTATAAAAGACATAGAAAGAGAGTTGATTAATTCGGGTAAAGTGGATTTTGTCGCTTCAAAAGAAGAACGAGAAGAAATCAGAGAAGAAAGAATGGATCAGCAGATGTACTCTTCTATGGAAACCGCTAAAAAACTGGCACAGGAAGTAGGCGCCGACTATTTCCTCATCGGCTCGGTAAAATCTGTGGAAGACTGGTTTGAAGGGAAAAAAGCCGTACTGTATTCCGTTGACCTGGAGTTAATTGACGTGGAGAAAAATCTAAAAGCCTGGATCGGAAATAAAAAGATTAAGAAATCCATCGAACAAAGCGGTTATAAATGGTAGTGAATGCTGCATAAGCGTTTTGTTGCGTTCTTTTTAGCATCAGTTTTTCTTATCATCGGCGGGTGTGCTTATCTTTCAACTCAGGTAAAACATTATGAAGGCATCGAGGAAGATTTTTTCTCACATTATTATATTAAAGCAGCCAAAAAGATAGAAAAGGCTAAAAACGAAGGCAAGTACGAGGGTAAGGATAGAGTTCTTTATTATCTGGACATGGGAATTGCCCTGCATTTCGCAGGAAGATACAGAGAAAGCAATGAATTTCTTAATAAAGCGGAAATTGCCATCGAAGAGAATTTCACCAAATCCATTTCAAAAATGATGGTTTCATTTTTGCTTAATGACAATGTTCTTGACTATCCGGGAGAAGACTACGAGGATATCTTCACAAACATAATAAAAACTCTCAATTATATTCACCTGCAAAATCTTGAAGATGCCATGGTGGAAGTGAGAAGAATAAATCTGAAATTGAGTAGATTAAAAGACAAATATTCCAACATGGCAGACCAATTAAGCGAAAGTGAAAAGCTCAGGGAAAACGCATCCGATTTCCGTTTTGCTCCCGGAAGAACAAACTTAAGATACTCGATTACAGGCATCTTCCTCTCAATGCTGGGATATAAAAGCATGGGGAAATGGGACGATGTCGAAATTGACAGAAAAAACCTTATCGAAGCCTCCTCCGGCAGACTGGAAGATTTTTCGAAAAAAATTATATCACCGGCGGATGCAAATACAGTTCCGGTCTATACTTTATGTTTCGCGGGAAAAAGCCCTGTCAAGATACAATCAACTCTTCTTCTCGACTTTGATCCGGACTTAAATATTGCAAGAATTATGTTACCCGGTAAAGAAAACAGGGAAATCCATTCTTTCGGATACATAGGCGATTCTGAAGCTCATTTAAAATTCGCGGTTCCTGAAATTGCGAGAAGAAAATCCGGAATCAGGCATATCGAAACTTACGTAAACGGCAGGGCTTTGGGGAAAATGTATCCTATGGAGGATTTCGGCATCATAGCTGAAGAAACTTTTAAGGTGAAAAAACCTATTATATATCTCAGAGCAGCGTTGAGAACTCTAATCAAAGCCACTGTAGATGCTAAAGTAAAAGAAGGCATCGATAAAAAATTCGAAGAAAAAAACAAAAAAGACGAGGAAAAACAGAAAATCAAGGACAAGGAAAAAAACAAATTTATGGCGGGATTGCTGAAGTTTGCAGTAGATGCCTTAACAGATGTAACCGAAAACGCCGACCTCCGCTGCTGGAGAACGATGCCCGGAAGAGCTTATGCGGGAAGGATAAATCTTGCACCGGGTAAGCATGAAATCGCTTTCCAATATCTGGATGCCCGCGGCAACGTGGTCGATATGGAAACAAAAACAATCATTATAGAAAAAAATACTTTGAACCTTATAGAGGGGGTGTCTTATCAATGATGAAAAAAGTCTTTTTAGCGGGATTTTTAATATTACTGTTCGCCGGATGCGCTTCTAATCCACAGATAAGCGGAACGGGCGGTTTGCCGGATTGGGTGGAAAACCCGGACGCTTTGTATCCGAAAAGCCTTTACCTGACAGCGGTATCCAGCGGTAGTTCTCTGGACGAAGCCAGACAGAGGTCTATAGGATCTCTTTCCAATATCTTTTCCGTAAATGTAAAACTCGACAGAAGAATCTTAGAGGCATACTCCGAAGAGAAAAAAAGAGACGAAGAAATGGACTGGGAACACTCCGTGAATCTCTTTAACAGAAGTGTTCTTACAAGCGATAACGAACTCATCAATGTAAGAACGGGAAAAACCCACTTCGATGAAAGAACAGCTACTTTTTATGTTCTTTCCGTAATAAGTAAGGGGGAAACCGAGATGCTTTATCTCGATGAAATACAGAAAAACGATCGATCCCTCGTGAATTTTTATCGAGAAGCCGGGCTTGCCGACAATAAAATATCGAAACTCATTTATCTTAAAAAATGTATGGAGGTGGTAAAAATCGGCGAGGCTCTGCGTTCTATTCACAGAATTTTATCCCTGATGGGAGATACACCCGCCCTGCCGGTTCCGAAGGAAAATATTCAGGTTGAATTACAGGAATTAAAAAACAAAATAGTTGCAAAAATAGAAACATCCGGAAGTGAAAAAGAAAAACTTTCCTCGTATTTAAGAGAAGTGGTGGACCAGATAGGTTTCAGCACGGGAGAAGAAAATCCGGATATTATAGTAAAGGGCAATCTGGACATAAAGTCTCTCGATTTTCCGAGGGAGGGAGAATTTGTTCGCTGGGAACTGATCGTAGACGTGACAAACGCGACAACCGGCAATACAATGAACACATATACTTCAAGCGCCAGAGAAGGACACGTTTCACGTGAATCGGTTAAAGGGAGAGCTCTGGATAAAGTCAAAGAAGAACTCAACAATAATTTCTACAAAAACTTTACCTCTTTCTTAAGCGAATCCTACGAATAATAAAGAACTCTCTTATGAACATCGAGTTCAGACCCTATAAGAAATCGGATTTTTCTGCCCTGCATTCGATGATCGAAAAATTATATGACGAAGATCCGGTTACGCGAGAATAAACGATTCAAAGATAAAAAATACAATAAACGCACTAACAGAAAACAAAGAAAAAGGTAAAATTGTCATCTTCCAATCAGAGAAAGAAATTATCGGATACTCTATATTGTTAAACTACTGGAGCAACGAATACGGAGGGAATATTTTAATAATCGATGAAATTTACATTAGAAAAAACCAGTTGAGTTCTTAAAATGAAAAAATAAAACAAGGAGGGGGTAAGCTCTGTGTTCTCTGTGATCTTTGTGTTTCAGGTTTTCTTTGTTTAGGTGGGGGTGTTGACAAAGTTTTTCTGTTTTGTATAATCATCAAAAAACTTCATTTAAAGGAGGCTGGAATGAGAAAATTTTTTGTTTGTTTTTTATTGTTCTTTGCGAATTACTCCCTCTATGCCCTCGACCAGGAAGAAAAAGCGAAACAATCCGACGATATCGTGATAATCGAAACAAACCTCGGAGAAATCCAGCTCGGGTTATTCAGAGATGAAGCTCCCGTGAACGTGGAAAATATAGTAAAATTAGTAGAAAAAGGATTTTACGATGGCACCACATTCCACAGAGTTATCCCCGGGTTCGTTATTCAGGGCGGGGATCCAAACTCGAAAGATAACAACCCTTCCAACGACGGATATGGAGGTCCGGGCTACTACGTTAAAGATGAAATTTCAAAAGACCTGAAGCATTCAGAGGGTACAGTGGCGCTTGCCAAAGCCGCAGACGACCAGAACGGCTCACAGTTTTATATTTGCTTGGGCAGATTAAACGCTCTGGACGGAAAATATACTATAGTAGGACAGGTTATAAAAGGAATGGATGTGGCACAGAAAATTGCCAAAGTTAAAACAGACAAAAGAAATGACCGCCCTATCGAAAATGTGACGATGAAAAAAGTATACATGAAAGTAGTTGAAACAACTGAAACCGCGGATACGCTTGAAGCAGCAGATACAACTGCTGCAGTAGATACCACTAAAGCAGAAGAACGGGAAATGACAAAAAACCCGAGCGGTGGCGGTGGCTGCGGCTGCGGAAGATCTAAACCAAAAGCAGAAAAATAAATATAAAGTTTTACGCGAACTTAAAAAGTGGGGCTGAGACAGTCCCACTTTTATTTTTTCAATACCTATAAAAAGAAATCTTTTTTTTCTCTGCGTTTTCTTTACCCCTTTGTTAGAATTAGATTTTGGGGTAATTGATGGGTTCTATACAAGGAAAAATTAATTGCCCATTTTTTCTGGGCGGAGTTCGAACCGGTTTTCTGACTAGCTGATCCAGACTTTCTTTATAGAATAATCCTTTAAGTTGGATTTTTTGAATAAGCTTTCTATCAAAGGTTCTTTTTCGGCATCAATTATAAAAACTCCGGGAGCGATTTTTTCTTTTTCGTTAATAATTTTTGATTTAGATTCGTAAAGTTTTCTGATTATTGCTCTTTTATCCTTTACTTTTAGACTTTTTAAAGAATAAAAACAAATTAATTTTGGTTTTAGATTTTCTTTTAAATCGATGTTTAGAATCGACGCCGGTTTAGCCCAGATGACGATGCCTTCCTTTTCCACTTCCCATAAGAAATCCGGTTCGACGTCTCTTTAAGTGTGTGACTGCTTTTCTTAAAGGAAATTCTATTCTGTTCTCTGAAAAACATTTGAGTAAAAAAGAATAAAGTCAAATAGGAGAATAGCCAATTTTAGTCCCGTAATAACTTGACAGAGAAACCACAGCCCAAATTGTCGTCTTTCCTGTAAAGGTAGTCGCTATTGTAGTAGATACAACGGTAGAATGCTAAATACGCAACGTCCTCCGTAGCGCTCCAAAAGCAACCGTGGTAGCCAATGTAATTGAAAACACCATCCAGATAACGATAACCGCCCGGAAGTGCAGAAAAACCACTACGGTTGTTCTTCGATAAATCATTTCCAATGCCTCCATCATTATTGTCATCTGTTTTCCAATTTGTCTTCGCAGCTAACGATTTTGCTATCTTATTTTCTTCTTTCGTGCCATCCCAATTATAGCCGTTGGCTATCAAATATTCCTGTAATTCTTCCCATTCCGCGTCTGTAGGAACGTGCCATCCTTTCGGGGCAAGCTTACCTGTGTCTATTGCATAAAAGTTGTAAAGAGCCCCATATTTATTATAGTTATCAGGTTTATTGTCATAATAACAATATGCCGCTTTATCGTCTTTCCCAAAGCTATTCCATTCATCCTTATCCTTTATTAAAGGTATTGCAGTGCCGTCATTATAATTCGTCGTCTTGAGGTTCTCTACCGTCCATACCTGTTTGCCGATTCTGACTGTAGCGTATACATTACCGTCAATGTCGGTTACTGTCTCTGCGTTTTTTATCTCTTCCATTACAAACTCCTTATATTTGTTTGTTTTTGGTCCCCGTCAGAAATATCATATTCATCAATTAACTTCATTCTTCTTATTTCTGAGAATTACCTGAAGATTGTGCCTAAGTACATTATAATTCCTCCTCTGAATATTGCAACAGATAAATTCTATTTAATAGGAGTTCGAAAAAACATTCAAAATACCTGCGGAAGGGGGGATTCGAACCCCCACGGTTATTCACCACTGGACCCTGAACCCAGCGCGTCTACCGGTTCCGCCACTTCCGCTTCAATTGTTAAAATATAGCTAAGGATTCATTACTGTCAAGAGCTTTGCAGCCGAGTTGGTTTTTTACAAAATGTAAAAAGTATTAGTCACAAAAATTTGAATCAAAACTCCCGGAGCTCGACTCAATATAATTAATTAAAGAAAACACAAAGATTAAAAATCTTTTTTAGGTCGAATTTACCTGATAAAAGTTATTTTAAGGCTTTCTCTGTGCTTTCCGGATTCTAAAACGGCAAAATATATGCCGCTTGAGACCTTGCTTCCATTATCTCTATCGGCAAACCATGTTACTGAATTTCTTCCTCCCGGCATTTCTTTCGCGAGTGTTTTAACATGGTTACCGGCAATATCATATATATTAAGAGACATATTTTTCTGACTGCTCGGCAGGTAAAAGTTTATATCGACTTGATCGCTGAAAACAGCAGCGGAAGCTCCTAAAAGTACCGGAGTGTTTTTGTCCGTGAAGTTTTCATTTACACCGCTCACCCAGTCGCTTCTGTCGAACCATGCCATGCCTTCGGACTGATCGACATACAGTATCCCGTAGATTCCGTCTGCTAATCTTTCGATACAAGGTTTTAAATTCTCCATTGGCGCATTATCGGCAAAAGAATCCGGCGGAGTCCAAGCGGGAGTTCCATAACCTGTGTGTCTATAGCAACCTTCGGAACCAGTCCCTGTTATTGTATACACTACTCCGAAACCGTCTCCACCTCTTGCCGTAACGTCATTTACAAAACTGTTTGCAGTAGCGGAAGAGAATAATACTCCTGCATTCCAGGAACCTCCGCCATCTGAAGTAACGAGATAGCGGGTCTCAACTGCCGCGTTGGAATCAGCGTAAACAATCATCAGTGAATCTCCGTAAGCGCCAATGGACGTCGTATAGGCGCCGTTAACATCCGCAGAAGTGGGGTACACAGTCCAGCTGGACCAGCCGCCGATAAAAGAAAGCACGTCATCGGTACGAATATAAGAAGCCCATACTTTGTTTGGTAATGTAAAACAGACATCAAGTCCTCTGTCCGCGTCTGGAACATATGTATTGAAATTAGCTTCACGGACCCAGGAAGCTGCCAATGTGTCGTCCTCATTAAAATATAGCCTTAGAGAGTCGTTGTCCAGAATGGAGAAATAAAACAGAAACTGAGAAGCAGGGTCATCGGCGTCACTGGCCAACGATATTTCTTTTAAGATTGGACCTTCGTCGATTACAGTTTTATAGCTGTAAGTAGCATCGTAGCTGCCATCGCTCGTTCTAAATCTTCTTATGTTACCCCGATGATTGCCGAGAGTTGTATAAGCAAGGTAAAAATAGTTATGAAAAACGGCACCGTCTATATCGATTTCGTAATTGAGAATTGTAGCAAGGATATAAGTCTGAGACCATGTTTCTCCCATATCTAATGATATATTTATTGTATATCTATATAATGAACCATCCTTGTAAAAAAGAGCTGCAATCAGATTTCCGTTAGAATTATCAATATCAAAATCGATATCCAGAATTGAGTCCACATTGCCAACTCGAACATCACCTTCCCATCTCAGGGATGTTTTCATTGGTTTTTTCCACTGTATTCCGATGGCGGCATCATCCAAATTTTGCGAATTTTTAAGCAATTTTATTGCCTCTTCGTAGTTGCCTGCATTCCATGTTTCTTCGATTATATCAGCTGTTCCCCGGTCTCTTTCTTTGCATTCGATATCTATAATAGCGTTTGTTTTTTCACATGCGGTTAATTCCTCTAAAGCTTTAGAGGAATTTGCTTTAAGAATTGATGAGGCGAATAAAAAACAAACAATAATTATAGAAAAATTTTTCATAACAACCTCCTTTTTTAAATGGATTTGGTAAGAAATGCTTAGACCCTGTTCCGTTTTAATCATTATAGATATATTTGAAGTATTTGTCAAGAGATTTTTAGCTCCCCGCCGGGAGAGTCCATGCACATGGTGGTACAGTCAGGAAGTTAAATATTATGGGTAGCGAAATCGTGAAAGAGTTGAAAGGAATAATTAGCGAAAAATATAAAATAATTTAATAGTTTACTTATAATTGTTTAATACTTAATGGCTTGACAAAGTGTTGATTCTTTTTCATAATTATTTAAATCAAAGAACTTTGGAGGGTGTCTAATGGCAAAAGATAATAATATTATTGTTATTTTATCAGCGGTTTTTTTTATGGTCTTCTTATTCTTATCTTCTGGTTTAAAAGCGCAGGATTTTGGTGGTTGGAATTCCAGGGGTATGGGTGGCGGAGGAGCAATGTACGCACCGTCTATTTCCCCTCATGATACTGATTTGATGTTTGTTTCCTGTGATATGGGTGGATTTTACAGGAGTGACGATGGGGGAAATTCATGGCAAATGGTAAACTTTAAAGAAATAAATGGCGCCACCGCAATACGCCCGGTTTTCGATCCTGTTAACAGTAATATTGTTTATGCTGTTACTTGCGGCTGGGCGGGAACTTACATAATGGTTTCCGATGATGCCGGAATAACCTGGGATACGTTAACAACAAATCCTCCATGGAGTGAGGATAACCGTCTTGATGTTAATATGGGTATAGATCCTGAGAAGGGAAATGTTCTTTTTTTCGGAGCAGAAGGTAATTCATATATAAGTAAAAATTCTGGAGTTTCATGGACGCTGTGTTCAGGTGTAAGTGGTAGAGTGATGGGTTTTTATACAGATAGAAGAAGCGATATAAATGACAGAACGTATTATACAGGAACCGAAGAAACTATTTATCGTTCCGATAACGATGGAGATTCATGGTATGAGATAACTGCCATCGGATTACCTCCATATAGGCCTATAAGAGGATTTACCGGTTCCTGTAATACTGTTTCAGGAGAGCAGATTCTATATGTTTCAATTCCGAGTGACAGTACTGGCGGAACTTATAGCGGAGGGGTGTATCGTTCTTCTGATGGCGGAATGACCTGGGAAAGCGCGATGGGCAATGGCATAAATAAACACATTGGGCTTGAAGATCAGTGGGGTGATGGTGCCCTTCCAGAATACTATGTTCTTCAAACTGTTCAGAATAACCCTGATCTGGTTTATGTTTCCAATACTGGTACTGCGTTCTGGCCGCCCCATCATGGGACCATTTACAAGAGTACCGATGCCGGTGATAACTGGGTATATTGTTTAAACTGGGATCCCAGGAATACGGAATATCCTCCGGGAGATACCTGTAATGTTAACTGTGGCTGGCTTCCCAATGAGTTTCCTGAAGGCTGGGGAGGTCATACGGATGTTTATTCTTTTAACCCCAAATTTTTCTCTATATGTCCGACAGACGCTAATGTCGGCATGGTTGTAAACTACGGGCAACTCTGGATAACAAAAGACGGAGCAAATCTCTGGGATCAGGGTTATAGCGGATATCCACTCAATAATCCTCCTTATATAGACCATGCTAATAGTTATAATGATTGCATGAAAGGGAGAAATTGGAATTCTATAGGATTAGAAGTGACTTCCTGTTGGGATGTTGCTTTTTTTGATGCTGATCGAGTATTTACCGCTTACACAGATATACATTGTATGAGAAGTACCGACGAAGGGATTTCCTTTAACATGGATATGGATTTTGAAGGTGGAACAATGAACTCAACGTATAGAGTTTTGCTCGATCCGGATTCTTCTGGGGTGGCATATATTGCCATGTCGACCACACACGATATTTATATGTCTACTTATATCGGAGATATCGGCGGAAGCGGAAAAATAATGAAAACCAGTGATTTTGGAGAAAGTTGGCAGATATTAGAGGAGTTTTCTCAACCCGTAGTAGATTTGGAAATTTCGCCTTCAAGCTATAATGTTATGTATGCTACTGTGGTGCAGGATGGTGTTTATAGAAGTGAGAACCGCGGACGTGATTGGAACAAGGTTACCGAACCCAGTCCCAATACACATGTTTTTGACATCGAAGTTACATCCGGTGGAACTGTTTTCTGTTCTGTTTCGGCTTACAGAAGCGGCAGCTGGAGCTCGGAGGGTGGAGTGTTTCGTTCGGACGATGAGGGAGAAAGTTGGACTGATATTTCACATGAAAATATGGGATATTGGACTCAACACATAGCTCTGGGTCCCGACTCCGATAGTATATTATATGTTTGTGTTTTTTCGGGATGGGGAGGAAATCCTAACAACAGAGGGGGATTATACAGAACTTATAACGCACACAGCGATAATCCTGATTGGTCTCAGATATTCGCTACCGAGGAACCCTGTAGAATTTACAATGTCTGGTTTCATCCAGATAATTCGAATTTAATGTATGTTTCAACTGAATGGATGGGGTTGTACAAATCGACCAATGCGACAGACGCGAATCCGGATTTTGAATTGGTCGAAGATTTTCCTTTTGGTTTTCCTACAAATTTCGGTTATTCTCCATATTCCGAGGAGTTATGGGTGACTACTTTTGGTGGGGGTATCTGGGTCGGAACTTCGGACACCTCTTATATCGTGGCTGAAAATTGTTACGGGGACAGAGGTCTAAAAGTATTAAATAAGATGGTAACAGCTAATATTTTAGGGGTTGAAATTTCGGTTATCGAAAGACGGGAAATAAAGCTCGATGTATATAATACTCTAGGGCAGAGAATTTTAAATTTGATGGATAAGAATTTGAGGAAGGGAGTTCACTCTTATGAGTTCAATATAGAAAATCTTCAGCAGGGGATTTATTTCTTGACATTAAAAACGAGAAGAGGTGAAGAGACCGACAAATTTATTCTTTTGAAATAAGAAAACAAGGAGTAAGAAATGAAGAAAATTATAATTTTAGTTTTTTTCACAATGATTCTTTTAAATGTATCTATTTTCGCGGATGCGTGGATTCGTTCAGCTAACGCCGGTTTTGTTTTAAACGGAAACACTTACAGTGATAATTGGACTGGCGGGGAAGCTGGTACAATGGCGTGGAAACTGCTGAGTAATTTAATGGCGGAAAAACAGATTAACACGAAAATTAATACCAGGAATACACTGGAATTAATATTCGGACAGACCTATAATCAGGATATAGACACAAGGGAATGGTCTCCACCTTTAGAAGGAACTGATAGAATAGATTTAGAGTCGGTCTTGCGTTTTACCCTCGGGTGGGTTTTAGACCCTGTAATTGCTGTTCGTATGCAGAGCCAATTTTATGATAACAGGGTAGATGATAATGAAAGGTATATTAATCCTATCTCTCTCACGGAGAGTTTTGGTGTGGCAAGAGCCTTATTTAAATCTAAAAAAAATGAATTAATAATTAGAACGGGCGCAGCTTTAAAACAATCAATAGATAGAAATATTATAGACTCTGAAACAAGTGAAAAAGCTACGAATATAAGCAACGAAGGTGGTTTAGAGCTGGTTGCCGACTTGAACACAAGAACAGCAGATGAGCGTATTACTTATAAAAGCAAACTTTCAATATTCGAAGCTTTATTTAAGGGAGATGAAGGTAATGATGATTACTGGAGATATCCCGATATAGATTGGGAAAACACACTTTCCGCGGGTATAACAAAATATCTAACTGTAGATTTATATGTTCAGCTATTGTACGATAGAGAAATCGCAGAAAAACCCAGATACAGGCAGAGCTTAGCCCTCGGTTTGACTTATAATTTCCTCAGTTCCACAACGGAATAAATTCGCACGGATATGCAGAGAACCTAGCGCGGTAAAACCGCTAACGTATAACATTAACCACAAAGACCGCAAAGAACACAAAGTGCCCCTCTCACTTCAGTGTTCTCTTTTATATTGTTATCTCGATTTTTGTCATCTTGCCTTACCTATGCTTACCCCGTGTGGAATAGTTTGTCCTCCAAACATCTTTTTCTATTTCGCGGGGTGAAATACCGACGAGCAAAGGAGAACAGTTCGCAAAGGCAACATTTTTATCTGCAATATAGCAGGAACTACTGCCAATCTCCATGACTTCACAAGGCCTAATAATCTCACGGAAATTGTTTTTGAAGCCTTCTGAAAAACATAAATAATGCTATTGTGGCAGTCAAAGTCGCTGCTCCCATTCCCAGATTTATAGTTAGAAAGATTAAAGCAACATTATCCAATACGAAACCTATTCCTCCCAGCAAGCAAACGATTCCGTTAGCTATTAACGCGTATTTGATTACTTTGTTTAAACGGCTTCCTGTAAATATAGGCGCGATAAATAGGCTTGCCAAACTAAAAAACAAAGTCCAGCCGACCATATTTATGCCCGCAATACCGGATGTTGGGTTGGATTGGATAAATTGTGTCAGTCCGGCAATGTGACCTTTGGCAATACTTAATCTTACCGAACTAATTTGAACAAAGTAATGTATACTTATGCAGGCAGCGAATATTGTTCCGAAACTAATGCTAATTTTACTCAAGATTTTTTTATCTTCCGGCGCATAGGCGTTTATACTGTGCAGCATTATTAAAAAAACGGGAGCAAAAACCAGCATCGCGGATTGAGCTAAATACTTGAATCCCTGATTATAGTTTTTGGTATAGGCTATGTAATCTGCAAGATTTGTCCACTGAAAAATCGGATTTATTTTAAAGATTGCCACAAAGCAAACTGTCCAGATAATAAAAGTAGCAATGCAAACTAAAGACGCCCAATAACCGAGTTTAACTGATAGTGATTTCATAATAAAATCTCTCCTTATTTTTGATTTTTTTTAACTTTATAGAATACCGGAGAATTGTCAAGGAGTTTTTTCAGCCACTGAGACACGAAGTTTTTGTTGCTTTTTTTGAACCCTAAAATCTTCGGACCCTTAGCCCCTAACTTTAATTATTTTAAGTTCTGAGTTTGTTGAAAATCTATCATTTCAACAGAATCATCTTCTTTGTATCAACATAGCCGTTATTGCTCTTAAGCTGACAGAGATACACCCCACTTTCAACCTTATGTCCGGCTGAGTTTGTGCCATTCCAGTCTACAGAATATTCCCCTGCCGGCTGCATTCCTTTTACCAAGGTTACAACCTCACATCCTAGTAAATCGTAAACTCGTAAGGATACATTGATACCAGTCTCCATAGACGGGATCGTATATGTGATTTTTGTAGACGGACTGAATGGATTAGGATAATTCTGATTTAATTCAAGTGATCCGGAAGGAACGGAACCCGGCTCTTTTATAGAGCCCTGTTCCAAACGAATTCGATATAAGCTCGAACCCGCGGTTATATATAGTGTCTTTCTATCCTCATCACCCCAATTACAATTTGACGGATTTGAAGGAACGAGAATCGTATCGATACAAACACCATCCGGTGAGATAACCCATACCCCACCAGGTCCGGTACAATAAAGATTCCCTTCCAAGTCCACCTTCATTCCATCTGCATAATGAACATAATCCATACCCGGTATGGTAAAAAAAACTCTTCTATTCGTGATTGTTGAATCATCGACAACATCCCAAACATAAATTATCCTTAGAGGAGATTCATTCACATACAACTTTGATTCGTCTGGAGAGAAACAAATACCGTTCGGTTTGTCGAATGTAGTACTGTCCAACACTTGAATGTTGCCATTTCCACTTAATCTAAAAACACCCTGAAAACCCATTTCCTTCGGTTGACCAACCGGAGTATTAAAATCCGGATCGGTAAAAAAAATAGAGCCGTCGGATTTAACGACTAAATCATTGGGACTATTGAATCTTTTACCGTCGAAAGTCTCAGCAAGCGGGGTTATAGTGCCATCCGATTCTCGACGGGAAACACGTCTTTTTGCCATTTGACTCAAAATAAGGTTGCTGTCTAAATCGAATGTCAAACCGTTTGAACTGTCTGACGGATTCATAAACTCGGTAATTGAACTATCATACGGCGACCAGCAATATATCTTATTCGCTCTGATATCGCTGAATAAAAGACCGGTGCCATCTTTCCAGACTGGACCCTCCGGCTGCAGAAATCCTGTTGCTAATTCTTCTACTTGAGCATTTAACGGATTAAAAAAACAGAAGAAAAACAAAAAAATACAACCCGTTAATTTTTCAATCATCTTACATCTCCCTTTTTAATTAACGTTTTTCTTTCAACTTCATTTGATATTACTTTGTTCTCAAATAAAATCAATAGCAAAAAACTGTCTTGTTCAAACATCTCAAAATTTTTATCTATAAAGAACAATAAATAAAACGGAATTACACTTGACAGACAAAATAGATTAAATATTATTAAGAATATTCCGTAAGGAGGAGAATATGAGAGGGATAGTATCGGTTTCTTTTTTATTAACTGTTTTCGCAGTTTCTACAGTTCATTCTCAAGGATTCCTAAAAACAGACGATAAAATAATAGTAAAAGAGGGTGAAGGTGAATTTATGTTAAGAGGGTTGGGGCTTGGAGGCTGGATGCTGCAGGAAAGTTATATGCTCAGAACCAAACCTTTTATAGAAA
>CAZSEX010000026.1:0-29414 GCA_964606065.1 uncultured bacterium | reverse complement strand
TATTTGGGCAATAAAGTCTAAAAAGCCCTGAATAGAATCGAATCTGAATATATGGTAGCCGAATTCTTTTGCTTTATCCAGGACTCTTTGTTTATCATCGATTATAAGGATATTTTCTGGAGGAAGTTTAATTTCTTGAGATGGTGTAATGTAAAATTCATCGTTATATTTCGTATAACCTAAATCATAGGAAATAAATTTAAAATCAAAATGCTTTAAAAAATCGTATTTTTCGTTGATTTCATAAATCCAGTTTGTCTGGTCCGAGAAAACACCCCAGATAAATCTGTCTTTTAATTTTATCACGGTATCTATTACCTCTTTTCTGGGTATAAAATTATCGAGCATCAAACTACGACATTTCATTAAGTTTTCATCTGTTCGGAGTTCTTTTGCCACCACTTTCCAAAATTCTTTTTCTGAAACCTTGCCACTTATGTACCCGCTTCCGACCATTGCCTTTTTACTTGTAATTTCATACATTTTAGCATAATTCTTGCCGTATCTTTTGGAAAGTTTTAGTACACCTAGTTGAAATCCTTCAGGAGAAATTACTCCCCCAAAATCGAGCAATACTACTCTTACTCTATTTAAATTTTCCATAATAATCGAGATAGTAGGAAAGCTGTTTTTTTATCATCAGGATAAGTAATATACCAATCTTTGCATCTCAACGGCTAAATCGATATTTTTTATTTTTAATTTTCCTTTTAAATCGTCGTAAGGCATCAAACACGTGGGCGTAAAATTAAGAATAGCTTTTATTCCCGAATCTTTAACAATATCAATAACTTCTTTAATGTGAACAGAAGGAACAGCGATAATTCCGATTTTTATCCCTTTTTCTGCCACTCTTTTTTTAAATGTTTTTATATCTTCAATTTTAACGCCATAAATTTCCTTCCCGATTTTTTCCCTGTCCCTTTCGAAAGCGAGTTTTATAACGAATCCGTGCGCCTGGAACCCGGGATAATTTATTAACGCCTTTCCAATATTTCCCACACCTATAAGAGCGACAGGATATTCCTTTTTATAATACACAACTTGATTTATCTTATTTAAAACTCTCTCGACATTGTAGCCGATCCCTCTCCTGCCGGTACGACCAATGTAAGATAGATCCTTTCTCACCAATGTCGGCTTAAGTTTTAAGCTCTTAGCGAGATCCGCAGATGAAAATTTCTCCTTATTTGACTGCTTTAAATTCAACAGGCACTTCTTATAAAAAAGAAGCCTTTCTACTGTCTCTTTCGGGATATCTTCTTTTTCCATTCTTTCAAAATTATTTTTTCTCTCCACGCGAGATAAATTTATCGATACCTCTCGCGGCTTTATGTCCGGTATCGATTGCGTTTATTACATCGGGACCTCGCATGATATCTCCTCCGATGAATAACCACGGAAGTGAAGTTTGCCCATACTCGTTCACTTTCATTCTTCTCCCTTCATATTCAAGCTTTTCTTTTATATCTTCGGTCAAAAAGCTGAAATCAGGAGCCTGGCCTATCGCTTCAACCACCATCGAACACTCAAATTTCTTTTTTTCTTCACCATTAAATTCGGGATTAAATTTCCCCTCTTCGTCAAAAACACTAAGACATTTTTTCATCACTATACCCTTAATTTTTTCTTTTTCAATGATAATTTTCTCGGGACCCCATCCGGGATACATTTTAATACCTTCTTCAAGAGCTTCCTCTATTTCTTCCGGAGTGGCGGGCATAATGTCTCTCGCCTCGAGACAACTGAGAGTAACATTTACAGCTCCGAATTTTTTCGTCTGCAACCTGGCAAGAGTTCTCGAAATATCCATGGCAACATCTCCACCGCCTATTACCATAATTTTATCGGTAACTTCAATCTCTTCTTTCATCGTCACCTTTCTTAATAATTCTATCGCCTGAAAAACGTGAGAATTTTCACTTCCCGAAACTCCGGTGCTTCGTCCGGTATGAAAACCTGTCGACACAAAAACCGCGTCATAATTATCCCGAAGCTCGGTAAGTGTAATATCTTCGCCAATAGTGGTACCACATTTAATATCCACACCCACAGATTTTATATATTCAATATCTTTATCCAGCGCTTCATAGGGAAGTCGGTATTCGGGAATACCGTATCTCATCATCCCACCAGGTTTGGGTAATTTCTCAAAGATAACCACCTCATATCCCAATAACCTTAAATAATAAGCGGCAGACAAACCTCCCGGACCCGCGCCGACGACAGCGACTTTTTTGCCAGTCGATTTAATATCTTCTGTTTCAAGCACTTTTTTGTATTCCGAAAGAGGAAGATTGTCCACGACATAACGTTTCAACCACCTTATAGATACAGGCTCACCTCGATGACCGAGTACGCAGGCGGACTCGCAATTATGCGTGCAGACTCTGCCGCAAACGCCGGGTAAGGGATTCGTTTTATAAATATCCCTGACCGATTCTTCTAAATTACCCTCCCACAAATTACGGACATAATCGACTATGTTCATACCGGCAGGACAGGCTTCCTCGCATAATTTACACTCCAAACAACGACTCGCTTCCTTCATGGCTTCCGATGCGCTGAAACCCTTTACCTGTTCGATAAAAGAAGATTTTCTCTCTTGGGGCGAAAGTTGCGACATCTGTACTCTTTCAGGGTTAAAAAGAGCGTATTCCAAATCGGAACTGAAACCTTCATAATTTTCTCTGCGGTGAGTGAGCGACGCTTTTAGAATCGAATATTCTTTTTCCGGAAGAAAGTGTTCTTTGTCTGTGTTTTCATCCTTCGCTAAAAGTTTAAAAGTACCTGGGTCGAAGTGGATATGCAGATAATCTCTGGAAAGTTTTAAGGAACCCGTAGGGCATATATCGACACACAATCCGCAAAAACAGCATCTACCGTAATCGATTTCAGGGCGCTCGTTTCTTTTTCCGTCCCCCGACTCGAGTCCCGGTATCTCTTTCATAACAATAGCCTCATTGGGACAAATATCCGCGCAGTTTCCGCAACCCACACATTTTTCCCAATCGTTCAGATGTAAACCTCTATATCTTTCCGCAGGTTCTTTCAATTCAAACGGATATCTCAAAGTCTTCGGTTTTTTAAAAAGATATTTTAAAGCTTTTAATGGACTCAAGACTGAAGTTTTTTTATCCATTTCTGTAAACCTCGCCTGAATTTAATTTACTTATTTCTCTCATCTGTCTATCTCAGGAGCACAAACATACATACTAATCATAATATTTCCCACATCCGAGATATTTGCGCCTTCCAAAACTTTTTCCAATACCGTTAAACCATGAGAATAAGAAGGCGTCCTGAAATGCGCTCTGTATGGTTTATCTCCTCCATCACTTACAAGATACAGCCCCAATTCCCCTCTCGAAGACTCGACTCTCACATAAGATTCACCCTCCTTGATTTTCCACTTGAAAGGATTGGGAACCTTGTTATAGACCTTTCCCTTCGGTAATCCTTCGATCAGTTTAAAAATTAAGTGAACGGATTCTATCATTTCGTCTCTTATTACCATAATTCTTGAATACGCGTCGCCTTCTTCTCTTGTCGGTATGTTAAAATCCACTTTATCATAAGCCGCGTAGGGCTCGACTTTTCTTATATCAAAAGGTTTCCCTGTAGCTCTCAATACCTGACCGACTCCGCCCCACTTTTCCGCTTCTTCTCTGGTTACTTTTCCTATATTACGTGTTCTCTCATAAAACAATGGATTTTTAAAAAATGTATCGTTATAATCGGGGACAGATTTTCCTATCGAATGTAAAGTCTTTACGATTTTATCGGTAAAACCTTCCGGAAAATCACGCCTTACCCCGCCTGGCCAGATATAGATATGGTACACCCTGCCGCCTGTCAATTCCTCGAAAAGATCCAGAATCAGGTCTCTATGGTACATCGCCCACTGGGCGGCAGTATCGAACCCCAGCATATTGGAATATGCCCACAGACCAAAAAGGTGAGAAGCGATTCTCGCAAGCTCAAGGTATATACTTCTTACCCAATGCGCCCTTTCGGGCACTTCTATTCCGGCTAATTTTTCCACAGCCATCGCGTAAACCATCTCCATATGGTCCGGTTCCACGACATTTATTCTGCAAACGAGAGGAAAATTCTGCATCCAGGTTCTGCATTCCATTAATTTCTCAAAACCGCGGTGAAGAAAACCCGGATCCGAGGTCGCTTTCAGAATTTTATCTCCTTCGACACTCAGTGTTATGCTGAAATTGCCAACCATTCCAAGATGCTGAGGACCAAAGAAAAGCTCGAGTTCTCTCATGTTTTTTCCTCTGAAACCGCGGGAATCGATTCAAAAAAGTCCTTAACATATTTCCTTGTATCAAAGTTTTTCCTGAAGGGAGGAACCTCATAATTTCTATCCAGAAACAGAGGAATTAATCTCGGATGTCCTATAAAATCAACTCCGAAAAGCTCATGGATTTCACGCTCGTACGGTTCGGCGTTTTCAAAGTTCTCAATTACAGACTCCGTCTCCGGCTTTCTCCTTGAAATTCTTGTCTTTAAATAAACATCTCCCGTTTCTTTATAAGCTTCATTATTATCAGCGTAAGACGTTAAAATATATATCAATCCGAATTCTCCTTCATTGATCCAGTCCACACATGAAACGAGAGCCAGATGATCGTATCCATTATCTTTTAGATAACGCAGAATCGTTTTTACCTGCTCTTTTTTCGCGTATATTTTCATTAATTCGTCTTCATCTTTGTTTACCCGGATATCGGCAAATGTCAATTTTAAACCATCAATTAAATTTTTCTTATTCATTTTTATCTATCGGATACAGGGGCGGCCACTTGAGTTTTCCCAGCGCCATTTCCTGATTTCTCCTGTAATATTTGTATTGATTTTTGTACTTTTTGTAAGCGTCCGCCGTTCCTTTATCTATCATTTTCCAGAGATGAGTAACAGCGATAAAAACAGCCTCCGGTCTCGGCATGCAACCGGCTATCAATCCGTCGATCGGAATATACTTATCCAATTTTTTTATTGTATTGTAAGAATCCCAGTACATACCCCCGTTAATCGGACAGGAGCCAAAAGCAACCGTATATTTAGGTTCACCCATTTGCTCATAAGTCCTTATGATTGCTTTCAAAGTTTTCATCGAAACATATCCGGTAATCAAAAATAAGTTTGCCTGTCTCGGCGAAGCGACAGGTATAATGCCAAACCGTTCCGCATCCCAGCGGGACGTTATCGACGGCGGAATCTCAATTATACCGCAACCTGTACAGAAATAAACAGCCCAGAGTGAATATTTATGTCCCCATTTACCTGAATCTTTTAAAGCTTTAATAACCTGTTCTCTATCCATATATTTACCTCCAGACGACGTATAGTAAGCCTAAAAAAGCGAGTATAGTCGGCCACCTGACACAAAAACGGAAAGCCTGCTCTATTCTAAATCTCGGATATATCGTGCTTATAATAAGAATAACAAAAAATACCGGCAGCATCTTCAAAAAGAAAGTTAGCGGTTCGGAACCTCCCCCAAGGAACAAAGCCACAAAAAGCGCAATATCTATAAAAAGTAAAAAGATGTGCTGAATCGTGGACATCGCGAGATAAATTCCTCCGTACTCGACTTCCGGTCCTGACGAAATCTCCTGCGGCGCTCCGACCTGGTCGAAGGGTTTTAAACCCATCATCGCCGGCAGAATAAGCAAAAAAGCGATTCCTGTAACCGGCATAGAAATTATTCCCCACGCGCTTTCCCTCTGTATTTCAACTATTTCCGCGAATGAAATCGTCCCATAGTAAGTCATAACGGAAAGAAGGATAAGAATAAAAGGAATTTCATACCCGAGAGCCAGTATGAACTTACGCGAGATACCTATCGAAGCGTTAGGATTTGCTCCTTCCGCGCTTGAAAGGGCTATACCAAAGGGAGCTATTAACATCAAATAAAGCACAACCAACAAGCCTCCCGATTCACGCAGAGGAACGATATACCCTATAGGAATAAAAAATAAAGTTACTATCGCACCTGTAAGAGAAAAGAAAATTCCGAAATCAAAAATAAATCCGTGAGATACGCTCCGCTGATGGAATAATTTAACTATATCGATTAAAGGCTGATAAAGCGGAGGTCCATATCTCCAGTGGACTCTGGCTTTGACTTTTCTCGCTATTCCGGCAAACAATATTCCAACCATAAAAGAAATTAATATCGAACCCATTCCGTATAATATTACCATATGTTTAACCCCGATACCAGTAGAAAAGCGAGAAACAGAACGATATAGAGCACATAAGTTCCAAGATCTCCCACATAAATCCTTCGAACCCTGTCTGATAAATTGTTGCCGAAAACGGTCAATTTTTCTATGAAAATATTAATCCATTCTCTAAAAATAGGTTTTATTATATCGAACAGAGGCGCGTAAAATTCCGCCGTGTACGCGTATTTATCCTTCTGGATATAATGCCCCGCGGCGTAAGTATCTTCCTGTTTCGCTCTTTTTGATTTAGCTCCGCTTCTATAAAAGACATATATCCCGAGAATTACAAGTACGATAGCGATAAAAATGCTTAAAGTATTAAGATTACCGGTTCCTGAAGCAATCCCCCAGATTTTCACGCCAAATGATTCAAAGCCCATACCTATCATCATTTTTTCTATTATATAAAGAGGAATACCCGGAAGAACTCCAAATAAAATAATTACAATCGAAAGAATAACTATCGGGAACTGCATGGAAAACGGAGCTCTTTTTATTTCCGAGTGTTTTTCGGATAACTGTCCCAGAAATATATTATGGAGAAATTTATAAACAGAAAGAATGGTTCCCCAGGTTCCTATAAGAGCCGCGAACGCTAAAAAAGGTGAACGGTTAAGGATTAATGCTTTATAGATTAACCATTTCGAAACAAATCCGTTGGTTAAAGGAACCCCTATAAGTCCGGCGATACCGAGAAGACTGCCAAGAAAAGCGACCGGCATTTTTTTTATCATCCCACCCAGGCTGTTCAAATCCCTGGTACCGGTTCTGTATTCCACCGCGCCTATACTAAAATAAAGTAAAGCTATTTGTATGGAATAATTAATCGCGTGGAATATGCCTCCGGCAACGGAATAAACCGAACCGTAGGCAATCCCTAAAATCATATATCCTCCCTGACCTATTCCGTGCCAGGCAAGTAATTTTTTAGCGTCATTCTGGAGCAGAGCAATAAAAGTGCCCATAATTATGGTAACTGCTCCTAACCATGACAAAACGACCGAATATTTTCCTCCACCAAGCGTAATATACCTGTTTATTCCCATTATCACAAAAAGAACTAAAAGAAGACCATATATACCCATCCTTGTAAGCATACTTGAAATAACAGCGGTAAAGGTGGATTCCGTCTCCGTATAAGCGTCCGGGAGCCACGTATGCAGGGGCATTAAAGCGTTTTTAATTCCAAAGGCGACGCAAAACAACGTCAGAATTGTAAAGGTAAATCCGGTCGAGAGCATACTAATCTGCTTCATAATAACAGATATATTAAAGGTTCCCAGCCGCGAATAAAGAATAAGTACGCCGACGAGCATCGAACCGGAACCGATAATCGATAGGACAATATATTTTAATCCCGCCCGAAACCCTTCTTCTCTAAAGGAAATCAGAAGAAAAGTGGACCAGCTCATTATCTCCCAGTAAACGTAAAACGATATAAAATCACCGCTAAAGACCACACCCAACATACCGGCATTAACGAGAAACATCAAAAGATAAAATAGATCCAGTCGCTTCTTCCCCTTCATATCCGATAAGGAATAAATTATCGCGAAAAGATTTATGGATACGACCGCGGTTCCGAATAACCAGGAAAGCCAGTCTATTTTTAAAATAAGCGCGTAATCCAGAAACGAAAAATATTCATTCGATATACCTATTCTGTTATACAAAAATGAGACTAAAAATAAAAGAGCTAAAGAAACCATGAGGGCAAATGAATTTCTCAATTTCTCGGAAATCCTGCCGGAAAGATAAACAAGAAAAGCTCCGGCGAAAGCGGTGATCAGGATATATTCAAGCGTCATCACAACGCCCCCAGAATATTGGTAATATAACCCATCCTATCCAGGAAATCAGCCGAAGCAAGATGAAGAAATCCGCTCACAACTTCCGGATACACACCCACAGCTAAAACAATTACAGCTAAAACAACAATCGGAATTAAAGCGGTAAGAGGAGCTTCATCTATTTTATTTTCTTTGGTTTTCGAAAAAATACTCTGCAGTAATTTAAAAAAATAAGATACCTCGATAACGGTTCCCAGCAAAACAGCCCCCACCAGAACAAAGAAATATCCCTGGTTTGTCGATAACGCGGATTTAATAATCAAAAATTTGCCCGGAAAACCGATGAAAGGAGGCAAACCCACAAGAGAAAAAGCCCCTACCAAGAAACAAAAAGAAGTTACAGGCATTTCAGTGGCGAGCCCCTTCATTTTACCTATTTCTCTCGAACCGGCTTTATATATCATATAACCGGCGGCCAGAAAAAGAAGCCCCTTGGAAAGGGCATGTGATAAAATATGAAAAAGGCCTCCGGCGATACCTTCGGTTGTTCCCAGGGAAAAAGCAAAAAGTATAAGACCTATCTGACCTGTCGATGAATAAGCGAGAAGTCTTTTAATATCATTTTGTTTGAAAGCCGATATTTCTCCTATAAGAAGAGTCAAAACTCCCAACCCCGCGAGAAAGTGCAGAATATCAGTATCTCCCAAGACGGTAAATACAATACGCAGGACCGAGTATAAACCTATTTCTATGGCAAAACCTGAAAGAACAGCACTTATAGTCGAGGGCGCGCTCCCGTGAGCGTCGGGTAACCATCCGTTTAAAGGGAATATCGCAGCCTCCACTCCGAAACCCGTAATAAAAAGGAATAGAGTTAAAGACAATAACGGAGAATCCACGTGACGAATCTGGCTCGCTATATCCGCCATATTAAGCGAACCGCAACGACCATAAAGAAAGGCTATTCCTATTAAAATAAAAGACGCACCGACAGAACCCTGAATCAGGTATTTTATACCCGCTTCCACTCCATCCCTATCCCTGTTGTACGCGACCAGAGCGTAGGAGGAGATGCAGAGTATCTCAAAGAAAACAAACAGATTAAACAGGTCGCCGGTAAGAGCAATTCCCGTGGCGCCTGTTATGAAAAGCAGAAATAAAAGGTGATATTTATCTATATCTCCCTCGTTAACATATTTTATGGCGTAAACGGAAACAAGAAAACCGAGAAGACTTATAATTCCTGCGAAAAACAGAGAAAAAGGACTTACAAAAAGGTTAATACCGAAAGGAGGCTTAAAACCTCCGATCACAACGATTATGGGTCTGTTTATAACTTTCGGAATCAAAGAACCCACAATCACAGCCATACCCAGAGTCGCGATTAAAGGAATATACTTAGATATGTGTTTTGATATAAAACCAAATAACGGTATCGCGAACGCGCCGGCTAAAGGAATAACAATCAGTAAAACGGGATTTACCATTTAAGATTCCTTATTTTTCCGACATTGAGAGTTCCGTAATGACGGTAAAGAACTATCGTAAGAGTCAGAGCAAGCGCTAAGATCGCCACTCCTATAACAATAGCGGTCAGAACAAGTGCCTGCGGTACCGGGTCGACCATCCTCGAAGGCAGAAGATTATCCCGTGAAAAAATAGGAACTGTCCCTTCTTTCAAATAACCTATAGAAATCAACAATATATTTACTCCCGTATCTATAATCGAGAGACCGATAATAATTTTTATCAGATTTTTCTTAACAAGCATTATATAAAGACCTATAAAAATCAAACCGAATGAGGCGATGTAATAAAGATAATTCTCTAAAAATTCCATCACCCGCACCTCACCATATCATCTATTATACCCGCTATTTCCGAACCTACTTTAAATCCGATAGCGACATACACAATAGGAATGATTCCCGCGCTTAAGAGTTGATTCGGGATTCCTTTAGGCAGAAAATTAAACAGAAAATATCCTCCGTAAAGTAATCCGAGAAGACCCACGATAACAAAGACAAGACCCGAAATAGATTCGGTTATTTTAAATCTGTTCCTGTTAATTCCTTCCCATCCCCAGCATCCGAGCATGGTCAGCAAAAAACCCGAAGCTATCACAGCCCCGCCCTGAAAACCTCCCCCGGGAGTTAAATGCCCGTGAATAAAGATGTAAGCCCCGAAAAGCAGAATAAGAGGAAACAAAAATCTGCAGCCCGTATATAAAATCAAACTGCTTTCCCTTCTCTTTCTTTTTTTCTCCTCTTTTTTACCGTAAAGAACCGCGGAAAGCCCGATACTCGCGAGGAACAAAACGGTAACCTCTCCCAGCGTATCGAAACCACGATAATTAACAACCACAGATGTCACTATATTTGCGGCTCCTGTTTGTTTTATCCCGTTATCAAGATAATATTCCCTTACCCTGCTTCTCGTGGTTCCAAAAGGTATCTCACGAAGAGAGAAAAAAACCGCGGCGGCGATTATTAATATCAAAATAAGACTAATTAATTTTCTCATCATCTTCCTCGAATCTTTTTGTCTTTTTAATAGTTATCACAAAAACGGCTACAGTCAAAGCGGCACCAATAGAAGCCTCTGCCATGGCTACATCGGGCGCGTGCAGAAAATAGAAGAGTATTGCTGCGATAAAACTAACAAAACCGGCGGCTATAACCGCGTTTAACAAATCTTTAAAAATTCCGGCAGCAATCGCACCCACAAGCATCACGAAAACCAGTATTATTTCAAGAATTATCATCTTCTTTATCCTCTTCTCTGCAAAAACCTTTCGATTGATCAACCTTCGTTCTTTTACATAGTCTGACTTTTGAAATACAGGAAGCCCTTCCAAACGCGTGACTCGATATCGGATTGGTCAGCAACACAAATACCGCTATTATAAGAGTTGTCCAGAACCAGGAAGGTTCTATTATTCCGACACCTATAATTGTACAGAAAGCGCCTAGTGTCGTGCACTTTGTTCCCGCCTGTAATCTATTGTAAACGTCCGGCATCCTGTACACACCGAGACTTCCAAGAAACAGGAATATCACACCAAATCCCGTAACCCACCAGCCCCAGTTCATTCGATTCCTCCCTCGAGATATCTCGCTATCGCGACCGAACCTATAAAGGTCAGAACGGCATAAACCAACGATACATCAAGATATATTTTTCTTTTTAAAACAAGACCGATAAGAACCAATAACGCGACCGTAACTGTAACCGCCGTATCCAGCGCCACAGCACGATCGGGAGCTGTAGGACCCTTAAGCATCCTGAGCAGACATAAAATAACCCCTGAACCTATAACCACAAAATATATATTCGCAATCATTTAAATATAATCCTCAAATACTTTTCGAATCTTTCACCTATAATATTAGTAGCAGCATCGATATCGGTCGCTTCCACGTCTATCCAGTGAATCAATAATTTATCTCCCTGTATATCAAGAGTAAAAGTACCGGGGGTCAGAGTTATGGAATTAGCTAAAATCGTTTTCGCGATATCCGATTTAAGACCTGTCTTTATAACCACCACACCGGGATTTATCGGCAATGACGGACGAATAATCCGAAGCGCCACATCTATATTGGCTTTCAGTATCTCATAAAAAAGGACTAATATAAAAACAATAAAAAAGCAAATTTTCTTAATACTTATAGACGGAAAACCTAATTCAATATAAAATTTATGAGTAATTAAGGCAATTACAAAACAGATGGAAATTCCAAGTAAAAATTCCTGAGAATTAAACGTAGCAGTAAGAACCATCCAGAGGACAATAAGAAAGGAAAATAACCAGAAAAAACTTTTTAGCCTCTCTCTTAGTGAAAAATTCCCGTTTTTATCCAATCAATCCTCCGTGCTTTTTTGTTTGCCCATAAAAAGAATCAACCAACTTAAATATTTTATTCACAAAGTCTAATAATAACAATTTAGATGTTTGTCAAGTTGTGAAAAAAATCACATTAAAGGACATCCCTATCCCGAATGATCTGACATTGCGAGTTCGACATCTTGCCCCGTAGAATAGATTGTCATCCAGGTAGCTCTCCTATTCCACAGGGCAGGCGGATTATCACAAGATTTTTGGTTTTTTAACCACAAAACACACAAAACCCCATCACACCCACCATTTTTTTTGTTTTTCAACCAAATTCCCCTAAATCCAAAACCTAAAATAGCCACAAAGACCGCAGAGCTTGCCCGATTAGATGAAAATCCATCTCGTCTTGGGTTATGCGCCATCCCCTAACACATTAGTTTCTATCTTTTTTGGTGGTAAACAAAACAAATATTTTCTGTTGTTTCTTAGTGCCTTTGTGTCTTAGTGTGAGAATATTTAGTCTTTTTTCACTCTCAAAAAACTCGCGTTTATAGCCACTATAACCGTACTCATAGACATGAGTATCGCGCCAACTGCCGGAGAAATAAGAATTCCCGTGTTATACAAAACACCCGCTGCAAGGGGTATGGCGATTACATTGTATCCCATAGCCCAGAAAAGATTTTGAATCATTTTTCTATATGTTGCCTTACCAAAAAGTATAAGGGATAAAACATCTTTAGGGTTGCTGTTTACAAGGATTATATCGGCGGTTTCCGCAGCTACGTCCGTACCCGAGCCTATGGCTATCCCAACGTCAGCCTGGGCGAGAGCGGGCGCGTCGTTTATTCCGTCCCCGGTCATGGCAACCACTTCCCCTTTACTCTGAAGTTCTTTTATTTTATCCTGTTTTTCATCCGGCAAAACTTCGGCAAAAAATCCGTCCAGCTCGAGTTCGTCCGCCACATCCTTTGCCACTTCTTTATTGTCTCCTGTAAGCATCCAGCATTTAATTCCTTCTTTTTTCAGTTTTTTTATGGCTTCGTAAGAATCTTCTCTGATTTTGTCGGATAATTCTATTAAACTTTTTAGATTGTTATCGATTAAAACAAATACCAGAGTCCCGCTTATTTTTTCGACAGCTTCTTCAGGGATTTCTATATTGTTTTTATCGAGATAGCTTTTGCTGACCAATTTTATTTCTTTATCGTCGATTTTACCCTTGACGCCCTCTCCTTTTATAACCTCGAAATCTTCACTTTTTTCTGTATCTAAACCGAGATCCTTTGCTTTATCTAAAATGCCTTTCGCGATGGAATGTTCGGAATTTACTTCGAGGATCGCGGCTATTTTTATTATGTCTTTTTCGTCGTATTCGGAGTCGAAAATCT
Organism: uncultured bacterium; assembly: GCA_964606065.1. GTDB lineage: Bacteria > Hydrothermota > UBA3072 > UBA3072 > UBA3072 > JAFGHJ01. The sequence goes on along the minus strand of CAZSEX010000026.1, from coordinate 16,150 downwards.
TGACAGAGCTAACTACGAATTTTCCTCCGGTTAAGGTGCCGGTTTTATCGAAAACAAGTGTGCTTATCTTTCTGGCATTTTCAAAGGCGGTCCTGTTTCTTATTAAAAGTCCGTTCTTTGCCGAAAGGGAGGTAGATACCGCTCCAACAAGAGGTATGGCAAGACCGAGAGCGTGAGGGCAGGTTATGACCATAACGGTCGCCATTCTTTCTATGGCGAATGCGATTTCATCCGCTTCGAATAACCAGAAAATCAGCGTTACTGTACCCACCGTTATAGCGATAATGGTTAACCACATCGCCGCTCTGTCTGCTAACGCTTGCGTTTTTGATTTAGCGCTTTGCGCCTGTTTAACCATATTAACGACTTTGTTTAAATAAGAGTTTTCTCCCGTTCCAACAACTTTTGCCTTAATAACCGAATCCCCGTTGACCGAACCTCCGATTATTTTTTCACCTTTTTCTTTTTTTACAGGCTTTGATTCGCCAGTTATCATGGATTCGTCTATATAACTTTTCCCTTCGGTGATGACCGCATCCGCGGGCACTTTTTCTCCCGCTTTAATCAAAACAATATCTTCTTTCTTCAGCTCCGATATTTTCACATCCGATACTCGATCACCCTTCAATAAATGCGCTGTATCAGGCAATAATTGGGCGAGCTTTTCCAGCGCTTTCGAAGCCCCCAGAACGGATTTCATTTCTATCCAGTGACCCAGTAGCATAATATCGATTAGTGTGGCGAGTTCCCAGAAAAAATATTTCCCCTTTAGCCCGAATACAACCGCGGCGCTGTACACATAGGCTACAAAAATAGCCAGCGCGATAAGAGTCATCATACCGGGTTGTTTTTGTTTTAACTCATCATAAAGACCTTTTAAGAAAGGCAAACCGCCGTATACGAAAACAAAGCTCGACAATAAGAACATTAAGTATTTATCGCCCTTAAAGACAAGCGTATAATTCAAAAAGTCTTGAATAAGAGGCGACAGAAGCAGTATGGGTATTGTTATTACAAGTGAAACAAAAAATCTCTTTTTAAAATCTTTAACCATGTGTTTATGATGCTCGGTGTGGTCGTGGTGTTCATGATTTCCGTGTTTCATCTCTTTTTTCTCGGTTTTAATATTCTTTTTCTCATCCCCAATTTTCACAAGCGGAACATTGCACATTGGACAATTTCCGGGAGTATCAAATTTCATACCGCAGTGCGGACATTTGTATTTCGGCATAATCTATTTTAGCTGAATTCTTCGTCCAATCTTTTTATATCTTCCTCGCTTAAGTTCCACCCCAGAGCGCCTAAGTTTTCTTTCAGATGTTCGGAATCCGTCGACTTCGTTATCGTAATTATATTTTGTTTGGAAATAAGCCAGTTTATCGCGATCTGAGCGAGCGTTTTGTCGTACTTCTCTACCATCTCCTCTAATAGTTTATTTTTTTCTTTAAACAATCTTCCTTTAACCAGAGGTCTCCAGGCTGTAATTATTATTTCGTTTTCCTGACAGTAAGGAATTATTTCAGACTCGATATTGACATTATACATACCGCTGTGTCTTGTAAATAGATTGTATTCTATCTGATTGTTTACGATTTTATTTTCTGTATATTCTTGAGCCTCTTTTAATTGTTCTACAGAAAAATTACTTACACCGACAAACCTTATCTTTTTCTGTTTAAGTAAAGTATCCATTGCCCGCATCGTTTCTTTTATAGGAATTTTGGGGTTTGGTACATGAATTAAATATAAATCTATATAATCTGTCTTTAATCTTTTGAGACTTCCTTCCGCGGCTTTAATACAATCGTTATATCGCAGGTGCTCCGGTAAGACTTTTGTCGTTATAAAAAGCGATTCCCTTTCAATATCTTTTATGGCGAACCCGACCAATTCTTCCGAATGCCCCGCGCCGTACATTTCCGCTGTATCTATATGGGTATAACCAAGTTCTACGGCTTTTTTTATTCCTGCAACACTTTCTTTATCTTGACTTGTGTCCCTTTTCATTCTTCCGCCGATTTCCCAGGTTCCGAGACCGAGTACCGGGATTTTTGTATGTTCGGTTAAGTTTTTGTATTCCATTATATATTAATCAAATCATCATTTTTTACGTCTCTTTCCGCCGCTGAACATTCCTCCGATAGAAATGTTGAGCCCTATTATAAATCCAAGATTATAAGGCCAGCCGGTATTATTTATTTCATACAAACCGACTTCATTTGTAAAAAGACTGATGATAAAAGTTATTATAATTATTGTGCCGTGCCACACTCCGTATAAAAATCCAGCTTTAGCGCCGGGATTAATTTCAGTATTCCACTTCTCATTACCGGGAGCGCAGCTTATAAAAAAGAGCGCTAAAATCACGATAAATAACAGCAGGTAACCTTTCTTTTTCATTATAATACCTCCTCCATAAACAATTTGTTTAAACTAAAAATTCTTAAAAACTTCGAGGTAGTGAGCAAAGAATCCAGTACCTATAAGACTTGAAGCTATTAAAATTCCAAGAATGAAAATACCAAAGACCAGGATTATAAGCACACCCTGAATAATGAAGTATATCTTGAGGGGCTTAAGCATCCTTTCGCCAAGAGTTTTGATATTTCCCGCAGTAACTTCTCTCGAACCATCGGCTGCCCGGCTTAACAATAAACCTTCCCATATTGTTACAGCCCCATGGATGGCACCGAAGATTGTCATAACAAGAAACGCGCCCTGAACTATTTTAGCTATACCAAGCAATTTCAGCCAACCACCCATATAGCGTGTTTCTTCTCTAATGCTCTCCGCGTCAAATTTTTTCTGAGCCATTTCACCTCCTCGGTAAATATCAATTAAAAAATACGGGTAAAAGCGCAAATAGTCAAGTGCCCCGGCTTTCCCCAAAAGAAACCACAGATTTCACAGATTATCACAAGAAAATTGCACCGCAAAGACGCCCCCATGGAATAGAAATTTATTCCACAGGGCAGGCAAAAACCGCAGAGAAACAACAAATAGCCAAATAGCTTTTTAGCTGGGAGACTGCGACAAAAACCGAAATTTCGCTTGTGGGGTACAGCTTTAGCCGTACCAAGACGCTGGCAAGCAAACGGTGCGCAAACCTAAAGGTTAACCGAATGGAATGTGAAACTATTCTATTGAGGGTTTGCCCTACGCATAAAAATATCACTTTTGGCACATTTTCAGCAGTGAACTATAAGACAGCAGCTTTTGTATTTACTCTCTCCTACCTATTTTATTTTTTACTCCTGGCAAACAACTTTTCCGTTCGCTTGTCAAATAGTACCCATATAGAATAAATTCCGACCGCTGTGCCAACAGGGAAATCCAATAAAGCGAGGAAAGATAGTATAAGAACAAGGATTCTTGCCCATCCCCGATATTTTAAAAGTCCGATTCCCCCGGCAATTCCCGGAGCGGAACAAATTATCATGAACCAGGGAATGACCATGCCCACTGTTTGAAGTATTCTTACCGCTTCTTCATCTATATCCGGCATTCTCGCGACCAGATTCAATACCGAAAATAAAATAAGGGCTATTAAAATTCCAAGCACACTAAAAGCTATATGGATTATTCCTACCGCTTTAACATGACTTTCCATTTTCCCTCCTTATTTTTTATACTATAGTTCAGCTTTTTCTATTAAAAAGCAAGAGGCTAAAGTTAGAATTGCAGAAAATAAGAATGTAGCCATCATTGTTGCTATATTGATACTGAACATTTCTGTGTCGCCGGCTAAAGTAAAATTCATGGAAACTTCCGGTAGATAAGAAAAGATTTTTCTCCCAAAATGTAAATATCGGGGATATATCAATAAAAGACCGACAAGGCTTCCCGCGGTAATCCAGCCCTGCGCTTTGGAGAATACTCTCCCAAAAAGATACGAAAACACGGCAAAAGGTACAATAAAAAGAATCCCAAAAGCCGGTAATAACCACAACTTTAAAAAAGTCAACACATCCACTCTAAATTGATCCGTAAATCCCGTTAGTATAAGGTAAGGAACGAGAAAAACAAGAAGCACGTACAGGAAAATTTCGACTGCCAGAGCCCCGATTTTGCTCAAAACTATATTATAACCCCTCACAGGCAGAGAAAGAAGTAAGAAATTAGTGTTCGAGTCCCATTCGTTTTTCCATATTAAAAAAGATTTAACCAGAGCCATAAGAGGAAAAGCGGGAAGAGTTAAAAATATAACCGGCACTGCCATGAATCCCTCGGTAACTTTAGCTAAAGGTAAAAACAGGAAATTAACGCCGAGTACAAATCCGCAAAAACCAATAATCCAGTTTTTCTCTCCAAGGAGTTCTTTTTTAAATAGTTTACCCATAAATATCCTCCTTGAAGATTTGCTCCATCGATTTACCTTGTTTTTCTCTTAAGGCGTCGGACTGCCCGTCTATAATTATATTGCCTTCTTTCATAAATATAGTCCTTTCAAAAAGCATTTCCGCGTCGGCTACGATGTGAGTTGAAAATATAAACGTTTGACTTTCTCTGTACGCTTTAAGAATTCCCGAGGTTATGTTTGTTCTCGAAGCCGGGTCTATCCCAGATAGGGGTTCGTCGAGTAGAAATATTTTCGCGTCACGTGAAAGAGTAAGAACCAATTTTAACTTCGACCTTAAACCTTTGGATAAGTGCGCTACGTATCTGTGAGTGGGAAGCTTAAAAAAATCGATTAAATTTTTTTCTTTTTCTTTATTCCAGTCGAAGAAAAAGCCAGAATACCAGTCTATTAAATCCTGAGTTTTCATCCAGTGATAAGTTGAATCATATTCAGGGTAAAACGCGGTTGTGGATTTTAACTCTATTCCGGGCAATCTTCCATCGACGGTTATTTCTCCGGAGGTCGGTCTGCAAAACCCGAAAATCAGTTTTAGAAGAGTCGTTTTTCCGCTTCCATTCGGGCCGACCAGACCGACAAATGTGCCGTCTTCGATCTCCAGATCGATGTTGTTTATAGCATATATTTCGTTGTATCTTTTTACCAGGTTTTTAATTTTAATCATCTATCTTCCTCACTAATTTTTTTATTTCTTTTTTCGATAGACCCATCGAGGTCAAACTTTCTACAAATTTCCCTACTTCTTCTTCGACCATCTTCTCTTTGAGATCACGGAGAGAGCTTTCTTTAACCCAGGTTCCTTTGCCGACCCAGCTTTCAATAACCCCTTCTCTTTCCATTTCCCTGTAAGCTCTCGCCACAGTATTCGGGTTTACACCTAACTCTTCCGCGAGAGCTCGCACCGTGGGCAAATCGTTCTTTATTTCTCCCCGCGAAACTCTTTCTTTGATTTCTCTGACTATCTGTCTCCATATCGGTTTACTTTTATCAATCTTCATATTATTGTATCAATAATATAATACAATTTCGGATTTTGTCAAGGGTTTTGTCTGATTTGTTACGCCGTGAAGTAGAACCGAGCGATGATACGAATATGCGTTTTCCGTGCTTTTTTAAACGCGTGTTTAATTAGGGTGGTGGAGGGTTAGTGTATTTTGTGTGAGAATCTTTTGGGGGTCACCCTTGACAAAAGTTTGAATCGGCATATATATCCTTTAAAAACACAGATTGAAGGAGGACTAAATGCCTAAGGTTATTTACAATTACAGTAAATGTACGGGTCTTGCGGACTGCGCAGATGCCTGTCCTGTAGACATATTGGAGGGCAATAAAAGCGGAAGATGGTGCAAGCCTGTAGATGATAAAGTTGAAAACAAGGAAGCTATTGACAAATATTATAAAGAGGTAGATCCCAATGATTCTTCAAACCTCGTGATAGCATTCGATATGCCCGAATGCATAGAGTGTATGGCGTGTGTTGCTGTTTGTACAGAGAATGCGATAGAGATAGAATCTGATTGATTTGCCTTCGCCCTGTGTTCTTTTTATAGGTGAAGGTTTCGTGTTTTAAAATTAAACATTTATGAAAACCAGTAATTTTAACTGGTGTGTTTTACTCTATTTTCTCTTTGCTTTTTCTTCTTCAGCCGGTTCTCATGGACAAATTGCAGGTAAAATTGTCGATGCTACAACAGGTAAACCTATAGCTCGTGTAAATGTCATTGTAGTGGGAACCGATTTCGGATTAGATTGCGAAGATAATGGATCTTATCACATAATAAATATCCCTTCCGGCACCTATGAAATTCAATTCAGGGGTATAGGTTATTTGCCTCTAACTGTAAAAAAAGTAATTGTGGAAGCGGATCATGCTACAAGGTTGGACATTAAATTATTTTCTCCGGGCACGTTTGAGGGAAAATATGTAACTGAAGAAATGGAAGAAGAAATTATTAAGATGGATATTACCTCCAGAAGGTATTACTCGAATAGCGAAGAAATAAAGAAAATTCCTCTTGTTTCAAGTCTTGAAGATTATCTGGAATCTATGAACTTCAGTGAAAGAATGTATTCCCGGTTTACGGTTAAAAGCGACGATTTCTCTTTATCGGATAACAGGATCAATACACCGGTTTTGATTCCGCCTCTGACTGCTGTCAAAGATGTGGTTGTAATAAGGGAAGGTTTTGATGCCGAATACGGGAATTTAAGCTCTTACCTGATAAATATTAACGAGAGGAAGGGAGAACGGAATTCCTATCATGGCTCCGCTGATTTTCAATATACTTTTTCTCATATGCCCCATCATGGAAACAGCATTTTCAATCCTTATAATGTACACATTCGTCCTTTTGTTGACACAGAAGATAGCCTATGCTGGAAAGGCATTTTGGTGCTGCCTGAAAAAGAAGCTGATGAGTATAATTCCTTCGAGGGCTGGATAGAGTACGCTGAAGAGCGAAGAAAAAAAGGCGACACTCTAAGTCCAGAAGAATGGAGAAACTTATTCATGTATGTATACAGAACAGAAGGCAGTGAAATTCTGGGCCAGATTTCAGGAAGCTACGGAAACGAAGCGGGGAAAATGTTTGATCTCGGTTTCAGTGGTCCGTTTCCAGGTATAAACATTATTACTTTTCATGTTTCTCATTCGACTAAAGAGGAACCTTTTTTTCTTCCGGTAAGTAGAGAAAATTATTCCGAAAACAAAACCGATTGTAATGTAATGTTTCATTTGAAACCTGGAATCAAGTTCAATATTAAAGGTTTATTCGAAAATATAAAGACTGTCACTACCGATCCGAGGGACATATATTTCGATGGAGAAATCTGGACTGGAAGCGGGGATAATCTCCGCAATGTCGCGGGTAAGGATTTTATGTACTGGGTGGATGCTCTCAATCCATATAGTATTAAAAGATATGGATGGGGATTTGATTTTAATCATAATATCAATCCATTTACATATTACAATTTTAAGTTTTTTTTCTCAAAATTCACTCATTATTCTGTCCCAGCCTGGTTATCGAACGATCCCACAGATTTAAGAAACACAACAGAACTTATATCCTTCGGCAATGTTAGCATACCGCGACAAATCCCTTTCGGATATGAGAGTTTTACCGATAATGAGTGCTTTTATAGAGATTTATTACCGGCTGATTTTATATTCAGTACTTTCGGAAGGGCTCAACATGATACTTCACGAATCAATACTTTTAACTTTCACTCCGGGATAACTTCCGCGGTTAACCATCAGAATGAAATTAAGGCTGGGTTTCAGTTTAATTATGATAGGATAAATACTTATTTAGCTGTTTTTTCAGGCGGAACAGGAGAAATAATAGAAGAAGTTAACTGGAGCGGCAATCCCATAAGAGCCGGGTTTTATGTTCAGGACAATTTCTCGGGGGATGAATTATTCGCCAGACTTGGTCTCAGATTGGATCATTATAATCCTGATGGGAATAATCCCAAATGGAAACTGAGCCCTCGCCTTGGAATATCTTTCCCTGTGGATAAATTCAGTAAGTTTTACTTCAATTTCGGGGATTTTTACGAGTTACCTGAAACCGAAAAGACACTCGGTAAGCTAAACAATTATCCGGATTCAACCGAATACACAGGTAATCCCTGCATCGATCTATCAAAAGTAGTTTCTTATGAAATAGGTTATGAAAGAGAATTTTGGGGGCGATATTTGTTTCATATCTCGGGATATTTTAACGACTATGAAAACCAGATCGGAGAAACGACTTTAAACGATGCTGAAGATATTTCTCATATCACTTACGCAAATAATGTTCACGGCAACATAAAGGGAATCGAGTTTTCTCTGCGAAAGAGATACGGGAAATTTTTCAAAGGTTCTTTTATTTATAATTTCGAAAGGGGCTTCTCTGGTAAAATCGGACATAACGACATTGAAATAAAATCAAATCCTAACTTCCGTCTATTCCTTATCTTCAGTACACCCAACGATTGGGGAAAAGTATTGAAAAATATTTCAACCAGTCTTCTTTATACCCGGAAGGGAGGCGATTATTTCAGCTACGATCCCCATGTTCCGAATCCTTTTTCTCCACATGATCCGACTTACATCAACAATCTCAAATGGGAAGATGAAGGTTACTGGGATTTACGTTTGAGCAAAAGTCTTAATTCGGGTAGAATGGTTTTCAGCTTCTTTGTAGATATCAACAATGTTTTCGATGCAAAATATTTAAACGGAGATCTCTGTTTTAGAGCTGATACGGATAAACTGGATTATTTGCGGTCTCTTCATCTGCCCATGTACAGGGATACAAGATATGCTATGGATACCTTACTTATTGGAGGTAATGATAAAGCGGGAGAAGTCAATAAGAAGTACATAAATAAACCGGCTCTTGAATATCTATACTACACAAATCCGAGATTTATAAAGATGGGATTGAAAATCGACTTCTAACTTAAATCGAATCTTCCACAGACTTGAAGATTCGCTTAAAAAAGCTCACGTCATGTGTTTTTTGTGTTAGAATAATTTGGGATTGTTCGGTCATTGACAAATACAAGAAAAGTTACTAATTATATAAATACAGGTGAGAGGATATGCAGTGTAAACAAAAGGGAGATTTAGTTTTTATAAGACTTTTTCCGGGCGAAAATATTTATGAAAAACTGGGGGAAATCTGCGGTAAATATCATATTAATTCCGCTGTGGTAATTTCCGGGATCGGGCAATTAAAAAATTTCAAACTTGGTTATTTTAAAGAAAAGGGAAATTATACCCCCCGGTATTTTAAAATTCCTCACGAATTACTTTCGCTGGAAGGGAATATCGTAAAGCAAAACGAAGAATACATATTCCACTTACATGCGGTTTTGGGCAACGAAAAAAAAGAAGTCGTCGGCGGGCACTTAATCGAAGGTCTGGTTGAAGTAACGAATGAAATAGTTTTATTGAAAAGTGAAGTGAATTTCGAAAGAAAGATGGAAAACAATACGGGTTTAAAAGGTATGTTTTTAGAATAAAATTTTTTAAAGGATTATTTTTTTGTCGAAAGTCGAGAATTTAACAAAGATCAGAGATAGAATAATAATAAAAAGTTTTCCCGAACTAATGGATTATGATATTCAAGTTGAATACAATGACCTGAAAGACGCTCTTCTTGAATACGGGGAACTGAGTGAAGAAGGGTTTTATATCGAAGTCGATACATCTTTGGAAAATGCTCCGGAAAAAGTTATCGAAGGCGGAATGGCGCATGAATTGTCCCATATTCTTACAGATAAAAAGGAAAGTAAAAACTTAACGTTCCGCGACAAATTGGCATATAAACTTTCCGAAAAATACAGGACACTGGATGAAAGAAACACCGACTTGCTTGTGATTATAAGAGGTTTTGGCAATCAATTGTTAACCTTTTTAAAATACGCCGAAGAAAAAGGTTTTCCTCATTATAAGGAAGATGGACTTTCCATAAGAGAAATAGAAGCGCTTTTGTCAAAGGCAATATAGCCTTCCGTTCGTGTAATTTGTTGTTCTTAAATCTGTTAGTGGATTGGTGTGTCGGTGGGCAAAAAAACACAGCCCAACCGGCTAACAGACAAATAGACTAACAGTAAAAATCTTTGTGGTCTTTGTGATCTCTGTGGTTCAAACTCAGTGTGAGGGGTGGGTTCTTGACAATAAATAAAAATAAATTAAAATTTACTGTAATGGATAGAAGAGAGTTTTTGAAAGCACTCGCTGCTTTACCCCTAACAGCGTTAGGAAGAACTTCACCCAGAGGATATTACGTCGAACCTAAAGTCGCTTCGTACTGGATAAAAAAAGAAGGCACAACAGTGCAATGTCAGAATTGTCCTCATCAGTGTGTTTTAAAAGACGGAGAGAGAGGTTTTTGCAGGGTACGTGAAAACAGAGGAGGAAAACTATATACACTTGGCTACGGAAATCCATGCGCTGTTCATATCGATCCCATCGAAAAGAAACCTCTCTATCATTTCCATCCAGGCTCCGCCGCGTATTCAATCGCGGTAGCCGGATGCAACTTTAGATGCAAACACTGTCAGAATTATCAAATCTCTCAATTAGCTCCCGAAGAAACAAGCAATTATAAACTTCCTCCGAAAAACCTGGTCGAAGAGGTTCTGCACTATAAAAAACGGTATAATATAAGCTGCGTAGCTTACACTTATACGGAACCTTCGGTTTTTATCGAGTATATGCTGGACTCAGCAAAGCTTGCAGGGAAAAAAGGAATTAAGAACGTTTATCATTCCAATGGTTACTTAAACGAAAAACCACTTCTTGACCTTATACCATTTCTCGACGGAGCAAATGTCGACCTTAAATTTTTCAAAGAGGATTCGTACAGGGATATAGCTTCCGGAAGTCTCAAACCAGTACTGGATACCTTAAAAAGACTAAAATCAGGAGGAGTCTGGCTAGAGGTAACTTATCTCATAATACCAACTATAAATGACGGAGAAGGAGAAATAAAACAAATGATTGACTGGATGCTTACCAATTTAGGAGACGAAGTCCCCATACATTTCTCCCGTTTTTACCCCACATACAAGCTTGAGAATTTACCCCAGACACCACTAACAACCGTAGAGACAGCAAGAGAAATCGCTCTCGAAATGGGAGTTAAATACTCTTACGTCGGCAACGTACCTTTGGGGCATCCGGGCGAAAATACTTATTGCCCTGAATGCGGCACATTATTAATAAAAAGAAGAGGCTTTTATGTTCTCGAAAACAATATAAAAAATGATGGCTGTCCCAAATGCGGGAAAAGGATAGTTGGCGTTTGGAAATGAATATATTAGATATTAAATCGCTTGTAAGAATATACCGTTCTCCTTTTTTGATGAAAAAATCGGTTGGCTTGGACGGTCTCGACATGGAAATCGAAGAAGGCGAAATATACGGTTTGCTGGGTCCGAATGGCGCGGGAAAAACCACTGCCCTGAAAATAATAACCGGCCTAATCAGACCTACCTCAGGGAAAATAAAAATATTCGACAAATCGGACCCGTTAGATGCAAGAAAAAAAATCGGTTTCCTCCCGGAGAATCCTTCTTTTTATCCGCATCTGACGGGAGGAGAATTACTCAAATTTTATGCCAGATTATACAACATAAATCTTTCGGATACAAAAGTCCAAGAAAAAATGAACATGGTCGGATTGAAAAAAAGCTTCGATAAGAGAATAAGCGGATATTCAAAAGGTATGATACAGAGAATAGGTTTTGCTCAAGCTATTATTGGGGATCCGGATTTTGTTGTCCTCGATGAACCTCTATCCGGGCTCGACCCCTTAGGAAGAAGAGAAATAAAAGATTTAATTGTAGAAATCAACAGAAAAGGCAAAACGGTTCTTTTTTCATCCCATATTCTATCCGATGTGGAGGCAATTTGCAGCAGGGTAGGAATAATAATAAATGGCAGAATGAAACAGGTCGGTTCCCTGCGAGAAATACTCAAAAGAGATATCCGATATGTGGAAATCGAATTCGAAGGAATAAGGGACTTAAAAGCTTTCAATAGGTATGGAAGAATGAAGAGCGAAGACGGAATAAATCACCTCCGCATCGAGGACGAAAAGAACAAAGATAAAGCAATTAATGAAATAATTAAAAAGAAAGGAAAAATACTTTCTGTAATACCGGTCAGAAAAACTCTGGAAGAACACTTTATGCAGGCGATAAATGAATAAAATTTTAACCATAGCAGAAAATACTTTCAAGGAAGCAATAAGGGATAAAATACTCTTATCCATTACAATAATAGGTTTTTTATTAATAGCTGCGTCTAAGATTTTTATACCTATATCTATAGGAGAAGAAGCAAAAATAATAAAGGATTTTGGTATCAGCCTTATTGAAATATTTGGTGTCTTTATAATAGTCTTCGTAGGGACCAGAATATTCCATCAGGAAACGGAAAGAAAAACAATATATTTCATAATGTCCAAACCGGTAAGCGCGCTTGAGTTTGTAGCTGGTAAGTTTCTGGGAATGTATTATTTAATTGTGGTTGTTCTTCTTATATTATTCGCCATTTTCACGTTATTTTTTAGATTATACTTGGGAAGGATGGATGTATATCTACTGAACATTCTTTACTTTTTCTTATTTGAGTTCTTTTTGCTCGACGCTCTGGTTATCTTTCTCTCCTGTTTTATGACTCCTTTAACTTCGGGGATTGTTGTTTTACTCCTTTTTTTCATAGCTCATATGACATTTTATCTTATAACTCTGACACAGCTTCTCCGGATACCTGCCCTGGTTATACTGTTTAATTTCCTGTATTACGTTTTACCTAATTTTTCGGTTTTTAACATAAAAGCCACGATTGTTTATCACCTACCAATCACTATAAACACTTACCTTTTAGCGTTTTCTTATTCCCTTATGTATTCTTTGATTTTAATAATTTTCTCGTCTTTTCTGTATTCGAAAAAAGAATTTCTATGAAAAGACTATTTCTGGCTTTAATCTTAATTTTACTCCTTGCCGTAACGGAAAAAAAGGGGTTCGATTGGATACCGCAACAAAAAAGAGAAGAATTGATTTACTTTCCTTCCAATGAATTTGTGAAAGCTATGACAGGCGGATTCGATCTTCTCCTTGCGGACCTTTTCTGGATTGAAACCGGCAGTTATTTCGGTAAACATCGTTTGAGTGACAGAAGATATCCATATCTTTACCATATGTTTGATATCATCACGGATCTCGACCCCAAATTTATACCTGTTTACACGCTGGGCACAATACTTCTTACCACCGATGCCAGAAAAAGCGATCTGGCTATAAAATTGCTTCATAAGGGGATGCGGGACAACCCAGAGCTATGGCAGATTCCATTTACCATCGGATTTATCTATTATATTCACAATAAAAAGCCCGAGAAAGCTTATAAGTGGTTCCTTATAGCATCCTATAAAGAAAACGCTCCCGAGATGGTCCAAAAATTCGCGACCTGGACATTGTATAAAGCTAAAGGCGTGGAGTTAACCATACGATTATACTTAAGATTATATGAAATTTCTTCAAGCGAAATATTTAGAGAAAAAGCAATAAAAGGGATAGAAAAAGTGCTCTCAGACCAGTACAGGAAATTTTATGAAGACATGGACTTCTACGCAGGGTCTCTCTTCGAGCTGTACAGACAAGACTACCTGCCTTTTATCCCGCAAATTCCGGAAGGCACATTTATAATAGAAAATGACAAAGTTATCTATCAGTAGTTACAATAAACCTTATAGCAATATAGCCAGATACTACGACATCCTTATGAAAGAAGTAAGTTACGAAAAATGGATAGACTATATACTGGACACCATCGATCTATTCAATATTAAAGCGACGCCCATGCTCGATGTAACATGCGGTACGGGAAATTCAATAATACCTTTCGTCAAGAAAGAAAAGAAACCTCTTATGGGAGTAGACAACTCTTTTGAAATGCTGAAAGTAGCTAAAGAAAAGGACTCGGCTCTGGCTCTGGTCCAGGCTAACGCGATGAAATTACCTTTTTCAAATCATTTCAACCTTATTATCTCTATGTTCGACTCCCTGAACTACATACTTGAACTGGAGAATCTGATTGAAGCTTTTAGCTCTATAAAAGATGCGCTTAAACCCGGCGGACATCTCCTGTTCGATCTGAACACCCCATACGGACTTAAGTGTGTTTCCGGAAGAGACGTCAGAGAAGAAAACAAAAATTTGATGAGTGTGTGGAGAAACTCGTTTAGTAAGCAAGACAGAATATTAACTCTCCATTTAACGCTTTTCGTAAAAAAGAATTCAACCTGGCATAGAGTCGATGAAATCCACAAAGAAAAAGGTTACAACGAAGAAGAAATAAGGTATGGTTTAAAAACTCTGGGTTTCGAGGTTATAGACACATTTAGATGCTTTGAACATTCGAGGCCGGATAGATTCACAAAAAGGATTTTATATATAGCCAGGACAAATAAAAAAGGGGCAGATTAATTTGCCCCCTTTTTATTTTTATCGTTGCCCTAACTACATTGGAGGCATTCCTCCTCCGGGCATTGGAGGAGCTTGTTCTTTCTCTTCTTTCTTTTCCGCGATTAAAGTTTCAGTTGTCGTAAGAAGCGATGCGACCGAAACAGCGTTTTGAAGAGCGGTTCTTGCAACTTTTGTCGGATCAACGATCCCGGATTTCATCAAATCTTCGATCTGAAGAGTTTCAGCGTTAAAGCCAACATTGGTATCTTTCTCGTTTAAAACATGCTCCACTATAACCGCGCCCTCTTCTCCTGCGTTAGTAGCGATCCATTTTAAAGGCTCTGAAAGAACACTGCTGATTATTCCCGCTCCCAGCTTCTCATCCCCCTCAAGAGTACCGGCGAATTTTTTCACGGCTGGCCTGGTTCGAAGAAGCCCCACTCCTCCACCGGGAATGATTCCCTCTTCTCGCGCCGCTCTTGTAGCATGAAGAGCATCTTCTACTCTCGCTTTCTTTTCTTTCATTTCTACTTCGGTTGCGGCACCGACTTTTATAACAGCCACACCACCGGTCAGCTTTGCTAATCTTTCCTGGAGTTTTTCTTTATCGTAATCGGAGGTTGTAGAGTCGATCTCGGTTCTAATCTGCTGAATTCTGCCTTTTATTTCATCACCCTTACCTTTTCCTCCGATAATAGTGGTATTATCTTTATCGACCTTAACCTTATCGCATCTTCCAAGATCGGCTATCTGGACAGCGTCTAACTTAATTCCGATCTCCTCGGAAATAAACTGTCCGCCTGTAAGAATAGCGATATCTTTTAACATTTCCTTCCTTCGATCACCGTATCCGGGAGCTTTAACTGCAGCCACATTCAAAGTCCCTCTGAGTTTGTTAACCACAAGTGTTGCAAGAGCTTCGCCCTCAACGCTCTCCGCAATTATAAGCAGTGGAACACCCTGCTGAGAAATTTTCTCGAGCAGAGGCAAGAGTGGTTTCATTGCGGAAAGTTTTCCGTCATGTATTAAAATATAAGCATCTTCCAGCTCCGCTGACATATCTTCCTGATTCGTTATAAAATAAGGAGAAATATATCCGCGATCGAACTGCATTCCTTCAACAACTTCAAGTTCTGTCTTTAAACCTTTTCCTTCTTCAGCTGTAATTACTCCGTCTTTACCTGCTTTTTCCATAGCATCCGCTATTATCGTTCCAATTTCTTTATCGTTATTTGCTGAAATTGTAGCTACCTGTTCAATTTCCTCTCTTCCTTTGACGTCATGTGAAAGCTTTTTGAGTTCTTCAATCACTTTATCCACAGCCATGAGCATTCCTCTCTTCAATGCCATAGGGTTTGCCCCGGCCGCTACGTTTTTCATTCCCGCAAGGAGTATAGCCTCGGCAAGAACGGTAGCGGTAGTGGTACCATCACCCGCCACATCACTTGTTTTAGACGCGACTTCCCTCACCATCTGCGCACCCATGTTTTCAAAAGGATTTTCCAATTCGATTTCTTTAGCTACGGTGACTCCATCTTTTGTTACCGTCGGAGCACCCCAGCTTTTCTCCAGAGCGACATTCCTTCCTTTTGGACCAAGAGTCACCCTCACAGCTTTAGCGAGCTTGGTTACACCCTCTCTCAGAGAATTACTCGCATCCTGAGCGTATATTATTTCTTTTGCAGCCATTTTTACTACCTCCTTTTATCCTATTTTCGCGAGAATATCATCTTCACTTAATATCAGATATTCTTCACCATCATATTCTATTTCTGTTCCGCTATACTTGCCAAAAAGAATCCTGTCTCCCTTTTTAAC
>CAZSEX010000025.1:20306-29469 GCA_964606065.1 uncultured bacterium | reverse complement strand
GAATCTATACCAAGAGTAAGAAGAAGCAGGAAGAAAAGAGCGGCAAAGAAACGTGCCGCGACAGGAAGCAGACTGATCGCCATGGGGTAAGTCACAAAAACGAGGCCTATACCAGAAGCCGTCACCTCAGTTACCGAAACTCCGAGAGATTGAGCCAGGTATCCAAGCGTGGAAAAAACAGCAAATCCCGCGATGAAAGAGGTAAGACAATTGGCAACACTTGTAAGAAGAGCGTTTACGGTGATATCGGATTTTTCATGCAGATAACTGGCGTAAACGATCAGAGTTCCCATAGCCAGGGATAGAGTAAAAAATATCTGCCCGTACGCAGCCAGCCACACTTTTGGATCCCGTAAAGCGGAGAAGTCGGGAGTCAGATAAAACTTTAGACCTTCTATCGCTCCAGGAAGTGTCAATCCTCTGATTACCATTATAGCAATTATCAACCAGGGGATTATAACCGTAAAATATACGATTTTCCCCAGTGTTTCAATGCCTTTAAAAAGGCTAAGATAGATTAAGAACCAGACCACAGCCAACCCGAATATAACCGGCAGCCGGATTCCTCCGAAAGCGGAGGGAGAATCGGAGAGCTTAAGTATATTGTTATAAAAAAACGAACTTACTGAATTGGCTGTGTTCCCCCAGGTTAGATTAATAGAGTGAAAAAGATAATTGACGCTCCATCCCATGATGGTGCAATAGTAGGTTGATAGAATAAAAATAAGCAGTATGGCAAACCATCCCATCCATTCGGCTCTGTGCCATATTTTGCGAAAAGCTGTTGGCGGAGAACTTTGCGTGAAATGCCCTACATAATATTCTAATATCATTAGAGGTATTCCGGCGGTTATTAAAGCGATGAGATAAGGTATTAAAAAAGCTCCGCCTCCGTTAGCATAAGTAATATAGGGAAATCTCCATACGTTACCCAGCCCTATGGCTGAGCCGATAACGGCGAAAAGAAAAGAGGATCTCGAACTCCACCTTTCTCTTGTCTGAACCATTAATTACTCCCCTTTTCGTTTATATAAAGAAGGTCGCTCAGTAAAGCATATCCGGTTTCTCTTTTCCCCGCACCGGGTCCCGAAATAGTTACATTTTCAAGAATATCAGTAGTAAAAGTTATAGCGTTCACCGAGCCGGTTATTTTAGATAGTGGATCATTATCATTTAAAATCTCCGGGGCGACGGAAGCGATGATTCCGCTATCGGTTTTTTTTGCAGAGGCTATGAGTTTCCAGTGTTTACGATCTTTTAGAGCTTTGATTATATCGGTTTCCGTTACCGTATCAATACCCTTTACAGAGACATCCTTAATTTTTAGATCTCCTCCCATAAGAACATTAGCGACTATGACTATTTTTGCGGCTGAATCCCATCCTTTTATATCGGCTTCAGGCTGTTCTTCGGCGATACCTTTCTTTCTCGCTTTTTTCAGGGCTTCTTCATATGAAAGACCGATTTCCATCTTGGTTAGAATGTAATTTGCTGTTCCGTTCATTATTCCCCTGACTTCCTTTACTTCAATACCCTTAAAGGTAGATTCAACAAGATTCAATACGGGAGTTCCGGAAAGAACAGTTCCTTCGAAACGAAAAAAAACTCCGTTTTTCTCTGCTATATTTTTCAATTCCCTGTAAGCAAGAACTATCGGGCCTTTATTTGTGGTTACCACATTCTTCTTATTATTTAGAGCGCTTCGAATTAAAGATAAGCCGGGCTCTCCGGTTTTAAGGTTTGTGGGTGTTGCCTCTACAATAGTGTCTGCGTCCGATTCTTTTATTGTCTTTTCCGAGTTCCAGTCTTTTGTACCTTCGGAGTAATTTTTGATACTATTCTCTTTCTCCAATAAGGATAAAATTTCTTTTATATTTATGCCTTTTTTGGAAAAAACTGATCCGACGACAGGGTCGGAAATAGCTGTGATTAAAGGTTTAAAATTATATTTTTTTAGAAGAATATCTTTTTTTTCGAGGAGTAATTCTAACAAGCCTCTATTTACAGTTCCTAAACCGATCAGAGCCAATTTCATTTAAATCTCCTTATTATTCTATTTCCGAATAAATATAGAAAAACTTCTATTGTTGTCAAGGGAACCCGTCCCCTTACCCCAATTGATCTCACACAAAGAACACAAAGACACAAAGAGAGAATATTGTTGTTTAAAGCCCATCCCTACACCCCAAAAAAAGAATCTCACACAGAGACACGGAAAACACAGAGGAAAAATGATGTTTTTTACCTCACCCATAACCCCCAAAAAAAATTATCACACGTAGAGAACAAAGACACAAAGAGAGAATATTGTTGTTTAGAACCCATCCCCTACCCAATTATTCACATGTAGAACATGTAGAAACTATAGTTGTTTTCAAAGTCTATTTGTAAGAGGAATTTCCTAATCCCGATCAAAACGTCATTGCGAGTCCCGCATCTTGCCTTACAGCTGCGAAGCAATCTAAATGCAGTTCCACCGTAAATCCACGAGGAATAACGAATTATACTCCGATACAGTCATTCTTCCCAACGGGGCAGGGACAATGGAATAGTTTGTCTTACAAGTAGTCTCTTCTATTTCACAGGGCGGGCGAATAGTACGAATTTTAAAAAAAATTATTTAATTTTTGTAATTTGTGTTATTTGTTGTTAAAAAAGTTAGGATGTTAGGCAGTTGGGGGGTTAGGAGGTTAAAACAATAAAAATTTAGTTTATTTTGTGTGTTTCGTGGTTGAACAAATTTTTTGTTTTTTTTTGTATCTTTGTAACTTACTGGCCAGTTTTTCTTTGAAAAAACTCGTCTACTTTTTCAATTGCTTCTTCGGGGGTATCGACTTTTTCGAAAGGAAGAGGAATATCGCATTTAATCCCTATTGTTTTTTTCTTATAAATATGCCCAAAAGCGATTTCGCTCTGCGTGCCTACGGAACCATCGATTGCTATTAATACATCCGCACTTTGTGCTATAATTACGTTTCTTGCGTGGCTCATTCCGGTGACTATGGGAACATCTACCCATTTATTTGCCGTAAATCTCGAATTCCCGGGGAGTATTCCAATAACCAATCCTCCTTTCTGTTTAGCTCCTTTAGAAACCGCTTCCATGACTCCGCTCAGGCCCCCGGTTATAAGAACATAATTCCTCTCGCCTATCAATTTCCCCATTTTGAAGGCTAATTCATAAATATCTTTGGGGGCTTTCGATCCTCCGATAACACCGACTATTTTCATCTTATCACAGCTATTTTCCCGTAATACGGCTCCGCGTCGCCCGCTTTTAACATAAAGTAATAAATTCCGTTAGAAACTTTCCTTCCTTTCCTGTCTCTCCCGTCCCATTCCACATAGTTTACTCCATATCTAACGATTCCTGGAGCAAGTTCTTTAACCAATCTGCCTGCTATTGTGAATATTTTTATGGTGACGGGTAATTCTTCCGAGACATGGTAGACTATTACAGTTTTGTCTTTCATTGGATTGGGATAATTTCTAACGTTCCAGAGCAATTCTTCTTTTCCTATTTTAAAGGATATCTTTTCGTTTGCGACCTTACCGGCATTATCCTTAGCTAATACCTCGAATTTAATGGAATCGGAAAAGCCGAGATGTTCATAGGGAAAAGTAACCGTGCCTGTTGTCGAACTGCCTGTGATATAAGAGAATTTATCGGCTAAAAAGAGCGGATCTCTGTCATTGATTATAACCTGAAGATTATATTTTTCTCTTAAGTCTATCCCGCTGCTGTCTCTTACGGTAAGAGTTATTTCTCCTGAAGGAGGTATTAGATCTCCACGTGACAGGATACTATTGTGCAATTTAAATTCAACAGTGGGGCAAATTGTATCTTCAGGGAGCGTACCCTCGACAAAATATATTTTAGAAGAAAAGTATGATTCCTTTTCACCTCGCGAATAGAAAGAAATTTTGCCCGAGTCTGATTGTATATTGTAAGGAATATTTGCCTTTAAAGTGAAAGAATCATTAACAACCGACGCACTGCCTCTGAATATGTTTTTTCCTTCCTTTGTTATTGTAATAGGTATGAAAGCATCGGTAAGCTCTGCTGCGTCAAGAACAGTATCGTAATTCGCTTCAGTTATAAAACAGAAGATCTTATCGGAAGAATTCATTGCCTCTCCTTTTATTTCTAACAGATTTCCGCCAACAGTCGTATCGGGTATTCTGACATCAGTAGAAACCGAATCGATAAGTATCGAAGTGGCGGGATCTCCGAAAAAGGTATAAGTAAAATCTCCTCCTCCTTCTTTTGCCAATAAAAAAGCGTCTCCCGCAGTCGGCACGGAAATGTTAAAAAGATATTCCGCGATCCTTTCTCCAAGTTCTCCGTTCGGCGTATATCCCGTTGATCTTCCTGCGGCGATTGAAACGATATTACCTCCGTCCTTGTATAGAGTAGAATAGGCGCCGATACAATTTTGATTCGGTCTTTCAAAATAGCCCACATCACAGGAACCGAAGTAATAAAAAGGTGTTTTTCTCCAGTTCGAGAAACGGTTGATGTCGTTGATTTCGAGTACTTTTTCATCTGTTACCTGCGTGAGATTTCCGTGTCCCAGGTAAAAACCCGCAAGGGCTCCGTCCGACATTGATTCAAGGTGGTCTTCTTTAGCTTCTGGCTTTGTGCCGCCAGAAGACATTGGATACTCCATGAGGTAAATTTTATCCTGATAAATCCAATCCGGCAACCGATTAGATATTCTCTCCATTAAATTAGTATGAAGACTTTCTAAACTTACAGGGTGATTGCTCTTAATCGCGTCATCTGCTAAAAGAATAGCTTTCATTCTCCAGTTTCCCGTGCTTTTTTCATAATCGATCAGTTTATCCACCCATTCTTTACATTCGGAGACATTGGAGGCGGTTACTCTTCCAATGGGTATATCAGGCACGCGAGCGTCTTCGTTGAAATCGACAAACCAGTTATCCAGGCAGGGATTCGCGTTGAGGTATGGAGAGGTATCGAGAACGGTTGTTCCTTCCGTGTGTATGGGAATAAAAGAAGTCTTTCCGTTATCGGTTAAATTTTTATCGTCATAACTACCATCTCCGAATAATAAAACATAACTCACGGGCGGATTCCAGTTTTCCTGTGTCCAGTATAAGAATCTCTTTATGGCTGAAGGGTCTTTCACTCCGTAGGAAAAGTTATCGTAAATTTCGTCTATTTCTATTACGCGCGCTTTCGGCGTGGGAATACCTCTTAAATGATTATCTCTCCAGTTTTTTAATCCGGATGCTGGAGATATAAATTGTTTGTCTGTTATAACAATCCAGTCGGCACCGCCCTGAAATAGAGAGGTTGGATATGCTATGGATATACCTTCGATAGAATATGGTGAAGACTGAAGTAATGTTTTCCTTGATTCCGTAGAGAAAGTCGCATTACCATTACTGAAAGAATTAGATATTAGAAAAGGATTTCTTGAATTATCAGCATTTACTACATAAGGATTATTTGAGAATCCTTCTGCTGTATAATTTTTTATTGAAGATTGGTTTTTTGTTATTATTAGTTTGTTCTCATCCGCGATTAATTTTCTTTCGTAAATTACTTCTATATAATCCATAATTATTGATTCTTTAAGAGTTTCCAGTGTGATTACCAAGCTGTTTGAACCTGAATACAGTGAGTTTATTGTATCTGTGAAAACCGTTCTCTTACTGTTTTCGATTCCTTGAGAAACGGCTGATTTTAATACGCTTTTTCCATTTAAAGAAATGTTTATATCATAAGTGCCGCCCGTTTTAGGATAGAAAGCTACCAGGATTATTGCCCGGTTGTTATAATTGTTTAAAACATTAAAAGACGTTTGCAAATAATTCGCGTCACTTTCTGAAGTACCTGTAGTATTCAATTCCTTCCAACCCCAGGCGAGACCGCTTTTTAAAGGTGTATATTCATCTTCTTCGAGATGAATCGTATCTGTAAAATGAGTGACGTCTTCACCTCCGGATTGGGATATTTCTTCCATTTCTAATCGATTGCTTCCGTTAAAACGCAGCCAGTAGACATTCGTGTCTGTATAAGGGTGATAATAAAAAAATGCGTAATTGTTAAATTTATTTCTTCCCCATCCGGAAAGAGAATGAGCGTAAAAAATTATTCTCTCTCCTTCCTCGAAGGTTCCGTTTTCATCTGTTTCATATATTGCGGGTAATATGCCGGGAAGTGTATCCATATTTATCAGACTGTCCATATCCCAATTTATTACTTTATCATATCCGCCCAGGACTTCTATTTTCTCGGGATCGACCGTGGAAGGTTCTATACCCGCTTCCTGGAGATCCGCGGGGGTAATCTCGTATAGACCTTCTTTTGTGGTTTTTATCTTTGCGTATAGAAAAATTCCCTGCCGCGATTTTTGTACAGATGAAGGTTTTATTTCTTTACCTCTGATTTGATTCAGGAAAAGATGGGAATTTCTTTTTTGATATCCCCTGGGGCTAATCCATTTTCCTCCTTTAAAATAAATTTTAATCAGAATGTTTTTTCTTACCTTAATGTTTTTCCCGTCGAACAAAAAAGGATTTATATTTATTGTGGCATTGCCGTGCGGAGAGGGTCTGTTTTCGGTTATTGTTACCGGAAAAGGAGTGTATTTTTCGGGGACTTCTGGTGTTTCTCTGTCTCCGTACTTTTGAATAGTTGTAGGTATTCCCTTTTCGTTAAGGACACTTAAAACCATGTATCTTAATTCGATTTCCCCTTTTACAGGTGTTAATATGTTTTTTCTTACCGAGGGTAGCGCTGGTAAACCGGTTTCTTCCGGAAAAGATCCGCCGTCTTCTAAACTGTACAGAACTTTATCTCCGATTTTATTTTTCCGGTATTCCGCGGTATAATTTATGACAAGAGAATCCGGTGTATCCGAAAGCACGGTGATTAGAGACAATAAATAAAATATTATCATATCTTTTCGGCTTCTTCTATTAACATTACAGGTATATCGTCTTTAATGGGATAGGCGAGTTTACATTTATTGCAGATTAATCTTTCTTTTTCTTTATCCAGTTTTAACTCTCCCTTGCATTTCGGGCAAACCAGAATATCTAACAAATCTTTATTTATCATTTAGCCCTCCTATTTTTAAAGTTGGTTATAAAAATAATTAATTTTAGACTTTCTGCAACCTGTACCATTAAGTTTTTTTACTCTAAATTTTTCTGTCGGTTTTTTAACTTGACATTTATTGTACTTTCTGTAAAATCAAAACAATTTTAGAGTAAAGAGGAGATAAAGTTTTTTATGGATAATTCTGTGTTATGGCTGGGTTTTATTATAGCGTTAATAGTTGTAATTTCTGTTGCAAAAAAAAGTTTATGGCTTTCTTTGACGCTCGGAGCTTTTATTCTTGGTTTCTCAAGTCTTTCTCTTGGGAAAGTCTTTATAACTTTTCTTGAAACCTTAATGGATCCAGCAATTATATTGCTTGCGGTTTCGGTTGGGATTATTCCCTTAATCGGTGGCGTAATGGAGGAAACCCATTTAATGGAATCTCTTGTACAAAATTTGCGTATAGGTAAAAAAGGTACTCTTATGGCGGGTCCTGCTTTATTCGGAATGCTGCCTATTCCCGGAGGAGCTCTTCTCTCAGCTCCACTGGTTGAAAGTGCCGGAAAAGACATAAACAATACATTAAAAGTACAAATCAATGTTTGGTTCAGACATCTATTAATATTTATATATCCGCTCTCTACCTTGCTGCCGACCACGAAAATCGCGAACATAGAACTTTACAAACAAATTATATATATGATTCCTTTTTTCATATTTTCCTCGATTCTGGGATATTATTTTTTCATAAGAAAAATAAATGGAACGATTAAATATAATAAAATTTTTAGACTTAAAGAGCTGCTTATCCCTCTAAGTATAATTTTAATCGCGCCTTTATTTCATTTTTTCTTTCTTAGGTTTTTCCCTATTTCCGAAATACCTCTTTTAATTGGGGTCTCTTTAAGTCTTATTTTCGCTTTACGTGTTTCCCGATTACAGGTAAAAAGTATTATTTTGGTAATGCAAAAAATGAGAGTGTGGGTTTTTCCTTTGATAATATTAAGCATGTTCCTTTTTTTAAATATGTTTAAGGCTTCAAGAATGTCTTCGCTAATTGCTGAAATCGATATGCCTGAAACTTTGCTGCTTGTTGGAGTAGGGGCAATTCTCGGATTCGTAACGGGGAGAATCCAAATACCTGTTTCCGTAATTGTTCCTATTTATTTTTCTAAATACTCGGTCAGTTCGGTCCCGGAATTAGCTTTTGCTGTGATGTTCTTTTCAGCATATATGGGGTATATTCTTTCTCCTGTTCATCCATGTGTTGCAGTTTCGCTTGAGTATTTCAAAGTATCTTTTTCTCAATATTCTAAAGCTATTATAATTCCAGTTTTACTTTCCTTGATATTTGCTGCGATAATATCATTAATTTTGCTGTAATACTGTAAGTTTTCATTTCTCACCGGCTAATCATTGGGGAAAAACCCCGGATTTCTTAAATAATAATTATTTTTTGCGGTTAAATATACCCTCTCTTGTTATTTATATGTGTTTTTATTATAATTGAAAAAATTTTTGAATAAAAAATAGAAAAGGAATTATTACTAATGAACGAAGCAGTTATGATAGAGAAAATCAAGAAAGGAGATATGGAGGCTTACGAAAAGCTGGTCAGAAAATATATGAAAAAGGCGTACAATGTGGCTCTTTATTATGCGAGAAATCCGACAGACGCCTGGGATGTTTCTCAACAGGGGTTTATTAACGCCTGGAAAGGGATAAAAAATTTCGACACGGAAAGCCCTTTTTTCCCGTGGCTATATACGATTATAAAAAATGAAGCTTTGAGCCGATACAAGAAGGAAAAAAAAGAGGATAAAAAAAAGAGTGATTTACCTCTTAAGATTATCGATACCCCGGAAGAAAGTTTAGAAAAAAAGGAAAAAACAAAGAGGTTGCAAAAAGCTCTTTCAAAATTGGATGAAGAAAAACAGGAAATTATATATCTCAGGCATTACGCGGAAATGAGCTATAAAGAAATATCGGAAGTTTTGGGACTGCCGGAAGGGACAATAATGTCAAGGCTTCACTATGCGAGAAAAGCTTTGCTCAGGGAGTATAAAATAAATGAATAGAGAAGAAGAA
>CAZSEX010000025.1:0-20206 GCA_964606065.1 uncultured bacterium | reverse complement strand
GCTCTTTACGCGAAAATCGGTTTTATTGCCTTACTTTTTGGTTTTACGGTACTTTTTATTTCGGTTATAAGAGAAAGAATAACTCTATCCAAAACCGATAAATATTCAAAGGAGGTTAAAAGATGATTGTAACCACAACAGATGAAATTGGGGGAATGGAGATTAAGGAAGTTTTAGGTCTCGTAAGAGGGAACACGATTCGCGCGAGACATGTGGGAAAAGATATTATGGCCGGGCTTAAAAACCTGGTGGGGGGAGAAATAACCGATTATACAAAAATGCTTGCGGAATCGAGGGAGCAGGCAATCGATAGAATGGTATCTGCGGCGGAAGAGCTCGGTGCCGATGCGATTGTCGGAGTGCGTTTTACCACTTCCTCTGTTATGCAGGGTGCGGCAGAATTGCTTGTTTACGGAACAGCAGTAAGATTGAGAGAGAGAAAATAAGTGGAAATTAATGCGGAGAAAGAAAGATAAAGAACGACGCGATAGCTCTTCTAAAATTTATGAAGGTAAATGGGGGAGCGTGGTATTTACTCTCGGATTGGTATTATTGTGGTGCGGGTTTTGGCTGTCCGGCTTTCTCCCACAAAAGTTCAACCCCGTCACATTCACAAAGTTGTTTTCTTATATAGGTATTTTAACGGGGGCGGGAGCCCTTTCTGTCGGATATTTTTCTTATCCCCGGATACATAATTTGAAAGTTTTTCTTATCGGACACATTACCGGTTTATCTTCCCTGGCTTTTTGTTTTTTCAGCAATGCCGGAATATTTTCTCTCCCCGCGTCAAAGAGTTTTATCTCCGGTGTTTATCTTATAATGCTTACGGGAGTACTCATAAGTACATTATTGCCGACATTTTTGAAGTACAGGTGGACAAAGCGGATTACTATTTCGGTAATCATTGTAGAGATAATTTTTCTATTTGTTTTCTGGAAGATGCCTTTTGAAATAGTTTCCCTTGAGACTTTTCGTCGAAACGATTTTGGTCTTTTGTTAAACCTTGTTCCCGGAATGTTAACATTTATGACTTTAATTGTTTCTTTTTTCGCGGTTAAAAATCAATTCTTTTTAGGCGGAGTTCTGGCTGGAGTAGCTGTCTTTTACGGGGGTGGCTGGTATTTTGGCAATCTGAGGAAAGAATTGTTGCTTTTTGACTCTTATGTGTTTGCCGTGGTTCCGCTTTTCCTGGTAATCGGTGTTTTTATACACTGGTTTGCAAGAATGCAGCATAGAGCTTCTTATGACCCTTTACTTTGGATTTATAACCGAAGCTATTGTGAGAGTATTCTCGACGAACAGAATCCAGTTGATACCATGCCGCCTTTTGGAATTGCGGTTGTTGATATAGACCGGTTCAAAAATGTAAACGACAAATACGGTCACAAAGCCGGAGACGAAGTATTGATTCAACTGGCGCGAGTACTGACAAACGAGGCTGTCCCAGAGGGTATCGTTTGCCGCTACGGGGGCGAAGAATTCGTCATTTTTTTTCCTCATCATAATACAACGAAGGTGAAAAGGATAATGGAATTAATCAGAAAAAAAGTAAAAAAAACTTCCGTAAGGTTGGGGAAAAAAAGAATAAAGGTTTCCATATCGGTTGGCATTTCGCATCGTCGGGATAAAAACCAATCATTGCGTAAGGTTTTCAAAATAGCCGACAGGGCTCTTTATAAAGCAAAAAAAGAAGGCAGGAATCAGGTTAGATTCAGTCGAACCGTGTAGAAAAACACGGGCGTGAAATAATTTTATATCATTTTTGAAAAAATCACCCTTGACATTTGATAAAATACCTGTATCATTTTTTCTAAAAGGAGGGAAAATGGAACTTCAATACAGTTGGCAAGATGTGTTTCGAGCGGGGAGGTTAGGCTTTTCTCCCAGAAAAATCGGGGTAGCGGTAAAAGGTCTATTTTACGGTGCTCTTGTTTACAGTATTTTATCTTATGCTGCTCTTATGGTTTCGGGTATGAGTTACAAGGCAGTATGGCAGACCTATAGATTTATTCCTTCTCCTTTTATTCAGGGTAATCTTAATTGGATTGGTATTATTATTTACGTAATAGCGTGTTTGGCGGCATTATTCTTTTATCTTGTAACTCTTACCGCTATATCAAAGATTACCTTCGAGCAATTAAAAGGAGACGAATTTTATGAAGGAAGAGACGCATGGGCTTTTGCTCGAAAAAATTGGAAAGGTGCGTTTGGTTCTCCTATATTTCTTGCGTTTATTATAGCTGTTTTATTACTGGTTGGTCTTGTAATGGGGCTGGTATTTTTGATTCCGCATGTGGGACCTATTTTAATTGGTTTGTTCTCGTTTCCGCTTATAGCAGGTGCTTTTTTTATCGTTTATCTTACTATTGTCGCGGGAGTCGTTCTCCTTATAGCTCCTGCAGTTGTATCTACAACAGATAGCGATGCGTTTGATACGGTTTTCGAAGCTTTTTCTGTTATAAATGATCAGACATGGAGATTTATTTTGTGGGAGTTGTTGCTGTTGGTAACAACCGTTATTTGCGCATTTGTTTTTGCTTATCTCGCTAAAATAGCTCTTTCTTTGACCAATTTGGTGATAAAACAATGGGCTTCAGACAATTGGTCTTTTATGTGGAAGAACGCCAAGTGGTATTTGTATATGCCCAATCTCTTCCCTCTCGTATTGGTAAGATGGTTCCCTTCGTTATTTTTCACTCAGAGTCCTTTTTTAAGTGAAGGAATAGCCAAGTCTACTCTTTTGGGAAGTTTCTTCATGGGGCTTTCTTTTTATCTGATCGCTTTCATCGTTGTGGGGTATGCGGTAACTGTTTTTGGGTCGGGTCAGACTCTGATTTATACAATCCTCGTTAAAATTAAGGATAACAAGAATCTTCTGGAGGAAAAAGAGGAATTATTCGGCGAAGAGTTTGAGGAGGAAGAAGAGGAAAAAGCGGAAAAGAAAGAGAAAAAAGAGAAAAAGAAAAAGAGTACGAAAGAGAAAAAAACCGGAAAGAAACGAGGGAAAAAGAAAGAGTAGATTTATCTTTCTTTAATAGAAATTAAGGTGGCGTAAATCTTTTGGTTTATGTCACCTTTTCTTTTTTAGTGCTCTGATTGTATTTCTGGCTATAATAGCTGGCAGTGAATTCGGGTAATTTTCTAACAATATTTTGAAGTACTTTTCTGCCTTTTCGGGTTTTTGCTCAATATTTATCATTCCGGATTTAAAAAGAATGTAAGGATAAAGGAGAGAATCGGAAGGGATATTCTGTATATATAGGCTTTCGGGGTGGGACGCGAGATACCTGGCGAAAGGGGATTCATAAGAAAAAGTGGTGTCCGACGAGAGTTTTAATCCGTTTTTTATATAATTTTTCAGGTCCTTTTCTCCTGTTTGCAGGTTAAAAAGTATATAAACGTTGCAGGAAAAAATATTCCCTTTTGCCGCGGATTCTTTTATGTCTTCAATGCCATCCGATAAATCGCCCTTCAGGATTTTGATGCAGCCCGTAAGATTTTTATCCGGCGCGAAAGATAATGCGAGATTGTATTCTTTCTCTTTGATTAATTCTACAGATATATCTCGTTTCTGTTCAGGAGAATATTTTTTTATGTCTTTGTTGTCTAAAGATTTAAGTTCAAAAGATAATAGAAGTATTAAATATATCATTCTATTAATTCCCTGAAATATTTCTCAATTTCTTTTTTGTACTCTTCGGGATAGGGTTCGTTTATCCTTTTCTCCAGAAGTTCACGCAGGCTCTTTTTTTCTTCTCCCAGGTTTTTCGGTAGGTACACTTTCTCCGGACTTACGAAGATCCCTGGTTCGGAATGTCTTTTTCTGGAAGCTTCGCCTTCCCTGATTGCGTTTTCAGCTTCCAATAATCTGTCGAGAACCTTTTTTTGTCTTTCGATGAGCTTTCTGTCAAGCATTCCTCTTTCTAAATTATTTGCCATTTCTTCCATTTCAGATGATAGGGGTTCAAAAGCTTTACCCATTTTTCTTAAATTTTCCGCGAGTTGCCTTTGTTTTTCGGATAGTTTTTTAAAAGTTCCTTTATTTTGAAGATCGGGTATTGGTATAGGCATGGCTCTCTCGAGACCATTCATGATTGAGTTTTGCTGTTCTATGATTTGTCTTAGCGCGCTGGCGAGACTTTCGCTGCTTGGCGGAGGCGCGGAAAAGAGTTTCAAAATTGCCTGTATCAGTAAATCGTTCACCCTTTCCATGGTAGACCTTGGAACCTGCCTTTTTGTTAGCTCGAGACTCAGGCTTTTCAATTTTTCTTTCGCTCGTTTTATATCGGTGAATACTTCGGGAGAAAAGGCCAGTGTCCTGATAAATAAATCTTGCAGTTCTCGCTCAATTCTACCGAGAGCTTCCCGGAGACCCTCTTCAATAAGAGCTTTTTCAACAGAGGGATTCATATCTATAAGATTATTATGAGTACGCAGTATGAACCCGAGTTCCCATCCTTTCTTTTTGATAGTTTCTACCAGTTCTTTTCCTGCTCTCTGTTTTCTTACATCTTTTAGAGAAATGTTCAAATTACGCAGATTTTGCTCTATTTTTTTCACGTTTGTTTCATTCGTTTTTCCCTGTTTCATAACGTTTGCTAAATCATTCATATCTTCAATAGTATTTGTGTTTTTAAATTCCGAGGCTATATTTTTTATTCTTTCTTCGCTCGATTTTTCCATGTCCTGGATTAGTCTTTCGAGTTCTTTTGCGAGGTTACGTTCGGTTTCCGATTGATAATAATTCGGTTCAGAGTAAGTGATTTCCTGTTGTTTTTTGTATATCTCTTCCGCCCGTAATGAAAATTCGTTTAGTTCCAATAGTTTTTTTAGATACTGGAGGCTTTTTTTAAAAAGTTCCAGTGTTTTTAACAAATCCTTTTGGTCGGAATTTAATTTATTCAGAATTTCAGGATCGATGTCGGCAGTTCCCATAATTTTATTTAAATCAGACATAAAATCCTTAAGTTGTTTATTGTCGATGAGTTCTTTTATGCGGTCAATCTCTCTGGAAACTTCTGGATTCCTGATTTCATTTGAAAGCTCCGATAATTTTCTCATACCTTCGATTAAATCTTTCTGATCTTTTAATGTTTTGCTTATTTCGTGTCTGATTTCGTATCCCAGGTTGCCTTTGTTTAAAAAACTTTCGATTTTATTGATTATTTCCTTTTCTTTTTCTTCGATATGTTGCGTATGGGTTTCCAATGTGTCTCTCAAAGCGTGATACTCACCAAATATTTCTTCGAGAGTAGGCATATATATAATAAGGGGGGAAGAAAGCGTTTTGTTTCCTGC
This sequence comes from uncultured bacterium, assembly GCA_964606065.1. Taxonomy (GTDB): domain Bacteria; phylum Hydrothermota; class UBA3072; order UBA3072; family UBA3072; genus JAFGHJ01. The sequence goes on along the minus strand of CAZSEX010000025.1, from coordinate 14,908 downwards.
GAGATCAGTCGCTTTCCCTCTCATTTTAAGTGTTTCTCCGGTTAGAAGATTTCTTATTTTCAAAATCAGCGAATCTTCGAAAAATTTCGAGTGGGCTGGAAGGTCAAGTTCTATTTTTTCTTTCCCGTAAAGTAGGCTTGTCGAATGAAGGGCATAATCATCCTCCGCCTGAATAATTATAGGAACTTCCATTGATTTATCTAATTTGTATTTTTCGTGCGGGTAAAGGAATTCGATAGAGGGCGGGTCGTCTTTTATAGGATCGATAAAGAAGTTAATCGTAGAGGAAGATAAAAGCGAAGTATCAATTAAACTTACTTCAATTTTACCTTTTTCTTTTATGGTAAAGCTGCCGGAAAAATTTCTGTCTTTTATCGATTTGTTTTTTATTTTACTCTTTATTTCTCCCAGATTTAGATTTGATATTCCCGAGAAGTGAATTTCAGTTCCAGTCAACGCCTGAATGAGTATTTCATCTTCTGGATCGTATAATGTATCGGAAAAAGATTTTTCTTCGAGATAATAGGGGAATTCGTATTTTAGTGTAAGTTTGTTTATAAATAATGAAGGCATCACTTTGAGCTTTACACTGTCGCTTTTCCATACCCTATATCCAGCCCGGATGTTTGAAGTCTTTTTTATTTTTGCCATTGTACCAAATTTATTCCCCCCAAAATCGATCATTTTTTGAGTTCCTTCATCACTGAAAAGGTACATTTTTTTCAGATAGGTGCTTCTGGCGAGTACCAATGCCGCTTCATTTTCTTTTATTTTTTCTTCCGCATATGTTATAATCGGCTTTTCTGAGATTCTTTTAATTTTTATTTCTCCACGTGAAAAGAAAAAAATAATTAAAGTTAAAGCTATCACGCTTAAAGACAGTAAATACCCGGGATTAAACTTTATAACTATTAAGTTTTTTACGTTTTCCTTTTTAAGAATAGAAGCGCATTCTTTTATTGCTCTTATTTCGTAAGCTTTTGAGTCGAGAACAGAAGGGTAAGGTTCCATCACCAGATAAAGCCTGCCTTTTAATTCTTTTATCTGGTTTTCAAGGAATTCTATTGTTTCTGGAGGGCTCGGTTTTCCAAATAGAAAAGGACTTAAAGAAAAAAACAACGTTAGCGGAAAAATTTTCCATTCCAATTGAGCCATGTAAAAGATTTGGTTGTAGATTATCCAGAAAAGGTAAATAATAAGCAGTAGAGAGAATGTAACTAAAGCTTTATTTATTATCCATTGATAAAGGCGTCTCCTGTGAGTTTGTCTTGCAAAAGCTTGTATATCTTTGATCGGCTTTGATATATTGTTTTTCATTATAACAGTTTAATAATAAAACGGATTCCAATCTTTGTCAACTTGGGTGCCCCCCGACTTGTACCTCAGACAGAAACTACAAAATTTCACCCCGAACGGTCATTCCTCCCTATCCCGATACAGTTATTCTTCCCTGCGGGACAAGCAGGGCAGACCCAATGGAATGGAAGTTACTGCATGATGAGCTTCTAATTCACAGGGCAGGCGGATTGGCACAAGAGAAATGCGCCGCAAAGACGCAGAGAGGATTATTCTTGACAATCGTTTTTTTTAAATTAATTTCCTTATTATGAGGGAGATAATAAGAAAAAAAAGAGAAGGGTATCGCTTGAGTAGATCCGATATGGAGAAATTTGTCAGAGGGGTTACAGATAAGACCATCCCAAACTATCAGGTGAGCGCCCTTTTAATGGCTATATTTTGCAAAGGGATGGATACCGAAGAAACAAAAGACCTTACTTATTTCATGCTGAATTCAGGTGAGAAACTCGATTTATCTGATATTCCCGGAAAAAAAATAGATAAACATTCGACGGGTGGGGTGGGAGATAAAATAAGTTTAATTCTTGCGCCTCTCGCTGCAGAAATGGATATAATCGTACCCATGATTACCGGAAGAGGTCTCGGGCATACGGGGGGGACTGCCGATAAAATGGAATCGATTCCGGGTTATACAACTTCCCTCAATTTTAATCAATTTAGGAGAGTTTTACAGAAAGCCGGTTGTTCTATTATATCCCAGACAAAAAAAATCGCTCCCGCGGATAAAGAACTATACGCGTTGAGAGACGCGACGGAAACAGTGGAATCCGTTCCGCTTATTACTTCCAGTATTCTATCCAAGAAACTTGCGGAAAATCTGGATGGGCTGGTTATAGACCTGAAAGTTGGAGAGGGAGCTTTTATGAAGGATCTGGATTCGGCAAAAAAACTGGGTGAAACGATGAAGAAAATCGGTGAGGAACTCGGAACAAAAATGACGATTGTATTTACCGATCAATCCGCCCCGATAGGCAGAAATATCGGGAATGCTCCCGAAGTAATTGAATCTGTCGAGATACTTAAGGGCAACTTAACCGATTATCCAGACACAGTAGAAATTACGAAGGTCCTCGTAGAAGAAATGTGCTCTCTCGCGGGAATAAAAGGAGATGTGTTGGAAGTACTCAAAAGCGGAAAGGCTTTTGAGAGATTCGAAAAAATGGTTATTCTCCAGGGCGGTGACTTGTCCGGGCTCCGTACTTATAAAAGACCTTTTGAGGTTAAAATAAACAGGGAAGGGATTATTGAGAAGATAGATGCGTATAAAATAGGAATTGCGGCTTTAGAAACCGGAGCAGGCAGAGGGAAGAAAGAAGATGCGGTGGATTTGAAAGCGGGTATAAAACTTTTAAAAGTCGAAGGTGAAGAAGTAAAAAAGGATGAAACTATAGCCTTTGTTTACACTCAAAAACCGTTAGAACCTGTAAAACGAAGTATTCTGTCGGCGTATTCTGTTGGAAATAAGTTCAAAAAAAGTGCTACAAAAATTTTGAGGAAATGGTGAACGGTAAAGAGGTAGTTATTGTTCTTGGGTGTAAGGATAAAATACTGACGGAAAGAAGAGTTGAATTAGCAGAATCGAAGTTCGCGAACTCTAAACGTTTTAAAATAATTTTTTCGGGTACAAAACAGGAAATCGGATGGATGAAGAAATATTCCAGGTTAAAAGCTATCCTGGAAGACATGTCGACAACTACTCCACAGAATCTCATAAATTCAAAAAAATTTATTGACAGCGCCGGGAAAATCTGGATAATTACGGATAAAAGCCATGCCTTTCGTACCCGGTATCTGGCAAGGAAAATATTAGGAGATGGGAGATTTGAAGTTCTGGGATCTAAAGTGCCCTTTGTTTTTAAGATTAAGAATCTCTGGTATGAAATGTCCCGGTTGATAAGACATGTTTTCGAGTAAAGATTACGAAATTATAGAACATACGGCGGATATTGGGATAAGAGTATCCGGAAAATCTGTTACCGAAATTTTTTGGAAAGCGATTCATGCTACGGTAGATTTACTGTCCGGGGGAATAGAAATTGAACCGGTAGCAGAAAGGGGATTTTCAACTACAGAGGAAAATATAAAAACGGCACTCGTTAGTGTCCTGGAAGAAGTTATATATTTTTTTGAAAAAAATTTGTTTTTACCCTCTGAGTGTTTGGTTAATATTGAAAAAGACGTTTATGAAGTACGTCTTAAAGGCGATACAGTTTTTCCCGAAGACATAAAGAACGGAATCGAGATAAAAGCCGTGACCTATCATCAACTGGAGATAAAAGAGGCGGGTGATGGATTTCAGGCGACTGTTATTTTCGATGTTTGAATTAATTGAACCACAAAGCTCACAAAGAGAACAAAGAATAAATATGTTGTTTAAAACCCATCCCACCTCAAAAATAATCTCACACAAAGCCACGAAGGACACAAAGAAAAACAAGTAGATTAGTTTGCCCTCCCACAACCCCCAAGAGAAACAACAAATAGCACCCCGATACAGTCATACTTCCCTACGGGGCTTGCCCAATGGAATAGGAGTTCTCCCAGGGTGTTCACCTATTCCACAGGGCAGGCGAATAACACAAATTTTTTTAATATTTAACTATTTCTCTACTCAACCATTCAACTTGTTTCTCGAAAACCGAGAAGCGCCATTGACATTCGAGATTTAAAATGTACTCTCCTAACTGTTATGTTTAATTTGAAAAAATCTAATACCGTTTTTCTGGCGATACTTGCCTGTCTTTTATGGTCGACGGCTTTTGCGTTTGTTAAAATTGGCCTTGTTTATTGTTCTCCCATTCTTTTCGCGGGGATACGTTTCATTCTTGCCGGGATATTATTGTTGCCATTTTGCGGTGGGATAAAAGAATATTTTAAATCGATAGGAAAAAACTTTAAAGTGATTTTAATGTTGAGCCTTTTTCAGACTTTTCTTTTATATTCATTGTTTTTCTGGGGAATGACTCTGGTACAGGGTTCAACAGGAGCTATAGTTACGGGTTCAACTCCTCTTATAGCCGCTATTACAGCCCATATATTTCTGAAAGATGATAAACTTAGCTTAAGGAAAGCGATTTGTATTTTTTCGGGAATATCCGGAATAATCTTAATATCAATTGAGAGCCAATTTGTTTCAACTGATTCCTTTAAAGAATTGTGGGGGATACTTATTTTGTTGGGAGCCACATTCTCTAGTTCGATTGGCAATGTAATTGTTTCAGTGGATAAAAGCGATATGAATCCAATTGCTCTGAATTCCGCTCAGATAGAATTGGGCGGGTTTATGCTTTTATTACTTTCTTTTATATTCGAAAGTTATCCCCGGGTTGTGATTAATAAACAGTTCATTTTCGTTCTTTTATGGCTATCATTTATATCTGCGGTGGGATTCTCGATCTGGTTTTATTTGTTAAAAAAAGATCGGATAAAAGTTTCAGAGTTAAATATGTGGAAATTTATTATTCCCATATTCGGAGCGCTCATTAGCTGGGTGCTGTTGAAAAATGATTCGCCTTCTATTATATCGGTTATAGGGATGTTGATTGTAGCTCTGTCAGTGTTATTCTTTTTCATAAGGAATTGACCGTCAGTTTATGCGTTTTGTTTTTTGTGTGTTTGGGGTTATGATAAAAAGCTTCTTTAAAAAGATTGCGAATTTTGAATTTTTTACTATAATATAACAATGGTAAGATTAATAAAAGCAAAAGAAGTAGATTCTACCAACGAGTGGATTAAAAATCATCTTTCAAGGCTAAAAGATCTCGATAGTTTTATTGCAGACACGCAGAACTCTGGTAAAGGGAGAAATTCTAAAAACTGGTTTTCTCCTAAAGGGGGATTGTGGCTATCAATATTGCTTGAAGACTTTTCAGGTAACGATGGCGCTCTTTCACTTCTTTGTGCTACGGCGGTTTGTGAGGTTCTGGAGGAGAATAAGCTATTGGCTAACATTAAGTGGCCTAATGACATAATTTTAAAAGGGAAAAAGTTAGGCGGTATTCTTATAGAAAAAGTACAGGAAAAATTTGTGGTCGGGATCGGTTTGAACCTTAATTTAAGCAGATCTGATTTTCCGATACCGTTGAAAGATGTTGTAATAACATCTAAAGAAGTATTGCATAATGACTTGGATCTTGAAGTAATAGCAAAAGAAATAATAAAAAAAATAGCAAGAGGCAGAAACACTCTTGACGAAGTCCATAGAAAATATCTAAAGCTTAGCGGAGATTTAAACGAAAAAGTTTCAATAAACGACGGAAAAGAAACTTTTGCAGGTAAAGTTACGACAATACAACCCGACGGTGGAATCAAAATCAAAAACGAAGACACCGAAAGGGTTTTCTACTCAGGCAGACTTTCGTATTTAAGCTAACTGTAAGCTTCTACGCGTAAACCTTGCTATTTTTATTTCTCTTTAAACAAGCTCTCTAATTCTTCTTGATATTTTTCTACAATCTCCAAATTCGATTTATTCGCTTTCATCTCTTCGGACTCCTCTGCTTCCTTCATATTTTTTCTTATTTTTTCTTTTTGTTCTTCGGGTACATTAGGGTTTTCGAGCATCTTTTTCATTATTTCTCCTGTGGCTCCCGCCATCTGTTTATAAGCATATGCGGTCATAATTTTAACATGCGTCGCGCTGAAACTTTCAAGAGTGAATCCGTAATCTTTTAAAGCCGCGTCTATTTCTTCTTTTTTTTCTTTAAATTCCGACGCAAGCCTCATACCACTTCCCAGATCTTCTTTGTCGGCTAAAGGCTCGAAATCTTCCTTTATATTCTCTATGATTTTCACAAACTCGGGATAAGCTTTTATGAAAGCTTTTACCTCCTGTTCGGTTAAGTAAAGATTTTCAGCTTCCTCTGTTTCTTCTATCTTTTTCTCGCTGCTCGTTTCTCCTGACTTTTCTTCTCCTTTACCTCCGCAGCCTGTTGTCAGGAAACTTACTAATAAAAGCACTGACGCTAATAAGATAAACCTTTTCATACTAAACCTCCTTTTTTTAAAGCTTAAAATAAACATTTTTGCGCTTTCCCTACTTTGAAGTCAGGACAGAAACGAGTTTTTTGTTTGGTTTGCCATTCTTGTCCACAACCGGAAAATCACCTTTATAACACCAGTGACAATATGCTATACCGTTAGAATTAAAAATATCGCAAACATCTTTATACCATCGTAGAGCGATTTCTTCGGGAATTGTGGGATAAACTCCGAACTCTCCGCAGAACAGGGGCAGGTTTTTATCTTTTGCAACTTCTATAGCAGGAGACATTATTTTTACCAGAGTGTCTTTTGTAAAATACCCGTTCGCGTGTTCCCTCATGGCGGTAACAGCCTCTTCCGACAGTTCCTTATAATGTATGGTATCGAAAATTTGCCCCGGATAGTTAACGTCTCCTTTGTATTCTCCTACAACAGACCAGGGTGCCATGTGATGGGTAAGCGCCATAGGATTATAAAAATGAAAACTGAGAATGATATTGGTATCACCCTCAGGAATTTTTAAGTCGGGGAAGGTCGAAGCGATCTGCCATTTATTGGATCCGACCACAATTGTCCTTTCCGGTTCATTTAATCTTATTTCGTCGATAACTTCTTTTAAGAGATTATTCCAATCCTCGGGATCATTCGCCACAGCTTCATTTAAAATTTCATAGGCTACCATGTTGTTCGGATACTCTTTTAATTCCGATGAAAGCTTACGCCATAAATTGATTAATTCTTCCTGTTCGGCGGGTTCGGTCCACAAAGGATTCCTCTCTGCGATAAAATGATGGGAACGGATAATGTGCAAATCCACAATCACTCTTAATTTGGATGAAATCGCCCAATTAATAGCGTTGTGAAGCAATTTGAAAGCTTCCTTTTTTTTGTTGCCTTCTTCATCCCACATTTGTTCTTCGTCGATGGGAATTCGAACGTGGTCGAAACCTATAGCGGCGATTGTGTCGAAGTCTGATTTTGTGATGTAACTTTTTCTTTCTTCTCCTCTTTTTTTACTCTGTGACAACCAGTGACTTAAATTAACGCCTCTTTTTATTTTGAATTCTCCGGATGTTTTAGGCAGTTTAATATTATTAGAGGTACACATTATAAAAATCAGACCGAAAACGATGAGAAAAGAACTCCATACAAACTTACGCATTACTTGCCTCCTGTATATCCTTTTTTGTGGTTATTTTAGTGAAATCTACGTATAAAATTCATTATGTCAAGCGAAAATTTTCTCTTGGCTGCTTTTTTTATTAATTACTATGGCAAAAATCATAGGGTTACATGACAATTGGAAGCATTGACAGAATTACATGTTACGATTATACTTTACAGGTACTTATTAAAAAAGGAGAGAATTATGTCGAAAGAAATTTTTACCAGAATAACAGTAACACTTCTAATAATAATTTTTGCAAAGCCTTTGTTGTTAAGCGGTGGTGAACGACAGGGATTTATCTACTCACTTGATCTGGGTTACGGGTTTACTAAATATCCCGAAAAAATGCAATACTGGAGTTCACCTGAGTCTTCAGAGAATATTACTAAAGGAGGAATTTCGATGGTTGGTAAAATGGGTTACGCACCCAATAATCATTTGATGATTCTTCTCCTTTCTCCGGGGATTTACTTTCGGGAAGAAACAGATTCTGATAAGAAAATTTTACTAAATGGGTTGTTATCTTTAGGGATCAGTTATTACTTGAATGAATTCCATCCTTCTTTTTATTTCGATGCGGGTGCAGGTCTTGCTATTTGGTATTTCCCTTTTGAATTTGAAGAAGATATCGAAGATTTAGATATCCATTTGGGCGTTGGAGGAACTGTAGGTGTTGGTTATGAATTTACTCACAGATGGAGTGTTGAAAGCAATCTTTCCTACAACCATTTTGGTTTTGCGCGTGATAATTTTGATATAAGTGCAAATATCTTATCCTGTTCGATTTTGATTCGGTATATATTTTATTAATATTGATATGATTTTCTTAGCACCCGATTTTATTTTGTAGATATAAAAAAAGTTTTAGTATTAAGAGATGTTTTTATTCTTTCATTTAATTCTTATTGCCGGTGGATATAAGATTATAACAGGGACTGTATTTGACGCAATCTCAAGGGAACCTCTACCGATGGTCAACATTGTGGTTAAAGGAACCGAGATGGGTACCGTTACAGATAACGATGGATACTACAGCATAATACTTCCTGATACGCTTAAAAAAGCCAAACTTGTCTGTTCTATGATGGGATATAAAAAAGTCGAGAGGGAAATATTTTTTTTCGGCAAGGATTATGTAGAAGAAAATATAACAATGAGTATAACAACTTTGAAGTTGCAAGGTATATTGGTATCGGCAAAGCGGAAAAAGTTCAGAGAATCGGCTACTATCACCCCTGCCTCTTTGTCTACAGAAGATATGTTAATTTTGCCTTCGTTTCAGGAAGGTGATTTAATGCGTACTTTAGAGGCTTTGCCTGGAATTACAAAAGCATCTGATTACTCGACGGATATCGCTATAAGGGGTGGAAGCCCGGATCAGAATTTAGTTTTACTAGATGATATTCCTCTGCTAAAACCGTTTCATCTATCAGGTGTTTTTTCAACTTTTAACGTTAACGCAATAAAAAACATTGAATTGTATAAAAGCGGAATCCCGGCGGAATATGACGTTTCTCTTTCTTCTGTTTTAGATATCAAAACAAAAGGAGTGGATAGAGATATAAAAGGACTTACAGGTGTTTTATCTCTGGGGCTTTTATCCGCAGGGGCAACAATAGGCAGCCCTGTGCCCTTTCTAAACACAAATTTTCTCTTTACTTTCAGGAGGACTTATTTAGACAAAATAATCCCGGATGTAATGCCTTATTATTTCTACGACGGATATTTACATGTAGAGAGTGATATAACAGAAAATTGGACAGCTGTCTTAAGCGGATTCAAAAGTAAAGATTTTCTGGATATAAGGGACGAAGATAACGAGGAAATCCAGATTATTGAACTGGATTGGGATAATAACGTTGTGGGATTAAATTTATTTCATTCTGGAGACAATGAATCTTTACTTCACTTCTCGAGCGGGTTTAGCAAACATGAGTTTCATTTCGGTTTTATGGATACTATTTTTGTCACAAAAGGGGTTATCGATATTTCCACCCTCGGAGTGGATTATACTCATGTTTTCAGAGAACATAAATTGAAATTTGGATTAACCGATGAATATCGTCCTTTTAAATATGATATTAGCTCTAATATGGGTATAAATTATGAATACAAGGACATATGGAGCAACAAGGCGATGTGTTTTCTGGGAGATGAATTTTCTCCTGTTAGAAATTTACTTTTCTCCGGAGGTGTAGCCCTAACACATTATTACTCCGAGAGTACGGAGTTCGATCAGAATAAAGGTTCTTTTTTTAGATCTTACCGGCTGTCTGCGAAATACTTTCTAAACGAAATTAAAGCGTTGACGATTTCTCTGGGTAATTACCATCAGTACGAAGTTCCTTTAATACCCGGAGAATCGGAAATTGGAGGCCTGAGTCTTCCTTTTTACTATCTAATTCCCCTTGGTGGAGAGTACAGCCCTGAGGAAGCCCATCATTTTAATCTGGGTTATGAAGGCTGGTTAAACGAATCTTTCTATTTCTCTCTCGAGGGCTATTACCGTATTTATAACAGATTATATAAAATGAGCGAGGATACGGAAATCGACAATGAAAACGCAGACGATTACTACAGAACAATGTTTGACGAAAGGGGAGGCGATGCCTATGGCATTGATTTTCTGTTCAAAAAAGAGATAGGAAAATTAAGAGGTTGGCTTTCTTATACTTTTCTTAAATCTAAAGTGAAATCCGGTGATGAATATTACCCGCCTATTTGGGATCGAACCCATAACCTGTATCTGATTCTTTTTTCTACGATTCCCAAAGAATGGGAAATCGGTGTCCAATTCGTTTTTTCCACGGGAAATCCATTCACTACTTCTCAGGGGAGGTATCGTTATAGGAGAGCGGGTACCCCTTACGATAATGATAATGCTATCTGGTGGATGGAGCTGAAAGGAGAGAAAAACGCCTTCAGGTTACCGTACTATCTGCGTTTAGATATCAGTGCTACCAAACCCTTTTATTTTGGCAATAATGAATTGGATTTAAAACTCAGCTTATACAACGTTTTGAACCGAAAAAATGTGTGGTTTTATTACTACGATTATGACGAAGAACCGCCGGTTAAAGAAACCTTTAATATGCTGCCTATTGTACCGTCTGTTGAGTTTGTATACAGATTCTAACGGAGGCTTTTGATATTGAAACACAATTTAATATTTGTACTATTTTTGTTTTATCTTTTATTCGTTTCCTGTGAAAGCGTCACGGAAACCTCTTTCGAGCACGAGTACGTAATCGATTTGGTTCTTAGGCCGAGAATGAAATTTCAGAAAGCCTATGTGGATTCCACTTATAGGTTGGAAGTGACAATTCCGGAAGGGTTTAAAGGCATATCAGACGCGGAAATATTCGCAATTGACGAGGAGCAAGACACTTTTGAATTCAGCGAGTCTGATACAATCGGTTTATACTATAGCGCTGATTCCCTTTGGGTAAAATATTGTAAACAATATATTATTCAATTAAACGTTGAAGGTTATCAAGTAGAAGAAGAAGTAACCGTTCCGGACTCTCTTTTTATATATTCTCCTTCCGATGGAGACACAATCTCCCTGGATGATCCTGAGATTGTTTACTGGAATAACTGCGAAGGTTCTTTTAATAATATGTATGCTGTTCGTGTCTTTTTTGAAGGAGAGTTAGACTCCTTTTATACTTCTTTGTTGACCCAGGACACTTCGCTTGATGTTTTCTCTGCTAAATATCTGTTCCCAAAAGCTGACACTTTTTATACCGTAGCAGTCATGGCTATGGATGAGAATTGTTTTAAATCGGACATTTATTTCGATTATGACCAGCTCGATGAAGATTTTGCGATGGGAGTAATCGGAGCGATTGTCCTTGATACGATTGAAATCTGGGTTACCGAATAAGATTACTTTTAATACAACCAGACTTTACATAGCTTTTATAAATAATATATAAAAGAGCCAGTCTCTCCTGAATTCGCAGAGTAAAAAGGGGAAGAGTCCTTTGCAGACCCAGGAAGTAGGGAATAAAGGAGTGCGTTTTATTTAGCAATGAAATCCCCTTTTTTCTTAAATTAACCGTTTGGTTATAAATTTCTTTTACCAGATTTATGTCGATTTTTGAACAATTCCCGTGTCCGGGTAAAATCAAGTTCGGAGAAATTTTTAGAATTTTTTTAAGTGAGGAAATCGCGGAATCTATATCGGATGATGGAACATTCAGTACTGCGGGTCTTTTGAAAGAAAAAGTGGCTATAAGATCACCTGTAATTAGAGTGTTTCCAAGAGAAAATCCCACTTCGTCATTTGTGTGACCGGGAAGAAAAAATATCTTGATTCTGTTCCTTGTTTCTCCTTCAGAGAAACAATCATCGGCTTTTACAGCGTGACTGCCTATGGAAAGAGAACTACCGTAAAATTTAACGATCCAACGAACCAGAGCCTTGATTCTTTCTCTCTTTGTGGGATTCGACGGATACAATTTTTGCAAGATTGCTTCATCTATTTTCTCTTTTTCGAGAAGACCGCGTATGGGAGGTTCTATATTTATCAAATCTTTTGCCGAGGGATGGCAGACAATTTTCATTTGTTTTTCCTGAAGAAGATAATATGCGAGTCCAGTGTGGTCGGGGTGATTGTGCGTGAGCCATATTTCATCGATATTTTTTATACGGATTCTTGCTCCTTTTAATAAGGGTTCAAGAGAATTTATTTTTATAATAGGATTATATCCCGGGTCTATCAATATAGTTGCGTTTCCCTTTATGAGCGTAGTATTGGAAGAGGGTGGTTTCCTCTCATAAAAAAATATTTTGTCGTTAATCTTTTTTACTTTATTCACTTCTATTAAATATCGTAATTCTTTTTTAATCTCTGTCAACCGTCAAAAATTTAATTGCCACAAAGGGCTTTAATTGTTTGTCTGTTGGTCAGTTGGTCCGTTGGTTTGTTAGAAACCCACCAATTCACCAACTAAAAAAGGAAAAACAAATAACGCTATTGTGTCAAAAGTTTTAATTTTCTGTGTAGGGTCAACCCTTAATGAAATAGTTTCACATTCCATTGGGTTAACCTTCAGTTTTGCGAAAGGCTCAACTACCAATAATTCAGCACAGCTAAAGCTGCGCCCTGCAAGTGGAATTGAGGGTTTCACAGCCTGAGTTGAGCAAAAAGGAAGAAAAAATGTAGCGTTGGGGTTCATCTCCAACATTCAGTGGCGGAGGTAAACCAGAGAAACAAGATATAAAATTAAAAATCAAAAACTTCGTGTCTTGGTGACTTATAAGCTAATTATTTTAAGATATTATGCTTTTGATATTTTAAGCTATTTTCGTACATTCCAAATTATTAAACGGCGCTTCCGCGAGAAAAGATTAATTTAAGGGCTTGATATTAATCGACCTTAGTGTAAATTTCCGGAAAACCAGGAGGAAAATATGAAAAGATTAATAATTATCCTTTTTCTTCTTTCTTTTATCGGGTGCAAAGGCCCTAAGTCTGATGAGATGGAAAGAATACAAAATAAAATTACGGAGATAACCAATAAATTAAAAACGGTGGAAGAAGGCGGTGGACTGAAAGCTAAAGATGGAGTAGAAGAATTAAAAGATAAAATAGGAAAACTGGATAGTATATACTATAAGCTGAAAGAAATCGAGAGAAAACTCGACCAAATAGACGGAAGACTGGATAAATTAGAAAAGAAATAAAGTTTATTTTTTCTCAAAAAATCTTTGAAGATAAGCTTCCGCGAGTCCTCTATACTTTCCCCATAGTTTTTTGCTTTTTTCTTCAAAAGAGTTGGTAACGCCATAGTTTTCTTTCATGATTTTTTCGGTAAGGCAATCGACGTAAAATGAATCATAATCCCTTTTTTGAAAAATATTAAAAAGATTTAAGGAGTAATTACCTATACCTTTAATGTCTTTTATGTTTGATTTTTCAAAGTTTCTGGTGAGCTCCATGATATAGGATAATTTATATCCTATTTTGAGATGTTTTATATTCTTTTCTTTATAATTTGATTTTATGAAATTAATCTTTCTGTAAATTTTACTCATCTGGTTTCTGTAATTTCTGTAAGAATTGTTCTGTGAAACTATTGCTCCGACAAGCGCTTCAAAATCAGTAAAAGCGGAAACAATTCTTGTTCCGTTTATTTCGGGTAGATAGTCTTTTAGAACTTTGTCCTTTTCGCAAAGAGAATAAAAATCTTTTAAATTTTCATGTAAACCAAAGCAATAGATAATTCTTTCCTTTAAAGTTTCTATTTCTTTTCGGTTTATATTATCGGGAGAATCGATTATTAAATTTTCGTTTTTCTGCCTGAAAGTGAGTTCGATAAATCTATCGTTAAAAAAAACTTTCCTTACGGGATTTTCTTCATAAAAAAAATAAAAAAGTCCCGATTTAAATGTCTTTAAAAAATCAAAATCTTTCGTTTTTATTTTTATTTGTGTCATGATCGGTTTAATATAGCACTGTGAAACAATACCGCAACGATGTTTTTAAAATCATGAGAGAGTTAGGAGGTTTGGGAAATGGCTCTCGGCTGAGGTTGTGCCAAAACCCCAGTTTTTCATTGTAGGGCAAACCTTTAGGTTTGCAAAATAAATGATTGCCAATATCTTAGCACGGCTAAAGCCGTGCCCTACGAACTAAATTGTTAATTTTGGCACAGTCTCTGCTCACGGCAATGTAAAGTTGGTGCGTTAGTGCGTAGATGCGTTAGAGGGTTGATTTTAATGAAGTTCCGAGTGCCGAGTCTTTTGAGTTTGTCGAGTTCGTTGGGTTTGAAAAAGACATTGTATATCAGTGTGAATGAATTAGTCTTTAGCCTTTGGTCGTTAGTCATTGGTCAAAAAAACAACTAAAAAATACGTGTACATTCGTGGTTAAATTTGGGATTGTGTGGTTGGGTTAAGATAATATAATGTTTTCTCTGGTTTATCCCCCGCTTAAATTTCGTTGGGGACGAGCCCCAACGCTACGCTCGTAGGGCACAGCTTTAGCTGTGCTGAATTATTGGTAGTTGAGCCTTTCGCAAAACTGAAGGTTAACCCAATGGAATGTGAAACTATTCCATTATGGGTTTTCCCTACACAAAAAGTCAGGACTTTTGACACATCTTTTGGGTCGGGTGGAGTAAAAACACATTTTTTGTTTTCTTCTCTGCGACCTTTGCGTCTTTGCGGTGCAATTTCCCTTGAGATTACTCGCCCGGATCGGGCAGGCCCGGGTCCGGCAAGATGTCGAACTCGTAATGACAAAATAAACAAAAATAATGAGGTGTGGGCTGGCTTTGTGTCCTTCGCGGGCTTTGTGGTTCATATTATGTTTTAACGGTTTTGCCGCGCTGTGATTTCTGTGATTAAATCTAAATATTCAATCTCCATATAGTAAAATTCAGGAAAGAA
>CAZSEX010000024.1:0-30947 GCA_964606065.1 uncultured bacterium | reverse complement strand
CGGGACACTTTTATATCCTTTTTTATTGTTCATTCTATACTAACAGCTAATCAATGAGACTGGGTCAAAATTCAAATATTTTTGTGTAGGGCGAACCTTTAGGTTTGCAAAATAACTGATTACCAGTATCTTAGCACGGCTAAAGCCGTGCCCTACGAGCGAAACTGATAATTTTGGCACAGTCTCCGATAAAAGCAGATAAACTACTTTAAATCTTTTTTTTGCTCTCCAATTTCCCGTCATCCCTAACCTCGAGCTCATATTTATCGCCTCCTGTATTCTCGGTTTCAATATTGTATATGACTTTATCGCCTTTTGCTTCTTCCATAATTTGTTTATCTATTAAAACGTGAAGCATAGCCGCTGGTATTCCAAGTTCCTTTTTTATCGTTTCGATTACTTCAATCGGCAAATCCGAAAGTAAAATCGGAGGATTTGCAACTCCAAGCTTCGCCGCCACTTCTTCCGGCGTGGGATTCGGCGGAGCATTTACATCGAAACTGTCTAAAGGAGTAAAATCTTTAACCTCGATATATTCCACACCCGGACTTCCGGTTATGAAAAAATCACTTACATTATCTAAAATTATATCATTATTTCTGATCGCGGATCTTTCCGCATAAAAACGGTTTACTACCGCGCCCTGGATATCGGACATAACCATTCCCGGTCGGGGATCTTCTTTTTCAAAATCCACGGAAACATTACGTATTTTTAAATCCTTTATATACCCGCAGTAAAGACCATAAGCCGGTCTCAGACCGTAACTTTCCGGGCGATAATCCTCTATTTCAGGAAGTTTTATTTTTACCGGATCTTCCTTTAAACCAAGATAAGCCAAACTGCCGCCTTTGTATGTCATTCTCATGTTTTCAAGAACTACATTCTCAAGCGGTCCGTCGGATTTCCCCATAACAGTACTGGCAAAATTCCATCCACAACCGTAACCATAAATATCCTTGGCTACCACATTACTTATCCGGAAATTACTAATACTACCGATATCGTAAGAACCGGGCGCTCCGCCTTTAATTTTAGATATATTAACAAAAAATGGTATAGCAACATTTTCCATGGTAACATTCTGAATGTTTATTCCATCAATCATAGCGCCATGGTTGGAAGTAAAACTCATGCCGGCTTTATCCGCTTTTCTTATGGTTATATTGGAAATCTGCATATTTTTAAAATCACCAACCGTTTCGGGACCAATCTGAAGGGCACAACCACCGGAGGAAATCACAGAATTACTTATTTCTATATTTTTACTATTTAACTTATTACCCAGAGAATAATTGGATTTCAACGAAATACCGTCATTACCAGCCTCTACGGCACAACTTCTAACCTTAACGTTGCTGCTTCCAACAAAGCTTATACCATTCATCCCGGTTTTTACTTCTAAGTTATATATATTCAAGTTATCGCATCCCGCAGCAAGGACAGCCAGATATCCACCATCGTTAACTGTTACATCACTTATTTCGGCATCTTTACATAATTTAAGTGATATAGCTTTATCTCCGTCACCTTCTACCGGATCACTGTAAAGAGACGAAGTTCCACTTATCACGCCTTCTCCTTTTATCTTGACATTATCAACACTATCTCCCCATATAAGCGCATTACGGAAATGGCTGTAACCGAAATCCTGATATTTATCCCACGGATTATCCTGAGGTAAGTCGAAAGCGCCCGTACCCTTTGGTGCAGCCTGTATCCTCGCTTCCTTTTCGATTTGCAATGTTACATTGCTTTTCAAACGAATCGAACCCGATAAATAGATTCCCTCAGAGAATACAACTGTTCCATTAGGAAGCTTAGAACAGGAGTCGATCGCTTTATTTATGGCTTCAGTATCAAGAATATCATCATCGCTAACCGCTCCGAAATCTTCGACGTTTAACAAGACAGGCGGAGAACCGACAGGTTCTTGTGCTAACAATAAAAAAGATATTAGAAATAATATTATTATTCTGTACATATTTCCTCCTTTTACTGAATTTAACTTATTATCGATACTTTTCAAGTGGAAAACTCACCGCGGAAACGCAGAGCCCAACCACACAACCCCGAATTTAACCACGAGATTACACTGATTATCACGATATTTTTTATTGTTTTTTCCTAAATCCAAATCCCTAAATCCAAAATTCTAATTTACCGCAAAGACACGAAGACACTAAGCCACAAAGATTTTAAGTTGTTGGAAAGTTGGATGGTTGGGTGGTTGGAAGGGTCAAAAAAATTCCAACCAACTATCCCACAATCCAACGAACCAACAATATAAACCATTGACAAAATACATAAACCCATAAATTACAAAAAGGAAAATGGAAGAAAAAGAAACCGAATATAAAAAATCGGGATTAAAAAAACAAACAAAAATAGGTTGTGTGGGGTGGCTTAGTGCGCTTAGTGTTCTTTGTGTGAGAAAAGTTTGTTGGGTTGGGTCGGGTTTTAAACAACAAAAAACTCTGCGTCTTCGTGGGCTTTGTGTGAGAAAAACGGTGGTGTGGGATGGGTTTTAGAAACCTTATATGGGATTTTGACGGAACGCTTTTCGACACCTACCCCGAAATAACACTGGCTTTTATAGATGTTTTAAATAAAGATTATGGAATCGAATATGGTTATAGAGACGCTTTCTCACTCGCGAAAAAATCTATAGGTCTCTGCATTGAAAGCCTCGCGGATGAGTTCAACATAGACAGGGAAGAATTTTCTGAAAAATACAAAGAAAGATATTTCGGAGAATTAACCTATGAAGGCAAACCATTTGAGAACGTAGAAGAAGTTCTCGAATATATATCAAAACGCGGCGGAAATTTCCTCATAACTCACAGGGGATTTGAAAGCCTAAATGAATTTCTAATCCGACATGATTTTAATAAATATTTCATTGAAATTGTCACTTCCGACGCGAATTTTCCGCTAAAACCCGACCCGGCAAGTTTTAATTATATTATCGATAAATACAAACTAAAAAAAGGTCATACACTGGGTGTCGGAGATAGAATACTCGACATAGAAGCCGCTAATTCGGCAGGCATAAAATCCTGTTTTTTCGATCCGGGTGGTTCAAAAATAGAAACGGCTAATTACAATATAAGCAGAATGAAAGATTTACTGAAGATTCTTAAAAAATCCAATAATCTCTTGGGCGCTACTTCCGACAACAGGGGATAAACTTTCTCCAATTTCTAAACTCTCCGGCATAATAGCCAGAACTTTCAGTTCTTTTATATTACCTTCCCCGGAAATAAAATCGTAAAAAAGATGAAGAGAAGAAGAATGAGTAAGACCAAAACGTCTACTTACTTCCTCTAAACCCAGAAGCTTTATTTCGCCAACCTTTCCGTCGAAAAGAACGCTATCTATTATCAAAAGTTTTTCAAACTTTTTCCTGGTCAGAAATCCCAGCCAGTGTTCGGGTGTAGCCTCCGCCACGATTACATTTTCAATTCCCATATCTTTAAGGCTTTCAGCAATAAAAACACCGACCCCGTCATCGGATTTTAAGGTCGAGCCGATACCCATTATTATGGTTTTATCATCGATAAACTCTTTTAATTCTTCTTTCCAATTCATATCACAAAATTTATTCTCACACAAAGACGCAAAGAACGCAAAGCCTCCACACCCCGGATTTCATATCTTTAAAACCTTACCACACAACTCCAAATTATTCTCACACAAAGAACACTAAGTCACGAAGCCACCCCACAACCCTAAATCTAACCACAAGATTACACCCTGAGCGTTCATTCCTCTCTACCCCGATACAGTCATACTTTCCTACGGGGCATGCAGGGCAAGCTCAATGGAATAGAAGTTACTGCATGATAAGTTTCTATTCCACAGGGCAGGCAGATTAACACCAGATTTTTTGTTGTTTAAAACCCATAACACACCCCAAAAAAATAGCCACGGATAAACACTTTTTTTAATAAAATATATATTTTTTAATCCGTGTATTTCCTTGTCAATCCGTGGCTATTACTCTTTGTTTTATTTAAAAAGACTGAAAGCTACGACGAATCCGGCTGTAATCACGGACAGAATACTCATCAGCTTTATAAGAATATTAAGCGAAGGTCCCGATGTATCTTTCATCGGGTCACCAACAGTATCACCGGTAACTCCCGCTTTGTGCGCGTCGGAGCCTTTCCCGCCGTAAGCTCCTTCTTCGATATATTTTTTAGCGTTATCAAAAGCTCCGCCCGCGTTAGCCATAAAAACAGCCATAGAAAATCCGGAAGCGAGCGCTCCCACAAGAAAGCCAATCACACCGGAAACACCGAATACCCAACCTATTAATACCGGAGAGATTATCGCAATAAGAGAAGGTATTACCATCTGTTTCTGCGCGGCTTTGGTAACAATTGCAACGGTTCGCGCGTAATCGGGTTTTTTCTTTCCCGCAAGAATATCCTTATCTTTAAATTGTTCCCTTACTTCACCTATAACAGACTGGGCTGTTTTTCCTACGGAACTCATAGTCATACCGCAGAAAAGAAAAGTAATAACCGCGCCGATCAAAAGACTGGCGAGAAGAGTCGGATTAAGAAGACTTAAATTGTAATATTCCGAAAGTTCAAGAAAAGTAACACTGCTTACACTTATAACTCTCTCCCCGAGAGTGATAGCTTCCACTCCAAGACGTGTTAAAGCTATTTTAATCTCTGTCAGATAAGCGGCAACCAGAGCAAGAGCGGTAAAAGCGGCAGAACCAATGGCAAAACCCTTACCTGTTGCTGCGGTCGTGTTGCCGAGAGAGTCCAATTGGTCTGTTTTTTGTCTGATTTCTTTACCAAGTCCACTCATTTCCGCAACTCCGCCGGCGTTATCGGCAATGGGACCATAAGCGTCCGAAGCGAGTGTTATACCGAGAGTGGATAACATACCGACAGCCGCAAGTCCTATGCCGTACAAACCCATTATAAAACTATTAAATCCTCCCGCGAAGGCAAACGCGAGTATTATAGAAATACCTACGGTTACAACGGGAATAACCGTAGAATTAAGACCGAGAGCTAAACCATCGATTATTAAAGTCGCGGGACCCGATTTCGCGGAAGCAGAAAGCTTACGAACGGGAGAGAAAGCGGAAGATGTGTAAAACTCCGTCGCTTTTCCGATAATAGTCCCGGCGACAAGCCCGACCACAATAGAACCAATCATTCCCATATTTTCCGGAGTAATATATTTTACTATGAATATAGAAGCAACCGCTGTCGCGATCATAGCAAAATTTATACCTCTCGAAAGAGCTTTTATAAGACTGTGCTGGGTGGCTTCTTTTCCTGCTCTAACCAGAAAAATACCCAATATTGAGAATAACATACCTGCGCCGGCGATAAGCAACGGCTGAAGAATTCCCTTCATACCAAGACCCGCAGCGACTCCGAGAGCCATGGTTGCAACAACAGCGTCCGAATAAGATTCATACAAATCAGCTCCCATGCCTGCCACATCCCCGACGTTGTCTCCAACGTTATCCGCGATTGTAGCCGGATTCCTGGGATCATCTTCCGGAATTCCCGCTTCTACCTTACCAACAAGGTCGGCTCCCACATCGGCGGCTTTTGTGTAAATTCCTCCGCCGACTCTGGCAAAAAGGGCAACAAAACTTGCGCCTATACCAAAACCAAGAAGAATACTTGTAACCTCTTCCAAGGGTAATTTTAACCCAAAATAAAATATCGCGAATAACACAGATATCCCCAAAAGGGACGAACCCACAACCGAAAGACCCATAACGGAACCGCTCCTGAAAGCGACACTTAAAGCGGAACTGAGAGAATTCCGGGCGGCATTCGTAACTCGAACCGCTGCCTTTGTAGCGGTTTTCATCCCCAGGAAACCTGAAAGTCCTGAAAGAAATCCGCCGAGTAAGAAAACCGGTGAAATCCATTTCGATTGCACTCCCAAGCCGAAAGCAAGAAAAGCAAAAATACCTGCCATTATAACCAGAAAAATTGCCACCACACTGTCCTGAACCTTTAAGTAACTTAAAGCTCCTTCTCTCACGGCATTCGCGATCTCGACCATCTTCGGAGTTCCTTCTTCTTTTTTCATCATCTGGACGTAAAAAATCCATGCAAAAAACAGAGCTACTGCCGAAATACCGGGCACTAACCAGAAAACATTTCCCATAACCATTCCTCCTTTTGAATTATTGAATCTAAGACAAATTTCCCGTTATATGTAACTTATTTTCAATGCTTGTCAAGTCACCACCAAAAAAATAATTCTCACGCAGATAATACAAAGATTTGATTTGTAATTTTACATTAAAGCTTTTACGCACTCCTGTCCCGATATCATTGGTAGCTTGTTCATACAGCTAAAATCAATGTTTCGAATTTCTCTTCGGGAACCGGGAAACCATCCTCTTTCAGGGTTTCTATATAAATCTCGATAGCTTCTTTAATATTAGTAATAGCGACTTTTTTTCACCCTGATTGATACAACCAGGTAAACTCGGGCATTCCGCGGGGGTTCATCCCCCGCCCGTGGATTGTTGGGGATAAGCCCCAACGCTACTGCCAGATATTGTAAATTGGAAGTTGGAAATTGCGAATTGTACATTTAAAAACACTCAAAAAAATAAAAATTATTCGTGCTATTCGCCTGTCCTGTGGAATAGCCATACTCCATGCTATAACTTCTATTCCACTAAGGGTGTTATTTGTTGTTTCATAATTATATTCTTCGAATATAAGTTTAATAGTTAAATTAAAAAAGGTTTAAATAGGAACAGCCAAAACTACAATCCCTACACGTCCTACATGTGAATATTTTGGGTGGGAGGACGGATTTTAAAGACTCATATACTTTTTTTGTTTTTCTCTGCGTTCTTTGCCTGCCCCATGGAATAATAACTTCTATTCCATGAGGGGCGTCTTTGCGGTGCAATTTTCTTGTGTAAATCTGGTGCAATCTGTGGTTCAGTAACTGAAATCCTCATTTCTATTTAAAAAATAGAAATGAGGATTTCAGAAAAACGCATTAAAGGAAAGAAAATCTTACTTCGCTTCGCGTTTTTTTATATCCAGGGAGAAAGAAAGACTTGCTTCTCCCCCTCTTCCATCCCTGGCTTTTACCGTTACATTAAAGGAAGTATCTTTCTTCACCTCCGGAGATTCCCAGATCAGCGTTGTACCTTCGAGTTTCATACCCGGAGGACTTTCCTCCAGGTAAATATCCACATTATCCCCGTCCGGGTCTTTTACTTCCAGTTCGTAATTCAGTATTTTCCCCTCCCATCGAGGGGAATCCGTTATAATCTCAGGAGCCGAATTTTGAACGGCAATTTTTTCGGTCCTGACTTTTACTCCCCTCTCAGAACCGTCGAAAGGCTCGACTTCCGCATAGATTTCGTCCCCGGCTTTTATTTTTTCACCGGAAAGTTTTTCCCCGCCAAAAACAAGTCTTCCATTTACAAACCAATCCACGACGAAACTTACATCATCTTTATCATCGGGATCTCTTACATCACCAAGAATGGAAAGTCCCTCTCCGCGACGCGGTTCCGGCGGTTCTATTCGTACATTTATAATTTCCGGTTTACTATTTGCGATAACAACGGGTCCTACATTCTTCTTTTGCTTTCCATCTATGAAAATTAAACATTCAATTGTATCTCCTTTTGAAAAATAATTTGGAGATAGACGCGGCTTAACTACATCCTGTACTTCACCGTTAACCAGCCATTCAAGCTCCACATTCTCTCCGGCAAGCAAAACCGGATCTATATTGATAGGATCCGTTGTTCTCGGGTTTGAAGGAGTAAAATCAGAGGATACAAAATCTACCGGTCCAGTTTCGGATAAGGATTCTTTTTCTCTTCCACATCCAACCAGCATAAGGAGAAGCAACCAGAAAATCAATCTCGATCTTCGTCTTCCCATAATATCTGCTGCCTGAAAGAGGTAAAGGAACCTAATTTTTCAACTTTAATTTTTCCACCGCCAGGTGTTGCCTTTTTTCTTTCACCCGATAAGCTTGAGCTATAGCTTGGGGGTTGCGGAATCCCCGAACCAATTATCTTACCCATAGCATTACCCGCCCCCGTTCTTATGTGAAAAGTATAAGAACGGGCAGAAGAACCACTTCCGCCAATTTCACACGGACCTATTTCCACCGCTCCTCCAGGGGAAAAAGTGTAAAACTCAAGAGAATCCATTAAATAAATTGCCGGAGTCACCACTTTTTCCCTATCATGAGTAAGATTCAACATCCATCCGCAATCGGTTGACTCATCCGGTAGAACTCCGAGGGAATCTTCCGTATAAAGGGGTATATTGGCGGTATCACTGAAGGCGTCGATCGGATAATAAAGAGCATAAAAACGTTCGGAGGATTCATCGAAAATTCTCGAACGGTTCCCGGTACCATAAGCAATCCAGTACCCTCCTTGAAGGGGATCTTTCCACACAAGTGGATAATAATACGCGGGATGCCATTTATAAATTTCCGCAGAATCACTTGAAGTCGGCAATTCAGGCTCGAAAATTTTCCTCGCTTTCCAATCTGAAGGGTTCGGAAATTGAAGGTTAACAAACCACAATTGACCCGCCGCGTCCGGAATAAATAAATAATCGTAACGATTGCCGAACTGTGGGTTTATATTTACAACAGCCGGCGAAGCAACAAAAGGATATTTCATGCTGGCTTCCACCGGAGGTATAAACGTAACACTCTGATCGATTCCGCTCATTGCCGCTTTCCAGACGTCAAAAGCAATAATATTATTACCCCTCAATGTTCCCGAAGAAAACGAATCGACTATAGAAATATCCATGGGATCCGGGAACTGACCTCCTCCCATAAATGCATAAAAACGGTCGATAATTTTCCCCGAATAAACCGACCAGTTCACGCCAACTTTATGTATAACCGGAGTAGAAGTTGTAAAACCCAATCTTTTCTCTAAAGTATCGCTTTGCCAGGCGTCAAATAAAAATGTGAGCGAACTTACAGTATGAGCAGTTTCATTCTTCGGGTCGGTAACATCGAAAGCCGTAAAAGAATTTCCCCCTTCACCCTGGGCAGCAATTAAAACAGTATGCCATTCTTTCCAGTGCTTAACACTATCACCCTCATTAGCAGGGAACCACACATCGGCAGCCGTTGGGTCCCCGTCCACAAAATAACCATGAGAGTTAAGCAAATTTTTCACTTTGGGAACAAAATTCATGGGTATTATACCGGCGATTTCGTGTCCCCCTTTTGCACCCTGACCGAATATCGTATCCGCGATGACGTGGAGCATTCCATCATTGCCGCCCGCGTATACAAACGCGCTTCTTTTATTACTCATAACATTATAGAAACTGTCCCATCCCTCATCCTCATAGAAATAATTCGGCGCCTGAATTCGCAGGGGTGATGAATGAAAAATATCTCCCAACTTACCAAGAGTATCACCACCACCTCTTATCTGTTCAACCACATCTAAAAGACCCGCGGATGAAACACCGAGGTCACTGGCCGTAAAATTTAAGGTATCGAACGGGAGCATACTTCCATTGGATTTAATTCCGTAAATAGGGCGTGAACCCGCCGGATATTTTCTGATAGTATCCCCGGCTGACCAGACAAGAAGGGAATTAGGTATACTATCCAGGGATATCACACCCGGCACCATCTTTAAAGCTTTGAGATTACCTTCCCATAAGGGCATAGTGTCCGGTTTAAATGAAGCCACGTAAAGTTTAGACTGATATTTCGTCGATAGGAATTCTTCCTCAACAGAGGTTACTTCCGCCGCAGTGTATGATTGAGACATGCTGGCTTCGACTTCTACGAATATACTCCTAAGCGCATTTGCTAGATCTCCCGCGTCTTCCGCAATATAGGCGTATCCGGTGAGTGGTTCATATCTAGGATCTTCTGAAGGACCACAACACACATTATCGGAGGGATCAATAGCCGTACCATTCCCCGACATCAGAGATGAATCCGACCAGGTACCGCCCCATCTCGCCGTCCAGTTAAGAACATTCGCACAATCATCATCAATACCGGTACCAAAACCGACAGCATAGACCCGTATCGAATCGGGACCTTCAAAATTATCGTTATCTCCATGAAACGCGTTATACGCAACACGGACAAGATCCTTTGCCCCATATTCAACATCATCGTTATAAGAATACTCACAGTGTCCCGGATCATCACAATCTGTCGGATGACAAGTCGTTCGAGGCACATTAGGCTTTCCATCGGTAATAAGAACAACGCTGAATTTCATACACCATAATTCAGGATGGGCATTCCGATATTCTGCTATGTAATGAACCGCACTGTCAACTAACATACCGTTAGGAGTAGAACCATCGAGCTCTGTAGTGTTTATATGCTCCCATATAGTCGCAACAGGCGTCCCCATCGTATCGGTGCGCAGATATTGAGTGCCCGTTAAATCGTCCACCCAGGTTTTGCTTACCTGATCCCATCTGCTTGGGTTATATTGATTGTTCGAATGATCTGTTGCAATTGTATGGTTATCTGCATTATATTCCTGTGACCTATTATCTCCAACAAATACTTGCGACTTATCAAAAAAACCCTGACCCAGCTTTATAGGAAATTCATCATCCCCATCGACAAATCCGTCACCGTTCACATCGAGCAGAGAATGAATGACAAGAAGAGCGTCTTTCATTCTATCTGATGTCGTCTCGACTCCGGGTGTATGTAAAAGATGTACTCCAACATTTCCGATCTTAAGTCCATCACCAGTAGTAATCTCGACATAACATTCAACATCCTGTACATCCCATCCACCAGATACCGGAATCGATACCTCTTCAGTGGTAAGTTCCGATTCAGTCCAACTGTAACTTCCCCCTGGATATTCATGCCAGGTTGAACCATCATAAAGTTTTAATTCCCATGTTAGATCTAAAGTGTTCGAACCAGCCCCGCCCCACCCACTATATTCCTCCCATGTCACCTCCAGAGTCCAGTTCCCGCCTGCGGAATCACCAACAAAATTACTCATAGAGTTAAGTGGGTAATCGTAAGGATACTGCGTATCGTCGAACCACTCGCTAAAATACGTAACATCGGGTACCCAACCCCAACTGCGTTGCAAAAGTTCAACATCCACACCAAGTGTTGTTTCAAATTTCATTGATCCGGACCTGTCCAGGAGAAGAATGGCTGCGGCAGGAACTTTCGAGGTCGCAAAAAGCCTTTCATCCTGAATGTGAGCGCTCAAAAAAAGAGGTATTAATATAAAAACCAAAAATATCCTTTTCATTTTAATCTCCTTTTGAATTCAAACCTCTTATATATTCTTCAATCTTTTCGTCAAGGGGACAGAGCTTCATCACTACAGGTATGAGTTTTCTCGTTCTGTTTTCTTCTATTTCCATAAACGAATAATAAATTCTTAACGGATACTTTACCCCTCTTATTTTCTCAAGTATTAAACCCGGTTTAAATTCCTCTTTTTCATTTTTAAAATCATCCTCGGGGAAAATTTTTCTCATTTCTTGCAATGTTAAAGAAGGTATTCCGAGCTTCCTCGCCGACTCTTTTTCCAACTCTTTCCATACCACCTTCAACTCTCCTTCCTTATAAAGAGCGGAATATCTGTCGAACTTCTTCATTCTTATCGCTCTCTTCATAAGTTTCAAACCCTTCGGCAGACCCCTTATCTCTGAACCTTTTGAAAAGAGTACCTTGGAACCACCCCCAAAAATGCCTGAAGTCAAGTAAATAAACTTTTTCTCGATTCTGTTTGTTCCATATTCCTTTACTACGGGAGATTCCAATACTTGCCTTGAAACATCCCCCCCCTCAACTGGAAACCACTCGTAAGTTCCTAAAAAAGTTAAAAGTAAAATAAACATATTAAACCTCCGTTATAAAATATTTAATATATTGTATGACCCATCTTTCCTTCAGTAAAAGCAGAGGCATTCCTGACTCTACGGTAACCAACGATATCGTTATCACTTTCTATAACTGCTCTCGTGCGGTAATAGAGCACCACTCCCATTCCCGCATGGAATTCCGGATTTACCCGGATGGAGTCATAGCCAACGGTAGAAGAGGAAACGATTAGAGACGAATCTTTATTAAAATCTATAAAATCCGGTAAAGCGAGGCAACCAATTATCGAATTATCTGCAGATAGATAAAAAGGAATAGAAAAAACCGTATCAATACCATTATTCTCATAAAATACTTTATTGTAATCTTCTTTAAAAAACAAACTATCAAGTTCATGAAGATCTTTATGTTTCGGTAGATACGAAATCACAAAATCCGAGGGAACTTCCACAGCTCTCACCTCAATGTATCTTTTTTTTAGATTTATAGCTGAGGTTATATCACTATAAGTCATCAAAGCCGTAGCGGCAACAACAACTGTCAAAATGGTAACCACCCACAAAACAACAATCATTGAAATACCTTTTTGCTTATTTTCTTTTTTCATTGAGTCCTCCTATTTCAAGGTTGGCCCTCTTGCATTTCTGATCTGGACCGTTTCATGATAAGTTATTTTTTTCGAACCGTTCGGATATACAAATCGCACTGTATAATCAATTACATTTATCGGATAACGTCCCGGGTCATTTCCAGGATTAATTGGCTCTTCCATTACCCAAGATCCGTTTGAGTCGACTTCAGCAACTTCATTCCCGGCAGTAATCGAATCCCCATTTACGTCTACGTAAGTAAACCCAAGAGAATCCAGAAAGTTCACCGCTCTATCACCATCTATAAAAAGAGTGTCCCCTCTTTTTACTATAGAATGAATATCTTCCGCATCAAGAATACCTTCAAAATAACCAAAAATATCGTGCGTATAAGAAATCGAATTGATAGTTCCCGAAATGATTCCGAATTTGTGGTCCGGGGAAAGAGGTCTCCTACAAAAACCTATATGCCTTAATTCATTTACAATATATTCACTCGCCCTCCTTGCTTTAATATTAAGGCGGGAAAACTCCTGCTGATCTCTCAATGCTGTCTGCTGTAATATAAATTGCTGATAAATAAAAACAGAAATAAAACTCATAAATACCAGAACCACCATTAACTCGATTAATGTAAAACCTTTCTTTTTCATTTTTTTCTCCACGGTTTAACGGTGATGACTGAAGATTGTTTGCATTTTAACAGAATCACCGAAAGACAAATTTTTAGTTTTTAACGTCGCCCATATACGAGAACCGGAACTATAACCTTTCACCCCATCTTTAGAAGCAGCTTCAGTTTTATCAAATTGAAAAGAATCTATTACTATCTCGCTGTTATAGTGAATCCCATTGATGGTATCGTTAATTGTAAAAATAATATCTCCTTGATTACATTTTCCCCATACCGAATCAAAAACAAGCCCCTCATAATTACCGCCGGCATCGTACTTTCTCCGCATCAGTTCACCTCTGCATGTTTCATAAGCTCTTTGCGACACGACCTCCATTCTCGCGCTTTTTTCAGACTCAACAATTCTCCTGCTATTACTCGCATAAAAAATTCCGATTGAAGCGCTCGCGATACCAAAGAAAAGAATAGCAACAATTAATTCTATAAGCGTAAAGCCTCTTTTTTTGTTCATTGTAACTTCACCTCCAATACTCCAAGGGGGGAGATATAAAAATCTAACGATTTTCCGGATTCACCATTTTTCACACTAAAATCCCTGATATCGTCCTTATCCTTAACGAATCCATCAACATATACGGTTAATCGGACAGGATTAACCCCACCGGCAAAATCCAAATTCAGTCCTTCAGGTAAAACCAACGATCCCTGCTTGGAACCCTCAGTACTAACATATTTAAGAAACTCGTTTTCCCTATCGAGGTAAATCGTATACCTATATCCTTCGGTTACCGCCTTTTTGTTCACACCCTCGTAAAAAGCCCTGATCTCATTAGCCATCTCCTCCAGTTTACTACTCGCAAAAAGACTCCTGTAAGAAAAAAGCGATATGCCGGTAAGCAATCCTATTATTACAATAATGACCATTAACTCGATGATTGTAAAACCCTTCTTTTTCATTCTTCCTCCTTTTTAATTCCCTACAAATTTTATTCCCAGAATTAACACCCTGATTATCAAAAGCTTAAGTTCAAAAACCATGTAATCCTTTTCGGAGATGTGTAATCCGTTTCATACCCAAGAGGAACCACGAAACACACAAAATACACTAAACCCAACAACCCCCTTAAAATCTGTGTTTGAAAAAATAAACGAAAAATTTATTAAAAAGAGATTGCCGCAATACGGAATAGCAAGAAGAAGAGCCCGCAATGACAATCTTACCTCTTTCCAAAAATGTTATTAATAGTAACGCCATTCTGAGTTAATCTTCTTGCCCGACCCGGGCGAAGTAATCTTAAGATAATCGCACCGCAAAGCCGCAGAGCACGCAAAGAAACAACTGAAATTTAATTTACTTAAAACTCCCCCCATCACCACCAAAACTAAGAGAAACAACAAATCACACCCTTAGTGGAATAGAAGTTATAGCATGGAGTATGGCTATTCCACAGGACAGGCGAATAGCGCGAATAGTTTTTACTATTCAACCAATCTGTAGGAGCGGCTTCCCAGCCGCGAGGTCGCAGAGAATAAATGAACTTCTGTTGTTCTCTGGAATCCATTACGACGATTTTGTCGATACCTCCGCTGTTACGGGCAATAAATCCGATAAATTCAAGCGGGTTGACGCATTTTGAATCTCCAACCCTACTATCTTTTCGTCTTTGCCGACATCGAGAACCATATATTCGGAAACTCTTTTATTAATAATTTTTTGTTTTCTTTTATCCAAACGCAGTTGGAGTAAATCTGTTTTGTCATTATAAGTTATTTCCATTTATATCCTCCCACTTCGCAAAAAACATACACGGTTATTGCTTTTGCGCGGGAATTCTTAAGTTATCGAGCAAAAATTCAGGGGCTAAATCGGCGCCATTCTCCCAAACGATTGTTTCTAAAACAGGATCAACTTTAAATGATTTAAATAGATTCTTATCTTTTAAGGCCCCAAAAACTTCGCCCTCTAATTCCCCTTCTAAATCAATCTCTCCTTCGATCCCATTATTAAACTTAACCCATATAACATAATCATGTAAATACCTGGCTTCTTTTACATGTAAAATCATACCATTTACTCCAATGGTTTAATTGGGAACAGGCATTTCTTCTGTTCCGCAAGATTCCAGTTTTTCAATAATTCTTCTTTATGCAATTCTCTCCACTCATCGATCAGCTTCAGCGCGCGTTTCGACATGTTTCCGGTTATATTACCATCTTCAATATTTACCAATATCTCATCTTCCCCGTATTTGGCGTGGAAATGCGGGGGAGCATGGTCTTTCCAGAACATATAAATTATTATACCAAAAAACCTACTGATAATCGGCATATTTTTTCTTAAGTAAAATTATACAAAAACGCCTCCTATGTCAAGTCATTTTGATTAATTTAACAGATATGGCGCATGGAACGCGAACCGGGAATCTGCGTTCTCTGCGCGCTCTGTGGTACTACCGGTCAACTTTTTGTTTTTTTTCGAAGATATTAACCACAAAGCTACAAAAACACGCTGTAGCGCGGGGGTTCATCCCCCGCCATTGGTTGTTGGGGACAAGCCCCAACGCTACAAAAATATTCTGTAGCGCGGGGGTTCATCCCCCGCCATATTGATTTGTTGGGGGGAACTCCAATGTTTTAATAATATTGGGGTGTGGGGATAGGTTCAAACAATAATTTTTTCTCTGTGTCCTCTGCGCCTTTGCGGTGCAATTTATTCGGAACCTCTTCCGGACGCAAATTCGACTCTGTTCCCGCCTTTTTCTTTCGCGAGATAACAGGCATTGTCCGCGTATTTGACTAACTCAACAAGATCTTTTCCATCGTAAGGGAACATCCCTATTCCAACAGAAACGGTTAACCCTTTCAATAATTCATTTTCTTTCACGCTTTTAATCATATAATCGGCAACTTTCCTGGCTTCTTTAATATCCACTTTTGGTAAAATAGAAATAAACTCGTCGCCACCATACCTTCCCAGTAAGTCACCCTCTCGAAGTACCTCCTTTATAGTAAGGACAAAAGATATAAGACCTTCATCTCCTTTTTGATGCCCGTATTTGTCGTTATATTCTTTAAAATTATCGAGATCAAGAAAAAGAATCGCGAATTCTTCATTATTCAACTGAGCTTTAGCTATTTGCTCCATTAATTGCTCCTCCATCATTCTTCTGTTAATCGCGCCGGTCAGAGGATCTTCGGTAGAAAGTCTTTTTGTTTCTTCAAAAAGCCGGGAACGTTCGATTGCCATCGCGATTTGAGCGCCGAGAGCTACCAATAAATTTCTTACCGATTTCGGAAAATCGTCCCTGCGGAGACTTTCAATATCTAAAACTCCTATAATTCTATCCTGAATTTTCAACGGTATCGAGAATTCAGATTTCTTTTTAAACTCTTTCGGACCATGAAAAGGAACCATAGAAACATCGGCGGCATAATAAGGCTGCCCTGATTCAACAACTCTACCGATTATACCTCCATCCCCTATTCTGATTTTCGTACCCTTAAAATCTCTTATCGCATCCACGGTCCACTTCAGAGTAGCATACTTTTCATCCTCATCAACAAGATAAATAGCTATGATTTCATATCCAAAATGCGTGGTTATCTGCTTAACAATCTGTTCTATAAGCTCGTCGACATCCAGACTGGAAATCATTACCCGACTCAGCTCGTAGGAAATTCTTAGTTCTCTCATAGTTGTGTCGAGTCTCTGATACAGCCTTGAATTAGCAAGGGCAAAAGCCAAAACTGGAGATAGACTTCTCATCAACTCTTTTATCTTTTCTAAATCCTCCGGAAATTCTTTAAGATAATATAAATATAAAATCCCTTCCACCTCACCGCGTAATATAACAGGAACAGCGACAACAGATTTATCCGCGCTATTTTGAATCTCATCGTTTTTATTAGACAGTTCGGCAGAATCTCCGGTAACCACTATATCCCGCTTTCTTATAACCTCTCCCTCTATACCCGTGGCTAATCTCGCCATGCTTTTATGAGTAGAAAACTTACCTTTTCGCATGGAATAATCGTAGGCGATTTTTTCGGGATTCTCTTTAAGAATAAGGAAAGAGGAATAATCGGCACTTGTTATTTCGGGCACCGACCGAAGTATTTCCCTTATCACCCCTTCCTGTTTACTAAAAATCGATATATTTCCCAGTAATTGTCCTATCCATTTAAAAAATCGGACTTCGTTATAAACCTCCATTTTAAAAATATACCTTTTCCGCAACAATATGTCAAGCCCAATGCTGTTTTTTTACTTGCACTTTTTACTGGTAGGGCACCATACGAGGAGCACAAAGACAACGGTTCGCAAACCTGAAGGTTTGCCCTACAATTCTGCAGGAGGGATTTCCAGATTTTTAAATTATAAAACATTTTTTCAATCCTGGAAATCCGCGTTAATCTGCGTTCTTTTCGTCTCTGCGGTGATTTTAGTTCTTTCGTGTGTTTCGTGGTTTAAAATCCGTCTTGACAAACAAATACAAATTTCTATGATAAAATTATGATTCTATTTCTTATAAAAATGAAATTTGTAAGGGCTTTTAAATCCATCTCATTAATAAAGAAATCAAACCTTATTATTTACTCTATTGTTTTCTCTGTTTTTTTAGCAGGGACTTTTCTCTTTTTTTTAAAAATTTTTATCTTTTTAGCTCCTATAGAAGTCATAGGCACGATAATAGCTGACAAGCTCATTTCCTATTCCTTTTTTATCTTTACCCTGCTCCTTTTTATGAGCAACGGAATTACGGCTCTTTCCACTCTTTATCATTCCGATGAACTCGACTATCTTCACTCCACACCCCTTCAACCCTTTGATATATTTTCGCTTAAATTACTCGAAAATATCTTTTATTCTTCTTGGGCAACATTGATAGGAGGAATACCGATTATTTTTTCATATTTAATCGCTTTTTCAAATTTTGATGCCACAACAATGCTGATTATTTTACCTTTGCTCGCTTTTATTCTTATCCCTTCCGGATTAGGAGTTTCTATTGTAATTATATTAAAGAAAATAAATCCTTTCTGGACCGTAAAACAATTAGCAGCGGTTCTTGGAACTATCTGCGTCTTTTTTGTCTTCATCTATATACAGACAACGCCTTATAGCTTTAACGTGCCCGACACTTTAAACCTCGAAGCTATCAACCAATTTATTCGGGATTTAAAAATTTCCAACCCTTACTTTCCCAACGAATGGTTTTACAACTGTGCTTCAGCTCTTACCAAAAATAACTTTGAAATATACGCGAAAAACCTCGCGTTATTACTCTCGGGAAGTCTGATTTCAATATCTATCGCTTTTTTACTTTCAAACGCGTTTTACAGGGTAAGCTGGATGTCTTCTGAAAATAGTTCTATTTTACGTCCAATACATAAAAAACTTATGCTAAATAAATTTCCGAAACTTTTAAATATCCTGCAAAAAGATATAAAAATCTTTCTTCGTTCTCCTCTTCAATGGTCTCAACTTATGATAATCGCGGTTTTGCTCGTTATATATACTTTTTCACTCAGAAGGACTCCTTTATATGTCAGAGATCCATTCTGGTTATCGGTATTCGCTCTGGTAAATACAGGTTTCATAGGATATATAACCGCGACACTTTCTCTGCGCTTTGTGTATCCTGGAGTAAGTCTGGAGGGCAAAAGCTGGTGGAGTTTAAGGAGTTCGCCGCTTTCACCTCAACTTATTCTTCACTCTAAAGGAATTTTATTCCTGACAATAAATTTAATTATAGCCGAATCGGTAATAATATTATCGAATATAATTCTTGTTAATTATCGAATAATTGTTTTTTTATCCTCGATTCTATGCGCCATTTTTTCCTTTGTTTCAGTTTATTTATGTATTTCTTTTGGAACGATATTCGCCGATTTCAAAGAAACGAATCCTGCTAAAATAGCTTCAGGCGCCGGGGGCCTCCTTACGGCGGCTATTAATCTTCTGTATATAGCTGTATCGATGGTACTTTTCGCGACACCAATATCTATTTATATAAAAAGCCACCTCGAAGAAAAACCGATTCCAATTCATATACCTCTAATTATTTCATCCGCAATATTTTTTGTCATTTCTTTGTTAATAGTAATTATTCCCTTGCAACTGGCTAAAAAGAGAATAAAAGAAATAGAATAAAGGAGAAACAAGGAACCAGGAGTTGAACGGCAAGTCAAATAGTCAAATTGTTGAATGGTTAAATCGTCCTCTCCGCACCCTTTTTTTATATTTTCCTATTTAACTTTTTTTTAATTTAACCATTTAACTAAGGTTAAAATACACTTACCTTAACATATTTTCCCGGGTTTTTTCTGAAATCGACAAGCAGGCTGTCGAGACTGGCTGCGGCATTCGTCATATTATCGTATAATTTCTCATCATAAATTAGCTTTCCCATAGTCCCTTTCTTACTGTTTATATGTTTTAGAGCTAAATCCAATTCCTTTATAGAAGAATCCATATCTTCTATAAGAAATTCAGCTTTCGCGAGATCTTCACTACCGCTCTCTATGGCTTTCGCCAGCTCGGTTCTATTTTCTTTTAATATACTTTCAACTTCTTTAAGAGTAGAGCCAAGAGTTACAAAAGTTCCTTCCTCACCTCCCATAGCATCGCTTAACAGTCTCATCAATTTTTCAATCTGATCCGTAATTCCGCCGATTTCAACGGTAGAAAGACCTTTATTCGCCTCTCCTTCTAAAATTTTAGAAATATCGAGAAGTTTATCCGAAGTTCCGGGATTAACAACTATAGTTTTTGTACCGCTAATCATCGCGACATCCTGAATCGACGCTTTCGCGTCCGCCTTCAAAACAACACTATTTTCAATCCACACCCTAACCAGGACTCCGTCTTCATACATTTTCATGTCCATAACTTTACCTTTTTTTATTCCATAAACTCTTACCGGATCCCCGCTTTTCAAACCGCTAACGTCATCGTAAAAAACATCCAAAGTGTAACCGTTCTTTCCAACGTTAAAACGTACAAGCCAGAGCTGACCGAAAATAAAGAATATTAAAACCAGAGTTATAAAAAAACCTACTTTAACAGCTTTTTCCCTTTTAACCATAAAACCTCCTAACCAAATACAAGTCTTCCTACAAAGAAATCCAGTATTAAAACTAAGATTGTCGAAGATATAACAGCTTTTGTTGTGGATTCACCAACTCCTTCGGCACCTCCTTCCGTCCGCAGTCCGTAATAACAACCCATAACAGTCAACGTAAGACCAAAAGTCATCGCTTTTATCAATCCACCGTAAAGAGTTATGGGATAATAATTCAAACGGACTCCTCTCCAGAATACAGCGCTCGAAATATTCAAACTCATTATAGAAAGAAGCCAGCCGCCTATAATCCCTACAATTTCAGCAATAATCGTAAGAATCGGTAAAACAAAAATTCCCGCGAATACTCTGGGAACGACCAGGTGTTCGATAGGATTTATCGCAAAAGCTTCCAGCGCATCTATTTGTTCGGTTACTTTCATAGAACCGAGTTCCGCCGCGATAGAAGATGATACTCTTCCCGCGACCACAAGACCCACGATGAGAGGTCCGAGTTCTATTAATAACGCCTTAGAAACCAGCATTCCTATATACACATCCGGAGCATATTGTTGACCCTGGTAATGAGCTTGATACGCGGTAACCATACCCATAAAAAGAGAGGTAAACACCACAATTGAAATCGACTTGACACCCTGAAAAAATACCTGTTCTATAAATAAATCAAACTTTCTTATCAATCCTTTTATCTGCGAAAATGTATCCCATAAAAGAGTAAAAACCCCTCCTATATAGGCCATAGATGAGAGGATAGCTTCTTTTAATGCCAACATAGCTATTTATATAACATTATTTTGCGCAAAGTCAAGAAGAAATTCATGCACATATGGAGTACCTGCAATGATTGTACCTTTTAAAATTTCATTTCCACCCGATCCATCCGTAATTATCCCACCCGCTTCTTCCACCAACAACCAGCCGGCAGCCACATCCCAGGGCGACAAAGCGAATTCCATATCTCCGTCTATTCTTCCAGCCGCGATTTCCGCCAGTTGCAGAGCCGCCGACCCAAAAATTCTTATAGAATTAACCTCGAGTATTAATTTCTTCAGGGAATCCAGAATCTTTCCCCTGCATTCATACGCAGCCGGTGGAATGCCGATGGTAACCAACGCCCTCTGCAGGTCTTTCTGATCAGAGTGCTGTATACGCACACCATTTAAAAAAGCTCCTTTTCCTTTCCTCGCGTAAAAGATTTCATCCTTCACGGGTTCATAAACAACTCCCGCTTTTATTTCAGAATTCTCTTCGTAAGCAATGGAAACACAAAAACGCGCGATGCCACTCATAAAATTATGAGTACCATCCAAAGGGTCTACAATAAACCTTCCCTTTCCGGAAATCGAATCTCTTTCCTCCGAACAAATCCCGACGCCCGGAAAATTTTTCTGTAATTTTTTTATTATAAACTCTTCCGCTTCATTGTCCGCTTTAGTCACAAAATGACTGTAACTTTTTCTCTGAATATCGCCCTTCTTCAATGAACCATAATAACTACATATAAGATTTCCAGCACCTTTTGATATTTCAATCAATTTATCTAAAATAATGACCTCCTTATAAAAGGATTAGAAGTGGCACAAGCTTGAAAATCAAGGGGTGGGGATTAAGTGGTAAGTATCTCTTCTTAATCCTTGTTCTACTTCGTAGCTTTACAGCTAATCCTTAATCCTCGCTTGACTCCTTGTTTTTCTCCTAATCCTAATCTCTTATTTTTCATTTTGATATTTGATTTTTAAATTTCTTACGCTCTGGGGTGGGCTCTTTTGTATTCTTCTTTCAATTTTTCAATGCTGACGTGCGTGTAAATCTGCGTTGTTGACAGAGATTCGTGTCCTAAAAGTTCCTGCACAGCCCGGAGATTGGCTCCGCGATTTAAAAGATGAGTGGCGAAAGTGTGACGCATCGTATGTGGACTCATCTGATTTAGCGTGGCGACCTTAACTATAGCCTTTTTAACGATACGCTGAAGATCTCTTTGTCCCAGCCTTTTCCCCGACTTACTCAAAAAAAGAGCCCCGTCTTTATAGCCCCTCACTTCGGAAATATACCTGTTTAAAGCCTCAAAAGCAACTCTCGCCACAGGTATTATTCTTTCTTTTTTCCCCTTTCCGTAAACCCTGAGCAATCTGCTTCTCATATCGATCATAGCAAAATCGAGGTTCGAAAGCTCGGAAGCACGAATACCTGTGGCATACAGTAATTCAAGAATAGCTTTATTTCTAATGTCGAATTCCTTTTCACCGGAATAAGATTCAAGCATATTTCTAACTTCTTCTTCAGATAGAAAAGAAGGAATTCGTTTATCGGTTTTAGGAGTTTTAACCGAAACCGAGGGATTCCCTTTTAAAATTTTATTTCTCTCAAGAAACTTACAAAAAGACTTTATAGCCGAGAGTTTTCGCGAAACGGAAGATTTTTTATAGCCATAAGAAAGTAACTCACCCATAAACCCTCTAATATCTTTTTTATCTATTTTTGAAAAGTCAACCTTGCCGTTTTTCTCTAAAAAAAATCCGAATTCTTCAAGATCCGTTTTATAGCTTTTTATTGTAAAATCCGAAAATCTTCTACGTACTAATTCTTCTAAATAATTATCTATTAGTCTATCCATTTTCAACAAAAACAAATTTCCATACAGAGACACGGAGAACACAAAGTTTTTATTTTTGTTTTTTTGCCAAACCCTAAATCCAAAATCCTAAATCCTTTTTTCACGTTTTAAGTTTTTTCTTCTTTACGGCAGGCAGCAATAAGTTGTTCAATATCAAACGATAACCGGGGGAATGCTTATGAAACTCAAGGTAAGTAGGCGGGTCTCCCACAAGATGAGCGTAATCTTCCGGGTCGTGCCCTCCCAAAAAAGAAAAACTACCCTTGCCGCACTCGCCATAAACATACCTGACTTCCCTGGTGTTGGGAACATCGGCTAAAATAATTATATTCGATTTTAACTTATCTCTGTTGAAACCAGTATCCTGACCAAGAAATTCTTCCACTCTTTCAGCGTGATTCTGTGTTAAAATCGCTGGGATTATATCTCTTTTTGGAGCGAAGGTTCGAAGAAAAAAATAACTGCCTTTTCCTCTCCTTAAAGCAAAATGAGTTATATCGACATCCGAATGCTCATAAATGTTAAGGGAAGTTATAAGATTTATATCCTCTAAAAAAAACGTTTTGTTAAAATTCGCTTTTCTCTTATAATTCCGATCTATTCCATCTCCGTCAATCTGTGAAGGAACGATATCAACTCCATAGTACGCGAGCGCAATATCTAATGTTATGGGAGCGGAACACATGGCAAAAAGAAAACCTCCTCCGTACACAAAGCCTTTTATATGACGCGCAACATTATGTTTCATCTGCCATACTTTTGAGTAACCAAGACTTTGAGCTTTTCTTTCATTAATATCAACAACTTCTCTGTACCACTCAGCATGCGCGTAATTCCGGTAAAATTTACCGTACTGCCCGGTAAAGTCCTCATGATGCAGATGCAACCAGTCATAATCGGTCAAGGCTCCTGTAAGAATATCGTCATCCCAGATTCTGTCGTAAGGAACTTCGGCGTATTCAAGAGCGAGCGAAACAGCGTCATCCCAGGGTCCTTCAGTTTCGGGTATATAAACCGCCACTCTGGGCGCTTTTTCCAATTTTACTCTTTCCATATTTTCTCTCTCTATAATCGCATAAATATCGTTTACCTGATCTTTACTTAAAGAGAAGGAAACGACACCCCTTTTATCGGCTTCGTTTTTTATACCCTCAAGACCGGGAAGAAGAAAACTTCCTCCCCTGTAATTAAGAAGCCATTCCGCATTAAACCCCTCTTCTAAAATCCAGTAAGTAAGACCGTAGGCTTTTAAATGGTCGGTTTGTGCCTCGTCCATTGGAATAAGCAAACTTGCAATAATTATCAATAACATATATAAAAATTACCAGTGTTATAAAATAAGTCAAGCCCATAAGCAAAAAGAAAAAATATATAACCACAGATTTCCCGGCGCGGTAAAACCGCTAATATTCACCGCAAAGACGCAAAGGTCGCAGAGAAAAAATTGTTGTTTGAACCTATCCCCACACACCAATATTGCTAAAAAAAACAAAAAGTTGACCGGCAGTACTACAGAGCCTCCACGCCCCAGATAAAAAAAAGGATTAACCAATGATTCACGCAGATAAACACTGATAAAAAATAAATTTTTGTTATTTAAAACCCATATCACATCAAATCCTGTAAATCTGCGTGCTATTATTTTAAAAAATTCCAGGATTATTAGAAATTATGTCCCTTAAATCCTCCGCAAATTGTGTTTTCAAGAGTTTATCTATGTACCCCAGAGAAGATTCATACTCCCTATCATAACTTATTTTCCCCAAAACAGGAGAGCCGAGAAACGCAAAGCTATTTTCTTTCTCAATGTTTCCGGTAACTCCCATATTATCGATAATACCGAGAATTTTCTTGCCTGATTCCTTACTCATGGATATAATTTTTTTAAGAGTTTCCAGAGTCAACTTTGATTGATTGCCGACCATAATAAATTCAATCTTTTTTATTAGCTTTATTACATCCAGAGCTACATCGTTAATTCCGGGAGGCATATCGATAATCAAATAATCTAAATTATCCCACCTGGTTATAGCCAGAAGTTCAACAATGGCGTTAGAATAATCTTCCCCTCTAAAAGGCAAAGGATTTTTACCCGTAAAATAAATAATGGACATAAAATTAATTCCGTTTACTTCTGGAGGAATAATACCCTTCTCTTCTTCCGGAAAAACATTTTTTATTCCGAGAATTAAATGGTCGGTCGGACCACTTAAATCAAGATCCAGAAGACCTACCTCTTTCCTCATATCGGCGAGTACTAAAGCTAACATGGAAGAAACAGAACTCTTCCCTACCCCTCCTTTACCCCCCGAAACGGCAATAATTCTTTTAACCCCGGATAATCTTTCATCTATTACATTTAATCTCGGATCCATAGATATTAACTTCTCCTTGAATCTAGTGAGAGGTTATCACTCAAGAAAAATGTCTCGGAAACCGAGCGGGCACGGTCTTTTGGCAAAGCCAAAAGGAGCGAGGTTGAGAGCCAAGCAGCAGTTTCCTCGCAGGGGAAACTGACTGTGGTTTTTCGGAGTGGTAACCTTGAACTAAAAACATAAACAAAAATCAATTGTGAATTGGCGACTGCCGTTTGCATTTATAAACTCTCTCCTTCAATATACTCAATCCACACACCCCGTCCTTTTAAAATTTCAAAATCCCTGCTCCCGCACCGTGGACACCTGGAATAAACCCGTATTACATCGGGAACAAAATGAACATACTCGGAAGTCTCTTCATTTAAATCGCCGACTCCTTCTTCAAAATTCCACTCTTTCCCGCAAATTCTGCATTTAAAAGAAACATCATCTTCTTCCACAACAAATTCCCCTTCAATATTTTTCAAACTTGAAATATCATTCAGAGCTGAATTAAATATATCGAGTTCTATTTGCTGCAATTTCCCTATTTTTACAAGCACTTTATTGACTTTTAAAAGATTCTTTTCCTTTTTATATTTTAAAACGGTATTAACAACCGATTCAGCCAAAGCCCATTCATGCAAAACATATACTCCTTTTTTAATTAAGGTGAGTATAAATTGATTAAAACGAAAGTCAAGACACACCACTCATCCCCAAAAAAATTATTCTCACACAGAGCCCACGGAGACACGGAGAGAATAAAGTAATATTTTTCTAGACCCAACACCCAACCCAAAATTTAACCACAAGATTTCACGAGATTATCACAAGATTATATTGTTGTTGTTCGTATCTTACTGCAGTAAATTTTTCTGTTTTTTTCGTTTTTTTAAAAGTAAACTCAAAATGAGGGTGGTGGGTTTTAGTGTGTTTCGTGTATTTCGTGGTTAAAAATCAGTTGTTCCTCGTGTCCTGGCGCCTTAGTGGCAAAAAAACCAAAAGAAATAATCTTGACATATAAGTTCGGTTTCAATATATTAAATATCGTAAAACTTAAAAAATATTTGACTTTAGAACAATACCATTACTCATAATCGTAATAAATTTTAAGGAGGTTGTAAATGAAAAAAAATGATAAAAAAAGTTCTAAAAAATCGACAAAAAAATCCAAAAAAAGTTCAAAAACAAAAATAGATAAAAAAAAGATTTTGGAGAAAATTAAACAAAAAAAAGTATGGGTTCCATCAATTATTACAACTGGAATAATTTTAATTTTCCTCTTACTTTACCCGCAAATAAAAAAAGATAAAACACGTATAGGAAAAGATACATATGAGAGCGCGTATCAATATGAATATGAAACTCAACCAACCCAATTCGTAACATCCGATGAACTTAAAATAACAAACTACGGTCCAACAGGAAAATCCCGCGGGCAGGTCCAGATAAGTATAAATTTCAATAATCCTATTATCCCCCTGACTACTCTCAGCGACGAAATACGAGATTCTATCCTGAATCACTTTAATCTCGAACCTCCCATTGATGGGAATTTCAGGATTCTCGGAACTGCGGGTGTGGTATTCGAATCCGAACACAGCCTTCCCATGGCTACGCATTATACCGTAACAGTTAAGAAAGGAATACAGGATATAGCCGGAAATATTCTTGCGGAAGATTTTTTCTGGGAATTTTACACTCCATTGCCTCAAATAAGAATATATCCGACAGCCGGCTCACATCACGTTAAACTCGACCAGGAAGTGCGTATAACGAGTAATATCTCTTTAAACTTAAAATCCTTGCAAAGTAAAATAGAATTTTACGAAACCGAAACAAAAAGAAAAGTGTGTTACGAATTTCTTGAATATGAAAAAAACCCGAAAGATGAACAGGACATCGGGATGTATCGATTGAATTACACTTACATATTAAAACCGAGAAGAGAATTAAAAAAAGATACCCGTTATTCAGTTTTAATTAATTCGGGGTTAATGACTAAAAGAGGAAACCGTCCAACGAAAAGGGAATATCTCTCTACTTTTAGAACTTATCCTCCGTTTCGATTCACCGGAAGTGGTTTCTGCGGCGGATGTGGATATAAAATTACAACAATCCCTTATGTAGCTTTTACCAATAATCCTGATTGGGAAAGCGTAATAAAAAATGTTTCTGTTTTTCCCGAAGGTGAAGAAAACTTATTAAGCAGATATTCAGGTTGCCAGGGATATTCCTTTGGTTTTGAAAATCATTTGTTGGAACCAAACATCGAGTATAGAGTTAATTTAAAAGAGCGACTGACGGATATTTACGGACAGAAATTAGAAAATCCTCAACAAATTTCTTTTACTACCGGAGAATTGACTCCGAAAATGTGGGGACCAAGCGGCT
Organism: uncultured bacterium; assembly: GCA_964606065.1. Lineage (GTDB taxonomy): Bacteria > Hydrothermota > UBA3072 > UBA3072 > UBA3072 > JAFGHJ01. Next base: position 3,417 of record CAZSEX010000024.1, on the reverse strand, counting down.
ATCAAATTATAACACCGAACATAGAACCTGAACTCGGAATAAAAACGGTTAATATAAATAAAGCTTTTTATATTATTCAGGGGTTAGAGCCAAAAGATATCCTGGTCAGAGAAAGATTAAACTATTACCACTCGATAGATGATTTAATCGACAATCTAAAAACGAAAGAACTGCGTCAGGATATTAAATTAAATGAAGCAGGGGTAGGCAAAGCCTACTACGATCTTAGCCATCATCTACGGGGCGGGAATTTCGGCGCGGTAGCTTATAAATTCACCTCTCCCCATGTAAAATGTTACCGCAATCCTATAAGTTTTAACGGTTTAATGCTCCGAACAAACATCGGAATATACACCCAGTTACACCCCACCGGAGGCATAATAAAATTAAACCGGCTCACCGACGGAAAGTCGATCGGCAAAGCAAAAATTAAAATTTACAGAGAAGATGACCTTCCCAGACTGGAGAAAATATGGGACCTTATTACAGACAAAAATATTAACAGGATCTCTCCCTGTTTTGAAGGAATAACCGATTCCGAAGGAATACTTACTCTTTCAACCTCACAGATGCAGAAATGCACAAAAAGAAGAATAAGTAACAAGATATTAAATGAACTTTATCCCCCGGAAGCGGACCCCGACGATATTTTATACGATCAGGAAAGATTCGGTTTCGCGGAACCTCCGACCCTATTAATAGTGGCGGAAAAAGACGACGACTGGACATTCATTCACACGGAAAGAGGAGGCAACCCTTCTCTCTGGAATTTCGGCATTAGTTCAGACTGGGAAGCGGAACGTCCTCTATGCAGAGGAACGATATTCTCCGATCAAAATCTTTACCGTCCGGGAGATACCGTCAGATTAAAAGGGGTAGTAAGATATCTACTTTACGGAAAACTGCTGACGGGAAAAGGTCTGCCTTTCGAAATCAAACTTCGGGATCCCCACGGCGGAGAAAAACAGGTTGGGAAAGTAAGCGTAAACGAATTCGGCACTTTCGATCTTGAAATACCAACAAAAGAAGGGCAGCCTCTCGGGTATTACAATGTTACGGCAGAAAACACGAGACATAATCTAAGATTCTACGGCAATTTCAGATTGGCTGAATTCCGGGTTCCTGAATTCGAAGTCAAAATGGATATCGATAAAAAAATAGTAACGCCGGGAGAATCGTTTAAAATTTCCTGGGAAGGAAATTATTACTTCGGCGCGCCCATGTCGAAAGCTTCTTCGTCCCTTAATATAACTCGCAGAAGAAGTTATTTCAGACCGGAAGGCTGGGAAGGATTTTCATTCGGCATTCCCTCATACCTGCAGGAAGAAAAGTCTTCTATAAGCGGCAGTTACCTGCGCGAAACCATCGAGCTCGACGAAACAGGTAAAGCGTCCAAAACCATCTCCCTTCAAAGGGATGATGTTCCATATAATATGACTTATCTATGCGATGTTGAAGTTACAGACGTTTCAAGACAAACCTCATCCGCGAACAAAAGTATTACTGTGCTTCCCGATAAAAAACTTATAGGCGTAAAACTCGACGACTGGATAATCGCGGCAAAAGATAATTTAAAAGCGTCTGTTATCGTATCCTCTCCCGAGGGAGAAGCCTTAACAGGAATACCGGTAACGGTTAATTTGATAAAAAAAGAGTATCATTCGGTTAAAACGAAAACACCCGAAGGAAAATTCAGAGTCGAAAATACGATGGTAAAAAAAGTGGTCGTCACAAAGGAAATATTGAGTGCAAGCGTACCGAAAGAAATTAACTTTTTCCCTGATAAAGCGGGTTCATATTTTATTCTTGCCGAGCTGACAAATAATCCAAACAGCGGTACCGGCGCCGCGGCTTCGGTATGGGTCGCCGGAGAGAGTTATGTTCCATGGGAAGAAACAGGAGAAGACAAATTAGAAATCATAATGGATAAGGAAGAATACAAAGTCGGAGACACGGCAAAGGCTTTCATTAAATCGCCTTTTCCCGAAGCGGAACTTTTTATAACCGTTTGCAGAGAAAAAATATTTTTTAAAGATTCAAAAGATATAAAAGGCGGCGGGTTCACATACAATTTTGAGGTAACCGAAGAAATGCTGCCGAACGCGTACGTGGGAGCCGTCCTTTACAGACTGGGAGACCCGATTGTTCCCGTGGAAGAGGAAACAGGAAAACACATGGAAAAAATCGGTTTCCAGGGATTTAAAACCTCTATATCGGACAAATATCTGCAGGTGGAAATTAATACATCGAGTAAGAAACTCAGACCCGCGGAAGAATTAGATGTGGATATTAAAGTAAGACGGACGGATAAAAAAGGACATAGAAGCGAACTAACGGTTATGATCGTAGATGAGGCGGTGCTTTCATTAACCGGATACACTCCACCCGACCTTGTAAAAATCGTATACGCGCATAGAGGTCTTTCCGCGAGGCTCACAGATAATCGCCCATTCATAATAACAAAAGAAGAATTGCTGCAGAAGGGTTACGGTTACGGCGGAGGAGCCGAAAGAATGGTAGGCGGACCGATGGTAAGAAAGAAGTTTTTGAAATTGGCTTACTATAATCCGCATCTGGTAACCGATAAAAACGGACAGGCGAGTTTCAGTTTTAAACTACCCGACAACCTGACAACCTGGAGAATAATGGTTGTTTCGGTGGGAGAAAACGATTTGTTCGGTTATAAGGACGAGAAAGTAGTTGCCACCCAGCCTTTCGTTCTTCGTCCCGTTCTTCCCAGATTCGCCAGAATAGGTGATAAATTCAATTCGGGAGTCGCTATTACCAACGCGACCGAAGGAGAAGGAACAGTAAAGGTATCAGCCGAACTCTCAGGTGAGCCCATAATTTTCGAGGAAAATTCAGAAAAGATAAAGGAAACCTCCATCAAATCGGGACAATCGAAAACCATACTATTCCCATTCGAAGCCGCTCTTAAAGGAGAATCCACATTAAAATTCACAGCGTATTTTACCGGAACCTTCGACGGAAAAGAGATAAGAGAATCTGATGCGGTTCAAACGACTCTCAGGGTCCAAGAATTACTTGCCACCGAAACTGTGGTAGCTGTCGGAGAAACAAAAGAAAAAGCGGAACAGGCGATGAAAGTCGACAAAAGCGTAAGAAAAGATATGGGGGGTTTACAGGTAACTCTCTCCAGTACAGCCCTGACCAATATCGGAGAAGGCGCCAAATACCTTGTGGAATACCCCTACGGATGTCTGGAACAAACCTCAAGCAGACTTCTGGCGCTCGTACAGCTTAAATTTCTATCCGATAAGTACGGATTCGAACTCGAAGCCGTGAAACCGGTGGACAAAGTTATAGAAGCAAACATCAGAAAAATTCTATTGATGCAAAACTCCGACGGCGGATTCAAATTCTGGCCGACAAGCTGGCGTTCCGACTGTTATCTTT
>CAZSEX010000023.1:0-30990 GCA_964606065.1 uncultured bacterium | reverse complement strand
CTTCATTTTTTCTCCTCCATTAAACTGTCATCATACGTAAAAACTCGGCATTGTTGGCTGAGCGTTTCATTCTCGAAATTAAAAACTCAACAGCCCCAGAATTGTCTTCCATATCGCTTAAAATCTTACGTAGCACCCAGATTCTATTCAAAACATCTGAGGGATGAAGAAGTTCTTCTTTCCTGGTACCGGAAGCCAAAATATCTATTGCAGGGAAAATCCTCTGATTGGATAAATTTCTGTCCAAAACGATTTCCTGATTACCGGTTCCCTTAAACTCCTCAAAAATAACCGAATCCATTCGGGAACCCGTCTCTATCAGAGCAGTAGCAAGGATCGTAAGACTGCCTCCTCCCTCTATATTCCTGGCAGCACCGAAAAATCTCTTCGGTGTTCTAAGCGCATTAGAATCAACTCCACCCGAAAGTGTTTTACCACTGTGAGGAACAACTAAATTACTGGCTCGGGCGAATCTGGTGATCGAATCGAGCAAAATAACAACGTCTTTGCCCATTTCTACATATCTTTTTGCCTTTTCAAGAGCCAACTTAGCAACTTGAAGATGCCTCTGCGGAGACTTATCGAAGGTAGAAGAAAGGACTTCTCCATTCACCGACCTTTCCATATCCGTTACTTCTTCAGGACGTTCATCGATAAGGAGTACCATCAAATGGATATCCGGATGATTCTCGGAAATAGAATGAGCTATCTTCTTTATCAAAACAGTTTTCCCCGCTTTCGGAGGAGAAACAATCAAACCTCTCTGACCTTTTCCGATAGGCGCAATAAGATCTATAATTCTTGTTGAAATATCCTCATCCTCGGTTTCGAGATTTATTTTCTCATCAGGATGAAGCGGCGTAAGATTGCTGAAATTTCCCCTATCTTTGGCCGTACTCGGATGCGCATAATTAATGCTTTCAATAGTTTCAATCGAGTGATATTTTTCGGAATTTTGAGGTGGTTTAACCGCTCCTACTATAGTATCGCCGGTTTTGATCCCAAATCTTTTTATAATCGCCGGCGCGACATAAATATCTTCAGGACTTTGAGTATAATCATTTTCTTTAGCTCTAAGAAAACCAAAACCTTCATTTAAAATTTCTATTACACCACGGATTAAATCGCGCCCTTCTTTTCTGGCTTTTTCCTTGAGGATATAAAATACTAAATCCTCTTTATCTAAACCAGTAAAAGAGATCCCCAATCGCCGAGCTGTGTTTGCTAATCCCGTAGTATCTTTATCTTGGATTTCAGAGATATACATAAAACGTGTCCTCTATAATATTTAACTTATGGTTTTTGTCAAGGGTTAAAGGAGCTTTAAAGGATCGAAAATGAACTAATTAATTATTAATCACTCCGTAGATGTCAATTCCGCTCCACAATTTTCACAATACCAGGCATCAGGTCTGTTTTTATAATTACATTTGGGGCATATAATAAATAATCCCTCCCCCTCTTCTTTCCCTGAATTTTCCTCTTTGCCCGTTTCTTCTATCTTTACAGCCTTATCCGACTTTTTTTCTTCCGACTCTTCATTCAGTTCCTGTTCCAGGGAGGAAAGCCAGTCCTCTTCCTCAGAAGATTCTCCTCCCGACTCATCTTCTTTTTCTCCAGCCAAATCAAATAATTGTTCTTCCCCCTGCATTTTTTTCTTTTCTACTTCCAGTAATGCCTTATTTTCTTCTTCTGCAGCGGACGCATTGGATACAACACTTTCACTCTCTTCAACAGTCTTTTCATTTCCGGTAAAAAGCTCCTCCGCAATCATATTTTCTTCCGAAACTTCAGGCAAAGGCTCTGCCTCCGTTTCATCTTCTTTAAGCTCTGCCTCAGCTTTTTCTTTCTCCTCCTCTTCGAATTTTTCTTCAAACTCCAGCCCCTGTTCCCCTAAAAGGTCTTTAGTTTCTTTTTCTTCTTTCTTTATAGACTCTAAATCCCTCTCGATCTCTGACATTTTTTCCTTTATTTCACTACTCATTGAATCATACTGAGCGTCCGAATATTCACCTATCGAGTGCCTTAATTCTGTCTCTTCGAGCTGTTCCTGCAATACGTCTAATTTAGATTTCAAAGGCTGCTTTTTTTCGCTTATTTCCTTTAAACTTTCCTTAAGCAGTTCTTCCTTCCCGGCTAATTGTCCATTCAAATCCCGGAACCTTGCTTCATAATCTTCTTTCACCTTCTTATAAACGGAATCTCTGATCGAACCCCTCTTTGCTTCTATTTTATTTAATTTTTCTTTTATATCTTCTATAGCGGCTTTAATTGCGGCAACATCTTCACTCATCCGTTTCCTCCTATTGAAGTTGACTCAAAAAATTAAAATTGAGACCGAATTCATTCCAACCATTTTTTATTCTATACTCGGTTTCCATAATCCTTTCGTAATTTTTTTCCAATGTTTCATATGACAACCTCCTGGCGGCGGGAACATATTTTTTATAGAAAATATAGGGATGTATATTAAAATCTCTGGTTAAATTCAGCTTTCTCAAATCCTCACCTTTATCCAGAGCCGCCCGTATACTCAAAAGGCACCGAGTATCTCTATTTATAAAATAGAAAAGGGGAACATTATCCGAAAGCTCCAAAAGATATCTAAGAGCCTCCCTATACTTACCATCTAAAATCGAATTCGTGATTTTAAATATTGTGTCATCCCTATAAAATCCGATACTTTTCAGATCTTCTTGCTCTATATTTTTATCTTTTTCTCCCTTAATCGAAATAACTCTCTCCAAATACCTCTTCATCTCCCCCCTGTTGGTACCGCAGGAAAACTGGAGAAGATTTACGGCTTCTTCAGTTATTGAAAACCCCATATTTTTCACAAAATCTCTGATCCAGACAGGTATATCGGAATCATAAACCGTCTTAAATTTTCCTACCAAACTACCTGCAATTTTCAATATCTTTTTATTATTTTGATAAATTAACACAACAACGTTGGGCTTCAATTTGTCCGGATGCTTAACAATATCTTTAATTTCCTTATAAACAACACTCGAAATGGTATCAACGTCATAAACAATTATTAATTTATCCCCAAATAAATTTTTCATACGTATATTCTTTACAATTTCTTCCGCGTCATCCGGGAAAAAAATCTCTATCGCTTCCTGGTCGAAATCCTTTTTAATTCCAAGCAAAGCTTCTTTTACATCAAAATCATCCCCGGAAATTTGAATTAAGCTGTAATCTTTTTCCTTAAAACAAGTTAATAAAGCCTTAACCCTGTCTTTATTTTCCATAGTTTTAATTATAACATTATTCAATTCTAAGTCAAGCCCTTTTATTTGCAAACCAAAGAGAGATATCGCTGCAAAACCCCCGCAAATTCAATAGAGAAAATCTATTATTTTAACCTTACAAAGACTTTTTGTTGTTATTAAAAAACCAAAATAAATAGGATATCTCAGAGAAACCACGTAAAAATTAAGTTTTTCAGGTATATTATGGAATCGCATTATAAGTAATCCAGAAATAAGTAGACACTATGGGAATAAATGTCAGGAAAAAATATTATTAAAATTAAAGACAGTTACATATCCCAACTATTGACATTATTGAAATTTTTTATATAATAATTTTTAAGGTGAGATAGCTCAGTCGGTAGAGCACGGGACTGAAAATCCCGGTGTCGGTGGTTCAATTCCACCTCTCACCAATTTAAACGGAAAATGAAGATTTTTTTAATATTCTTATTATTTATATCTGTGTTGGCAAATTCCTGTTGCGGTAAAGCTAAGGAAGCAGCAGTAGAAACTAAAACAATCACAAAAGAATACGCAAAAGGCTTAACCAAGGTTCCGAGCAAAACGAGAGTAATTACAGAATTGGCTTCTCTAAGGCAGGCTATAAATATATATAAAGTTGAAAACGAAAAATTTCCTGAAAGCCTGTCCGATTTATCAATTAAGATCGAAAATATCAAAGAATACGAGTATAATCCTGAAACAGGTGAAGTAACTAGCAGGCATTATCCGAAATTGTAAAACTATCTAACTACAGATTACACAAAATTATCAAAGAAAACTACACCGCGGGGGGGTAGTGTATTTCGTATGTTTCTTGGTTTAAAATTGCTCTCCGTGTCCTGCTGGCTTTGCGTGAACTATTATTTAAAAACACCGTAATATTCAAGAACTTCTTTTATAGAATAAGAATTAGCTTCATCGGGGGAAAAACCGAGTTTAGAAACCATTTCACTTATCGTTTTCAAATCGGGAGCTTCTATCTCTAAAAATGCAGGAATATCGGGATATTTATCTATTTCAAAATGTATTTTGTTTAGTTCGTAAGTCGTTCTATGTTTCTTAAATTCATAAATAGGTAAAAGTCCTATCTCTTTAAAAAATTTCTTCAACAATTCAAAATCTTGAACCTCGAATTCATACTCATCCATAACTTTAGCTTTTTCACGGTTTATCATCTTTTTGTAAGTCAGAATAACTCTATCCCCTTTCTTCCTGAGTCTCAGAATTTTTTCTTCTTTTTCCAGTCGTTTATCGGGAAAATCAAAATACGAATTAATCAATTCACCGCTAAAAACTTTCTCCGCCCCTATTTCTTTTAGTTTCTTTTCCGTTTTTTCTACATTGATTTCCAGAACTTTAACTTCAATTTCCTTCAAAAAACCTACCTTTTTAAAAATCTCACATGTAGAGCCTGTAGAACTTGTAGTTGTTTATAATACGAAACTTTTTAATCCTTTCTTTAAATATTTAACATTAAAGTTTACAATAAATCCATGCTTAATTTGAGCTAATTTCATATAAGTTAATATCTGCGCTTTATGTATTTCCTTTAATGTTTCTACGCTTTTAATTTCTAAAATAATTTCATTCTCAACAAGAATATCAACACGATAGCCGCAATCCAATTCAATTTCTTTATAAAAAACAGGTAAAGCCACCTGCCTTTTAAAACTTATACCATTAGTTTTAAATTCATAAGCCAAACATTCTTCATAAGTCGATTCTAGTAAACCAGGACCAAGTAAACGATGCACTTCAATAGCTCGTCCTATTACCCGGTCTGCAAGCTTAGAATATTCCATTACTACATTCTCTACATGTACTACATGTGCAATTGTTTTCTCTACTTTTCGAGCTCATATTCATTAAGTTTATTAAAGAGTGTCTTATATGAAATATTAAGTAACCGGGCGGCCTGGGCTTTATTACCCGCAGTCTGTCTCAGAGCTTCTCTGATTATTCTGATTTCCGTTTCCCTTTTCGCCTTTTCCCCGATTTCGTGGAGATTAAAACTCTCGATACTTCTATCTTCTCTCCTTTTACCGTAAAAAATAACATCTCCCTCTTCAATAATATCCCCATCACAAATAATTAAAGCCCTCTTAACGACATTTTCAAGCTCACGTACATTTCCTTTCCATTCATGCTGTTTTAATTTCATGAATGCCGCTTCACTCACATCCTCAACTTTGCCGGGAATGCTTCCACCGTATAATTCTATAAAATGTTTGACAAGTACTTCAATATCTTCAAGTCTATTCTTAAGAGAGGGTAAATAAATAGGAAATACGTTTAACCGGTAATATAAATCTTCTCTGAATTTCTTCCTTTCAACTAAAGCTTCCAGATCCCTATTGGTCGCGCAAACTATTCTTACATCAGCCTTAATTTTCTCTCTTCCACCCACTTTTTCGTATTCCTTTTCCTCGATTATTCTTAAAATCTTAGCCTGAAGCAAAAGAGGCATATCGCCGATTTCATCAAAGAAAAGTGTCCCTCCGTAAGCCTGAGAGATTTTACCTATCCTTTTAGAAACACCTGTGGCGGTTCCCTTTTCTATTCCAAACAATTCACTTTCAAGAAGAGTTTCGGGTATCGCCGCAGAATTTAACACAATAAAAGGAGCCTCTTTCCTCGGACTCCAATCATGAATTGCCCTCGCGAATAATTCTTTACCGGTTCCGCTTTCACCAAAAAGGAAAGCTGTAAGGTCTGTTACTGCCACCTTTTTAGCGAGCTCTATCGCTTCTTTTAAAAGACGCGAATTTCCCACTATTTTCTTTTTTGAAGGAAATGACCTTTTTTTTATTTCCTTTTTTATTTTATCAATTAAAAGATCCGGGTCAAAAGGCTTCTGAATAAAATCAGTAGCTCCTCTTTTTACCGCTTCCACGGCAGACTTAATATCGCCGTATGCGGTTATTATGAATACCGGAAACTCGGGCGCGATTTCAAGAATCTTGCCCAGCAATTCCAATCCGTCGCTATCCGGAAGTTTAAGATCGAAAACTCCTACCGAAAATATATCCCTGTTAAAAACATTAAATGCCTCTTCCGCAGAAGCACAGGATTCGAAAGTAAGATTTGCTTTCTCGAAGTTAAGTTCCAGCATTTTCCTGAAATTTTCGTTATCTTCAACAAGCAGAATCTTATTCATTTCTTTCTCCGGGAATAGTTATTAAAAACTTACTGCCTTTCCCCAACTTACTCTTAACGCTAATATCACCATTATGAGCTTCTACAATTCTTTTTGCAACTACCATTCCCACTCCGACACCTCCGTCTTTTTTAGTAAAAAACAAATCAAAAATAGACGATAATGTTTTTTCATTCATTCCGGTTCCCGTATCTTCTATAGATATATAAACATTCTTCCTTTTTTGTTTGGCCGAAATAAAAACTTCCCCTCCTTCCCTGCAGGCGTCAACCGCGTTATCGAGTATATTGTATATCGCTCTTCCGATCAGCTCCGGGTCCGCTTTCAAATGTATATCTCCCTTTAAATCCCTGTTTATTTTCACCGCCCTGTTATCAAATCTTTCAAGTAAAGCATTTATCAAATCTCCGATATTTATATCTCTCATCTGAGGCTTTAAAGGTCCAGCAAGGGACAGAAGATGATTGGAAAAATCATTTAAATGGGTTGTTTCCTCTAAAATTCCCCTCCTTATTTCTTCATTTTGGACAAGCTTTCCAAACCCGAAAATAGCGCCGGTGGCGTTTCTTATCTCATGCAGAACTTGAGAAACATTTTCTCCTAACTTTGATAGAAAAAGGCGCTGCTTCAATTCTTTTTCTCTTTCTTTCACATTTTTTAACTTCGCTTTGTAATCTTTTACCATTTCTCTTATAGCTTTCATTGCGTAATCGATATTACGACCTTTTTCCCCCAGAACTTCTCTAATTTTTTTAAAGGGATAGGAAAAAACCCGGTAGATATAAAATCCCAGCGCAATAAATGAAGAATAAACAAGAATTCTCAAGAGCAAAGAAAGTTTAAAAAATTTTCTCAGGACAGCAAGTTGCTCATCCGAAGCGAGAATCAATAAATAGCCTTCCTTTACCGGAAACAAACCATACCTATAACCCCAGAAGCTAAGTGTGTCGGGAAAAGAGCCGGGCTTGAACTGTGTTTCAAAGTCAGAAGAAGAAATGAGCCTTCCGGCAGAGTCGAACAGCTCCACCCAATCGAGAGAATATTCCGACAAAACGGGATAAATTTTTTTCAAATCCAATTCAAGCTTTCCTTTTTTATTAATTGACTCTCTTATTTCAGAAGCACCCAGAGTTATTCTACTGTCAATTTCCTCAAAAAGCGCTTTTCTAATCCCGATCGAATAAGATGTTGTGGTAACATCCAGACAAACAAACAGCAAAAAAAGCAAAAAGAAACTAATAGAAAGTTCACGCATTCATCTTAAATTAAGTTCCCTCTCCCCAGGAACTAAGATATTTCTTCTGTTCTTCTGTCAGAACATCGATCTCAATTCCCATCGTTTTAAGCTTTAAAAAAGCGATTTCTCTGTCAATTTCGGATGGCAGTGTATAAACCTTTTTATCCATTTTGCCAGCTTCGCGAGTCAAATAGACAGCTGCATTCGCCTGATTGGCAAAACTCATATCCATAACAACAGCGGGATGTCCCTCAGCACAGGAAAGATTCACCAGTCTGCCACCCCCGAGCAGATTAATCCTGCGCCCATCCCCGAGTTTATACTGAGTTACATTATCCCGTATTTCTTTTTTCGACTCACTCATTTTTTCAAGATCTTCAAGTTTAATCTCGACGTTGAAATGCCCGGAATTCCCTATTATCACGTTATCTTTCATCTTTTCTATCTCTTCACCGGTAATAATCCACTTGTCCCCGGTAACAGTGATAAATACATCACCAATCGCGACGGCTTTTTTACCGGGCATAACCTCATACCCTTCCATGGCTGCTTCGAGAGCTCTGACGGGATTGGTTTCGACAACGATTACCCTCGCTCCCATACCGCTCGCTCTCTTCGCGACTCCCTTTCCGCACCACCCAAAACCGAAAACAACAAAATTGCTGCCGGCAATCAGATAATTAGTGGCTCTAAGGATACCGTCTATCGTGGATTGACCCGTACCGTAACGATTATCAAATAAATATTTTGTCAGAGAATCATTTACCGCTATAACGGGATACCCGAGCACCCCTTCATTAGCCATGGCTCTTAATCTTATTACTCCCGTCGTTGTCTCTTCCGTACCCCCTATTACTTCATCTAACTCTGATTTATATTTGCTATGCAGAGTTGAGACAAGATCCGCTCCGTCGTCCATTGTTATATCGTGACCATGGTTTAGAACGGCTTCTATATGACCGTAATACATTTCTCTATCTGCTCCGTGTCGCGCGAAAACCGGGATACCGAATTCCTTCACCAGCGCTACGGCGACATCATCCTGTGTAGATAGGGGATTAGATGCGCACAAAGCAACGTCTGCCCCCCCCGCTTTCAGTGTTCTCATAAGATTCGCCGTCTCGGTGGTCACATGCAAACAAGCGGCAATCGATATGCCTCCGAGTGGTTTTTCCTTCTCGAATTTCTCTTTAATGCTTTCTAAAACCGGCATAAATCCGGCAGACCATTCGATCCTGACAATACCTTTATCGACCAGAGATTCATTTGCTACATCATAATCCATTATTTTATCTCCCCTTTCAATTGGGAAACCTTATCGGTTTCTTCCCACTTAAAATCCTTATTTTCTCTTCCGAAATGTCCGTAGCAGGCGGTATCCAGATATTGCGGACGAAGCAAATTTAACTGTTCTATTATCTTTCTCGGGCGAAAATCGAAAACTTTCCTGACCGCTTCTAAAATCTTTTCATCAGAAACAATCCCCGTTCCGAAAGAATCGATATATATTGAAACCGGCTCTTCCATGCCTATGGCATAGGCAACCTGTATTTCGACCTTGTCGGCAAGAGAAGCGGCAACAATATTTTTGGCTACGTACCTTGCCATATATGCAGCAGAACGATCGACTTTAGTCGGGTCTTTACCCGAAAAGCAACCTCCTCCATGTTTACCCAATCCCCCGTAAGTATCCACCATAATCTTTCTGCCGGTAACTCCGGTATCCGCCTGAGGCCCTCCTATAACAAATCTGCCCGTGGGATTGACGAAATACCTGGTACGATTATCCAGAAATTCTTCGGGTACGATGGGTTTAATGACTTCTTCGATAATATATTCCTTAAGCTCGGATAAATCAACCTGTGGATCACACTGAGCTGAAATCAAAATCGTATCAACTCTTTTAGGGAGTCCGTCAATATACTCAACAGAAACTTGCGACTTTCCATCGGGTCGCAAGAAATGATCATCCTGCTCTTTCCTTTTATCGGCGAGTTTTTTTACCAACTTGTGCGCCAGCATAATAGGCATAGGCATTAATTCTTCCGTTTCTTTAGTCGCATAGCCGAACATCATCCCCTGATCACCCGCACCTCCTTTATCCACTCCGAGAGCTATATCGGAAGACTGCCCCTGTATCATTGTAACAACACCACAGGTTTCATAGGTAAAATGATACTCGGTCTTGACGTATCCTATATTTCTTAATAATTCTCTTACCAGGGCGGGAACATCCACATAAACTGAAGTTGCCATTTCGCCAGAGACCATTACTATACCACGTGTGGTTAAGGTTTCTATTGCCGTCCTCACTCTCTCTCTATCCGGGTCGTTTCTATAAATTTCATCTAAAACAGCATCGGATACCTGGTCGCAAATTTTATCGGGATGTCCTTCGGTTACGGATTCACTTGTAATTATTCTTTTCACTTATCAACTCTCCTTTTCTATAACTATAGAATTAAACCCAACAATGAACCTACCTTTTCCGTTTACAATCTCCGATTCATTTCCTATAACAGAATCATGAATATTCGAATTTACAATTTTCACATTATTTCCTATAATAGAGTTACTGATATTCGATTTTTCTATTAATGAATTTTCACCGACAGTGACAAAAGGTCCTAAATCGGTGTCTTTTAATTCAGAAGAATCGCAAACATACGAAAAATTTTTTATCCTATCTTTAAAATCGATCCAATCAGGAGGATTTCTCAACAGACCCGCATTGGTTTGAAGTAAAGTATCCGTCTTACCGCAATCATACCATGATCTGACAGGAAATGCTTTTAAATTAATATGTTCTCTCTCCAACATAAGCTTTAGAGCATCTGTCAATTGATATTCATTCCTGGTTTTTATACCTTTTTCAATTATAAAATTAAGTTGACTGTACAAAAAATCCCACTTTTTTATATAATATAAACCAACAACGGCAAGATTGGAAGAAGGTCGTTCCGGTTTCTCTATTAAATCAACGACTCTATCCTCTTTAACCTCGACAATTCCAAATCTTCCCGGATTGTCGACTTCTTGAACACCTACAAAATTATCTTTTCCTTCCATAACTATACTCCAATCCAGATCAAATATCGAATCTCCGAGATAAATCAAAACATCACTCTCGTAAGGAATTATTTCTCCTGCTTTCCATATCGCGTGACCCAAACCCAAAGGTTCCTGCTGAACAATCCATTTAACGGGTAAATCACCATAAGACTCCTCGACCCATCTTTTTATTTCATCTCTCTTATAACCTACTATTAAGACAATTTCAGATAAAGGAAGTGAATTTATGGATTTAAATATCCATCCAAGTACAGTATCACCCCCGCAGGGCAAAAGCGGTTTAGGGATACTATAAGTTAGAGGTCTTAACCTGGTTCCGCGACCCGCTAAAGGAATAATAACCGTCATTCAGCGAGCCTTCTCTTCAACTCCTGAATCTTCTTAACGGGGAGAGGATCCACCTTGTAATTCCTTGCGAGATAAAAAGAAAGATAATCACCTTTCTGTATCAAGGAAAAGAGTTTCGAGAGCTGAGATTTACCCTCAGAATACACATTCATAATTTCACCGGCGAACTCCTCGATTAACTCGCTTGTAATTTCTATTCTTTTCTTTACCTTTTCCGTCTCTTCTCTATCTCTCAGGATAAAAATAAAAATCCTCTTAAGAATCTCTTTGGGATTTTCCCAACCGACTATTTCGTTGTGATTTAATTCCGAAAATACGGCAAAATGAGCGAGTGACTTTGAATTTTCATTGATTTGAGTGCACCATCTCCTGGCAACACCACTAAAATCATAAATAGAATAGATAAAAGGGAATTTTTCCTTCAATCTGCCACTAACTTCTTCAGCCCATACTTTTGCCGTTTCCATGTTCTCTGAAAGGACATCTATAACTTCATCGATGTCTTCCTTTTTTACCTTTAATAAATCCGATTTCCTCAAAACTTCCAGAACAGGGAAAAACAGGTAAGCGATAGCTCCTCTCGGAGGATACCCTTTCGGAATAGATATTAAAGGTATTTTTTCCTCTTTTGCCCGGTCCGCAACTACCCCATTACTGCTAACACACAAAACTTTTGCCTTTTTATGAACTTGATCCATTAAAGATAAAGTTTCCTCAGTGTTTCCCGAATAACTCACAATAATCACCAGGGTTTTACTGTTGACAAAACGCGGTAAATTATAATCCCTGACAACGAAAAAAGGTATTTTAGAGTACCTCGCAGACATATTCTGAAGTAACTCACCCCCTATAGAAGAACCCCCCATCCCGCCAACACAGATATTTTTGATACCCTTAAACTCGTAATCAACTGAAGAACCAAGTTCTATAGCTTCTTCGATTTGCTGAGGCAAATCATCAATAATTTCAATCATCTTCAACCTCCACTAATATGTTTTTAAGAGAGGAAAACCTGCTGAGCATTTCTTTTCTCATGAATCCCCTCACTTCATCTGCCGATTTCCTTTTCTTCGCGCTATCCAATAGCTCTTTACATTCTTTCAAACTTAGACCTCTAACAATGTTTTTAATCTGAGGAATAAAACTCGGCGGTAATGAAAGCTCATCCAATTCCATCCCAATAAGCAGGGGTATAGCGACTATATCGGCAGCTACATCACCACAGACCCCAACCCATTTATGTTTATGATGCGCTTTTCTTACCGTCATTTCCATAAGACTAATAACTGAAGGATCAAGCTGGTCGAAAAGGCTGGATATCTTCTTATTTCCTCTATCAACTGCAAGGGTGTACTGTGTTAAATCGTTCGTCCCTATAGAAAAAAAATCTACCACTTCTGAAAAAAAATCTGCCAATAAAGGAACAGCAGGTATTTCTACCATGGCTCCTATTTCTATATTTTCATCATAAGCTACACCTTCCCTTTTCAGTTCGCTTTTAATTTTTTCCACAACATTTCTAACCTTTATAATCTCTTCTATTTGTGAAACCATAGGAATCAGAATTCTTACATTACCTTTGGCAGAAACTTTTAACATAGCACGCAGTTGATCTTTAAAAATTTTTTCGTTCGCAAGAGTGAAACGAACTCCCCTCCAACCCAAAAAAGGATTTTCTTCCTGGACTTTAGTCTTAAAAACCTTATCTCCCCCGAGATCGAGGGTTCTCATTATAACACTATCAGGATGAACGCTTCCTGCAACTTTTAAATAAAAATCGTACTGTTCTTTTTCATCAGGGATATCTTCAGAAGTGAGAAAAAGAAACTCGGTTCTAAGAAGACCTACTCCCTTAGCTCCAAATTTCTTAATAAATGGAAGCTCGATAGGCAACTCGATATTTGCGGAAATATCTATAGAATAACCGTCTATAGTGGTTGCGGGGAGATCCTTTTGCTCAAGAAATTTTTTCTGAATAGCATCCGCCTCTTCCTTTTTTTTCTCAAATCTTCTCTTTGTATCTTCGTCAGGATTAATAACCACGACACCGCTTATACCATCTACTATTACTTCATCGCCGGACTCGATTCCTTCGGTAACCCCGTTAACTCCTACAACAGCAGAGATATCTAAAGCTTCCGCAAGAATAGCGAAGTGCGAAGTTCTTCCCCCTTTTTCCGTAATCAAACCTCCAACACCTACCTTACTCATCTGCAAAACAGCAGAAGCGGTAAAAGACTCTGCTATAACAATATCACCGCGCTTTCCCAACGCATTATCCGGTTCTTCTTCTTTCAAATTCTTCAATAATCTTTCAACAATATCTTTTACATCCAAATAACGCTCCGCTATATAGCTATTCGGAATATCCCGGAAATCCTTTTCCAGACCTCGCGCAAAATTGACTATTGCTTCCTCTGCCGATTCTTTATTCACTCTGATTCTTTTCTCCACTGAATTTAAAAAAAGAGGATCTTGCAGAAAAAGCATCTGCACATCTATCAATCTTGAACTTATAGGATCGCTGGCTTTCTTTAATTCAATTCGAAGGTTGCGAAGCTGTCTTAAAGCCAAATTGCGCGCTTTCTCGAAAAACGCCAACTCCTCAGCAACATCCTTTCTATCTCTGAGAGAGGAAAGGACTATCTGTTTGGGTGAATACACAAAACTTTTACCTATGGCAATTGCAGGAGAAGCGGGGATTCCCCTCAATATTTTATTCTTCATCAAATTTCCTTTTTTCTATTAATTCAACAAGTGCTTCCACCGCATTTTTTTCATCCTCACCTTCAGCAATAACAGTTAATTTATCTCCCTGTTCCGAAGCCAGCATGAGGACGCCCATAATACTTTTGGCATTAACTTTAACATTATTTTTTTTCAGTTCTATTTTTGAATCAAAAGCTGAGGCAAGCTTTACTAACATCGAAGCAGGTCTCGCGTGAATACCTAAAGAATTAACAATTTCCGCTTCTTTCTTAAACATTGCCTAAGCTTTTAACAAAGATGCGCTAAAAGAGCGATAATCGTACGCCTGAGATCTCTCCGAGAAACAATCATATCTATAAGACCGTGCTCCAACAGAAACTCGGCTCTCTGAAAACCTTCAGGCAATTCTTTTTTTATTGTTTGTTTTATTACCCGGGGTCCCGCGAATCCAATAAGCGCGCCGGGCTCGGCAATTAAAATATCCCCGAGTGAAGCGTAAGAAGCGAGAACACCAGCGGTTGTAGGATTGGTAAGAACAGAAATATAGGGGGTTTTTAACTTATTTAGAGCAGTTGCTGTTTTAGCCATTTGCATCAGAGATAAAATACCTTCCTGCATCCTTGCTCCCCCAGAGGCATTAACTGTCACCAGAGGTAAACCGGCATTGCTTGCTCTCTCAATCGCCCTCTTAACTCTCTCTCCCACGACAGAACCCATGGAACCCCCGATATAAGAAAAATCCATAACAGCTACCTCGATATCTCTACCACCGATTTTAGCTTCACCGGTTATTACTGCTTCACTTAAAGAAGTTTCCTCCTTTACCGCTTCAATTTTCTTTCTATAACCTTTAAATTGTAAAGGATCTGCGGTTTGAACATTTTCGTCTAAAGGAGTAAAAGAACCCTCATCGAACAATAGTTTTTTGTAAAAAGCACTGCCTGCTCTAAAATGAAAGTTGCACTTTGAACATACCATAAGATTCTTTTCGATTTCTTTCTTGTAAAGAATCTCCCCACAGGAGGGACACTTCAGCCATAAACCATCAGGAATTTCTTTTTTTTTGCTTTCTTTTTCGATTTTTTTTCTTATCTGAAACCATTTCATTGTTCTATCTCAAAAAATTACATGCCGGAGGTCGGACTTGAACCGACACGGAGAAAATTCTCCACCGGATTTTAAGTCCGATGCGTCTACCGATTCCGCCACTCCGGCTAACTCTTTAATTTTACCTTATAAAACTAATATGTCAAGACCTTTTTCACGCTTGAATGCTTTACTTTATTTTCTTTCTCAATTTTACTTTTTAGCTTAAGAAGCTTCTCTCTTACTTTTTTCACATTCAGCATTTCTCTATTTAATTGTAAATTCAAAGCTGTTTCAACAGCGTTTAACGCTTTTTCGAACCTTTCAAGCTCAAAAAATATTTCAGCTTTATAGTAATAAGCTTCAAATTTTGAATAATTATTATCCGCGGAAATATCAATAAGCCTATTCACAACTTTGAGAGCATTATTATAATCTTTTTTACCATAGTAAGCCTTAAGAAGAGGCCAGGTAAACGTCCTCGATTCCGGGAAAGTATCTATCAAAGGCTCGAGATACGATATGGACTCGTCGTAATCCTCTTCGCGATTACAAATATTAACGTAAGCCAGTGTAGAATAAAGCGAAACAAACTTTGAATCGTCGATGGCTTTTCTTAGCATTGCGAGTCCTTTCTCTTTATCCTTACCCATAAAAGGCAAATGTCCCTTCATATATTCCCAGCCTCCTAAACCCAGATAAACATCGGCCAAGGTAGAATCGATCTCTCTGGCTTTCTCCAGATAATAAATCGCCGGATTCAGCATAAAAAATGTACCGAAGTAATCCTCCTTCATGACATAATAAAAAATCTTTAATGTATAACTGCCACCGATGAAAAAATATCCCCATGGATCATCGGGATTTGTTTTTGTCCATTCTTTTGCCTTGTCCATAGCGGAATCCGCGTATATAAAAATTTTATCCTTATAAGAATAATCTCCGAGATCTACCCACTTCATTTCGTAAAGTGAAGACATTAAGAAGTATGAAACAGGATGATCAGGTCTTCGCTTCTTGAGAACCGTGAGCAGTGATTCCGCCCGAGCGAAGTCCTCCACATAAGAACAACTGATAGCATCATTCAATAGCGAATCGATTTCAGGCGAAAAATTAGAAAACAGCAAAAACAAGATAATCATATTAAAAATCCCTTCCTTCTCCGCTAAACACGTTCGGATAATCTATATTGAACTTATTTTTATAATAAATCTTCTGAACCCCTAAAACCGCCGCAAAAAGCGGAATTATTACAGGAGTTATAAAGAAAACAATAATTGCCAGTATTCCGGGAATCGCCCTAAAAGAAAACAGGATAGATTTTTTTGTGCGTTTAATATAAGCAAAAACAAATATCGGAAACGCCAGACCTGCCCCTATAAGACATATATACCCTCTTTCTCCTAAGAAATAAGCGGTAATTATAGCCGATAAATCGAGAATCACCGCCAGCAAAAGAGTTTTTTGTTTTCCTAAAAAAACACCGGTCGTAATTTTGCTTCCTTCTCTATCTCCTTCTATATCCGGAATTGTCGTGTTTACAAATACAGCCGCAACAGCGAAAAAATACGGAATCGTAACAACAAACATTGAAGCCGAAGGTTCTGACGTAGCCAGCCATCCGACTATCAAAGCAAGTACACCATATCCCGCGGCATTCCAGATAATATCCAGGAAAGGTTTCCCTTTTGTCTCAATTTTAGGAAGTGAATAAGTAATTCCCAGAAAAAGAGAAACCAGGAAAGCGAAAAAAATATCCACGCCGAGAAAAAAAGATACTGAAACAGATGTTCCGAAAAGTATTATCATTTCTATATACGCGTATTTAAGAGGAACAATTTCATCGGAAAGCAAAAATAATTTTTTGTTTTTCTTATCCGATTCTCTGTCGACTATCTGATTAAAAATATAAACACCCCCCATAAGCATTGTGTATAGGATAAAAGCGATTACCGCCCTCGAGGAAATCTTTCCTTCGGCGTGATGAGCTCCAAGAAGAAAAAAAATCCATAAAGGGAGAAATAAAGTGGGACGAAGCAGCATAAAATAATCCATCAGGAGGAATTATAAATAATAAAAATCAAAAGTCAAGGTATATCAAAAAACACAGGATTAATTGCACAGCAGGCTTCGCAGAGAAAAAAAATAAGGAATGTCTTTTTACTCCATCCAATCCAATTTACGAGCGAAGTTGTTTTCTTAACTTCCCGAATATTTTTCCGCTCTTTCCAATCTTTCGCCTATCGGCGGATGGCTGTAATAGATAAGCCTGACCCAGAAATTCGGATAGGCGTTGGAAAGATTTCTGTTCGCCAGACCCGCCATCGCCCTTTTAAAAGCGTCCGGATTTTCCGAGAGTTTGAGCGCCTCATCATCAGCCTGATTCTCGAACCGGCGAACCATTGCGTTTTGCAAAATTTTTAAGAGGGCTAAATCTATAAGGCTGAGAAATAATAAAAACATGGGGAACAGAGCGATATTGGCCCTGACACCCGTTAAAAAATCGGGGAATAAAACGGTAAAAATAAAATGCAAAAGATAAAAAGAAAATAGATTAAAAAAAAGCCCGGTGAAAATCATCTTGGGCATATGCGCTCTCCTGTAATGCCCGACTTCGTGCGCCAGAACTGTTCTTATTTCGTCCGGTTTCATATTGTTTATAATATTATCAGTTAAAATAACCCTTTTGGTTTTGCCCAGACCCGCGAGCATCGCGTTTTCTTTTGTGGTCGTTTTGCTGGTGTCTTCCCTGAAAAAACCCTTGATTCTAAGACCTCCTTTTTCCAGAATACCCCGAAGAGAACTTTTCAGTTCTTCATCTTCTATCGGCTTGTATTTATGAAATATGGGCATAATCCACACCGGAAAAATCATGGACATAACAACCGAAAAGAAAACCATAAAAAGGGATGCCACCAACCACCACAAATCATTATATTTTTGAAACATGTATAAAAGCGCCCCGAAAATCAGTATACTTATAACTAAAGAAACGAGGAAACTTTTCGCATGTTCCTTGAACCATTCCCTTCTGGTCTGGTTGGAAAAACCGTATTTCTTTTCGATAACAAATCCCGAAAGATAGGATAAAGGGAGACTGATAATCTCCTGCGAAACCGAGTAAATAAACATATAAATAACAAAAACAAAAATAACAGACGAAAAGATGTGCCAGTTCGCAATCTCGGAAGATAATCCTGAAAAATAAAAAAATAGATTAAAAACACCGGATAGAAGCATACTCCACAAACCAATTTTACGATTGGTCCATTCGTACACTTTCGCTTTTTCCTGTTTTTCCCTGTCCAGTAAAGGATGAATCTCTTTTTCCATGATTTATTACTAAGGAAGATTATAAAAAAATCAAAAACCGCAAGGGGGGAATTGACCGCAAAGACGCAGAGACCGCAAAGTATAAGAACAAGTTAAATGATCAAATTGTCGAATGGTTAAACCGCCCTTCCCGCGCCTTTAAGATTTTTCTATTTCACTATTTTTTAATTCTAACCATTCAATTTAGATTCGGAGAATCTATGATATTGCCACAGATTAACACTGATTTTTCATAATATTTTTTTCTATCTTGTCAGAAAAGAAAAAAAGCATATTATTTACAAAATGAAAAACCTTCAAGAACAAGCTTTTTCTCTTCTAAAGAAAAACATAAAAAAAGGATTCAGTAAAAATTTCAAAAGAAATTATTTTTACCTCTCTCCCGATTCGGTTCATTTTCACCAGTGGTTCTGGGATTCGTGTTTTCACATAATAGTGATGTCAAAATTCGACCCCGAAATAGCGAAAAAAGAATTCGAAACCCTGACTTCAGTTCAGCAGAAAGACGGTTTTATACCCCATATTATTTTCTGGAAATGGAGGCTTAGAGACCGTTTTCAAAAATGGTGGCAGAAAGAGGTAAACTCGAAAAAGACCAACCTCTTCACAGCGGAAATTCAACCTCCTGTGATAGCTCTCGCTCTTCTTGAAATTTATAAAACCACAAAAGACCTTGAATTTGTTAAGAAAAACGTAGAAAAAGTAGAGCAATATTATCTTTATCTCAAAGAAAAAAGAGACCCGGATAGGGATGGATTGATTTCCATAATAACACCAATGGAATCCGGCATGGACTTATGCCCGCATTATGATATTCCTTTCGACAACACAAAACACGACCCTCTGGTAACAAAAAAACACATAACGGAAATACTTACCCGATATAAAGAATGGAACTGGGATCTCGACAAAATCTTCGAATCGTCTCTTTTCGATGTCGAAGATGTATCTTTCAATACCATTTACTGTCTGGGTTTATACGCTCTCGCGGAATTATACGAGGAACTGGACAAAAACAAACAAAAAGAAATAGAAAAATGGGCTAACAGCGTTAAAGAAAGTTTGACCCAAAAATGCTGGTTCGATGATTTCCAAATATATTTCAGTTTATTTCACAGGAAAGGCTCTGAAAACCCGATGAAAGTAAAAACAATTTCCTCAATATTTCCCTTAACTCTTTCTATTCCTGAACTTCATATTAAATCTTTAGGGGGACACCTGCAGAGCGAAAAAGAATTCTGGAGTCCTTATCCCATAACCAGCGTGGCTATGGACGAATCTTCATTCGGTCCTCTTACCGACACCCGTTTTATATGGAGAGGAACGACATGGATTAACACAAACTGGTTTCTGGCAAACGGACTCGAAAAACAGGGATATACAACTCTCGCAAAAAAAATCGCAAGAAAGACAATTGAACTAATAGTAAAATTCGGTTTCTGCGAATATTACGATCCATTCGACGGACACCCGGGTAAAGCTATGAGAAACTTCGGCTGGTCCACTCTGGCAATCGATTTTGTCGACCTATTGAATCGAAACTCATTATGATTCGGTCACTCCGAATCGGTTTAATAGTTAAATGGGAAATTGTTTAATTAGTAAAAAACAGAAAATAAACTTTGTGTTCTTTGCGTCTCTGAGGTGAATTTTTCTTGTGATAACCAGAGTAATCTGTGGCAATATCATAGATTCTTCGAATCTAAGTTGAATGGTTAGAATTAAAAAATAGTGAAATAGAAAAATCTTAAAGGCGCGGGAAGGGCGGTTTAACCATTCGATAATTTGATCACTTAACTTGTTCTTATACTTTGCGGTCTCTGCGTCTTTGCGGTGAAAAAATCTTATGATAATCTGCCTGCCCTGTGGAATAGAAACTCATCATGCAGTAACTTCTATTCCCTTGGGCCTGCCCCGTAGGGAAGTATGACTGTATCGGGGTATGGAAGAATGACTGTTCAGGGTGCAATCTGCGGTTATATTTGAGGTCGGGCGGGGATTAAATATAAGAAATTTTGCCTTTTTCTTTTCGAGTGGCAGTTCTTCTTTCCCGTTCCTGTTCGCGTTCCGCACCCTGTTCTTCTTTTATCCCCTCTGACAACACAGAGTCCCAGAGTTCGGCGCCCTCTTCAGAAAGAGCTTCACCAAAATGGAGAGAAATCTCGTCCTCGACTTCCTCTCCCGCCATCTTTTTATTAATAATTTTAATTTTTTCCTTCACATCCGCAAAATCCTTATCTATCTTAATGATTTTCTTATACTGTTCGACAGCATCTCCATATAAACCCTGTTGAGCGTACAAATTACCCAGATGGTAGTAAAATGCTGTTTTTTGATCTTCCCGAAAATTATTATTTTTTATAACCAGATTATAAATATCTTCCGCTTTCTTTTTTTGATCCAGAAGTTCATAACAAATCCCGAGCATCTCTAAGGACTTAAGCCTCCAGGATTTCTCTTTCATCGCTTTTTTAAATTCTTCTATAGCTTCTTCAATAAGATCCATTTCCTTGTAGGTTATACCGAGATTAAAATGCGCCGCATAATCCGTAATATCAAGTTCTTCCCTTGCCTTATTTTTAAACTCTTCTAAAAGACTTTCAAGCGTGGGAGCCTTTACATCCGTCGACTCTTCCTCTAAGCTTAACTGCTCGCTGACTTCAGCCTCAAATAACCCTTCGAAATCCGGAGCCCTTCCAACTTTCTCTTTTTCTGTTTCTTTCTTTTTACCTCGGACTTTTTCAAGAACTGGAGAATTCGGATCCAAATTCTCGATTTTATCCAGAATTTTTTCCGCCTCAGAGTCTGCTTTCTTAGCCTTCAAACACTCATAGAGGGAAAAATAAGCTTCTATTGCTTTTTCCGTGCTGTTCATCTTCAAAGAGCTCTGGATCATTTTCTGGCGGCACATTATGTTGGATGGCTGTAAATTTGCTATCTTATTAAATATTTTGTAAGCACCGTTATAATTCTTTTTGTTAAAATTAGCTTCTGCTGCTTTAATATAATATTCTACCGCCTCCTCTATCGAACCAACAGATTCATAGAGTTCAGCAAGATTAAACCAATCCTCCCATCCCGAAACCGCTACTTCTATATCTTCTTCGTGAGATACGGGCATTTCCTCGAAAAATCTAATTTCTTCTGTTATCTCCGTTTCCTCTTCCTTCTCCTCTACTTCCAGATCGAATAATTTCTCGTTGCTTTCAAGAAAAACTTCGTCTGGTTCTTTTTCGCTTTTCGACACCGCTTCTTCAACCGCTTCGAGAAGTTGAATTCCTTCCTGCTCAAACTCCACAACTAATTCTTCCGGAACCTTCTGCTTTTTTACTTCTTCTTTTCCTTTTTTCTCAAGGGTTACAATCTTTTCCTTTTGGGAAGCCAGAGCGGATATCCGGGTCTCTATTCGTTCCATTTCCTCAACTCTCCCCTGTTCTTTGAATATACCTTTTATCTCCTCCAGCTCCGCGGTCAATTCATCAAACTTTTTTTGATTTTCGTAGATTTCGGCAAGTTTCAAACGAATTCCCAGCTTCTTGGGTGTTATATTGACAATTTTCCTCAGGTTCTCGAGAACCCCCTCTATATCTCCTTCTTTTTTGTATAACTCGGCTAATTCCTCGTATGCGGTTACAGCATCTCCTAAAAGACCCTGTTTTTCATACAAAAAAGCGAGTTCATGTTTAACCAGCAATTCATCTTCTCCGAACCGGAGCAACATCTGAGCTATAGCTGTGGCATTCTGGTAATACTCTGCTTCCCTGTACTTTTCAAGAGCTTTCCAGTAAAACTCTACCGCTTTTTTCTTATTTCCCGATTTATTATAAAGGCTGCCTAATTCCTTTAAATTATTCGCGTCATCGGGTTCTAAGCGATAAATTTTTTCGAGGCAATCAATCGCCTTATCAGTATCTCCCTGAACTTTTGCTTTATTCGCTTCATTTCTTAAAGCTGTAATTTCGTTACTTTTTAACATTTTCTTCTTTATTGTCTCTGTCGAACATAAGCTCTTCACCCACTCTTTTGATTATTGATTCTTCCACAATCTTTTTTTTAAGCAACGCTCCCTCTAAAAGAGCATTATCGCAAATAACGTTAATCAAACGAGGAACTCCCGACGTAAAACCATATATAAGCTTAAGCGCCTCATCACTGAATATCGTTCCTGTGGCTCCGGCCTGCTCCAATCTGTAATTCACATATTCTCTCGTAGAACTGAGAGTAAGCGGAGGAAGGCTGACAACAGTCGAAACTCTCTGCCTTAATGAAATGTTATCTTTTATCTTTTCATACATATCACCCATTCCGCTTAGAATAATTGTTACCAGACGATAACCCTGAAGTTCTAAATTTAAAAATCCTCTTATTTCTTCCATTACTTCAGAATTTGTGATGTTGTTGGCTTCATCGATAAGAACTACCGTTTTTTTGTTCGCTTGCTGCCTGCGCTCGAGTTCAGCTATCAATTCCAATTTCATCTCCGTTCTACTTTTAGAATCAAACCTCATCCCGAATAACTCTCCCAATTTTTTGTCAAACCAGATCGCGGAAAAATCCGGCTGAGTAAGCGTCATAAGACTCACGGAATATTTTTCCTCTTCAAGATCGACGAGAATTTTCCTTATAAGTGTCGTTTTACCACACCCGATACTGCCTGTTAATAAACCCAATGCTCTATTCTTTTTTATAACGTGTAATAATTTAACGAGCGCCCTTGTATGCTCGGGACCGCTGTAAAATAAATTCGGATCGGGAATATCTCCGAAAGGTTCTTTTTTTAATCCGTAAAAAGCTTCATAATTCATCTATTTTCTCCTATAGAAAAACAATTCTCTTTTCCTTAAAATCGTCCCGCCCGGGGCTCCCTTCGCCAATTTTCACTTTCGACGTTTCTTCCGTTCCTTTCGCACCTTCCGCTCGATCTGCACCGAGAAGTTCTCTAACATTTTTAAAATCCGGATTAATTCCATATATTTCTTTTAACACATCTTTTCCAGTCTCTACCTTCCCTGAATCTCTCAGAGATTCATACAGGGAGTATAATTCTTCCAACTTTTCTTCTTCCTCCAATTCTCTTGCCAGATTAAGAGACTCCTCAAAAGAGCCCTTTTCCTTCAGTAAAGAAACCAATAATCTTTTACAATTATGAGAATCGTCCAGCTCTAAAATTCTTCTATAATTAGCTTCTGCCTCTGTAAGCATATTTTCACTATGAAAACCTTTCCCCAGAGCATAGCGGAAATCGATTTCATCCTTTGGGGCTTCAGGACAAAATTCTCTCAATTTTGAAAGAATATCATCTTTTATGTCTTTGAATACAAGATCTTTTATCTTACCGTCTTCCGGATATCTTTCTTTCAGGGTTTCCAAAACCTGCCGCGCCGCTTCACCGTTACCAAGGTATGAATAGTACTCAAAAGCTTTAATGTAATTGTCTTTTGCCTCATCGGGAGAACCAATCTCCCAGAGCAGTTCGCCCATTTCAAGGAAAGAACCCGCGTCGAATTCTCCGTCTATTTCAATTTCTACCGGACTGAGTATCTTTTTTATTCCCTCCGGAAAATCTGCCGAAAGAGCTACAAGGGCCCCGACACTACCCCCGCTCGCCAGAAATTCCTCTATATACTCTTTAACCTCTCCGTAAAAACCTAATTCCGAATACTCTTTTATAATTTTGGTGAGATATTCCAGATTTTTACTCTCTTTATAATCCTTTACTGCCTTAACTATTAAGTTAACGTTTTCTTCTATCAAAAATAACCTCCTAAAAACGCTTTCTCTATTAAAATAAGTAACTTACGCTAAAAAGTCAAGTGTTAGGGGATTCTACAATAGCTCTAAACTGACAATAAATATCTTTTAACGCAAAACATATGAAATATATAATAAATTTACGATTGGAATAAAAAAATCAAATATCAAAATGTAAAATTACAAATCAAAGTTCAAAAATGAATAAAAATTCTTCAATATAGCATATGAAGGTCAAAAAACTTTGCATTTTAATATGTAATTTTGATTTATAAATTTTAATATTTAAATTCCCATAAAAAGAGAATTAGAGAGAACCAAATTTTAATCAATCGATTATCTAACAAATATTACGATAATAAAGGGAACAACAGAGTAAGCCATAAAGTAGTAATCTTTTAAAGAAAACCTGAACTCATTGATCATTGTCCTTTTTTCCCCGACCTGGTAAGCTTTAGCGTGAAGTCCGAGAGCTAATTGTTCAGCCCTGATAATAGAGGAATGTACAATCGGAAAAACAAGTGAAAAAAGGTCTTTCCCCATTTTTATATAACCACATCTCGCTTTCTGAGCCAGAACAGCCTTTTTGCTTTCTCTGAACATAAAGGGGATAAAACGAAAAACAAAAATCATAATCATCGGAAATTCTCTTAAAGTTTCAGATTTGAAACGAAAAAAGAAATTTGATAAACTATCGGCAAGATCAAAGGGAGAGGTTGTAAAACTAAAAAGCATAGCGCTTAAAACGAGGAGAAAAATACGTGCGGAAAAAAACATCCCCTCATATAAACCCTCTGCGGTTCCGTTTAGCACACCTATTTTAAACAAAATCCGCCCCGGAGTTAAAAAGAAATGTAAAATAAAAGTCAAAAGAACCAACGGCAAAAATGGGAAAAACCCTCTAAGTATTTTCTCCGGCGGTACACGGGAAAAGAAAAAAGGGATTATTACCAATAAAAAAAGCAGTATATAAGCAACGGCACTATTTACAAATAAAACAGCTATAAAACAAGTAAAAACAAAAAGCAACTTGCTTCTCGGATCAAAAAAATGGACTAAAGAATCCCGAGGATAAAAAGCGAGTTTCACTTATTATCAAGAATGCTTTTTATCAAACCGAGGAATAGCGGAGAAGGGTTTTCAAGACGGGCTTTAAACTCCGGATGTGCCTGTGTGGCGACAAAAAAAGGATGATCGGGCAATTCCATAAACTCCATAAGAGATTCATCACCGGGCAATTTATGAAACCCGCTAAAAACAACCCCGGCTTTCTCAAATTCTTTCACATATTCAGGGTTAACTTCATATCTATGTCTATGTCTTTCAAGAACAGCTGGTTCTCCTTTCTCTAAAAGACCAAGTCTGAAATCTTCCTTTATTTCTTTTATCCTTTTTGCATCGTACTTTAATCTCCCTGTCCTCTCATAGCATTCGAAAACTTTCGTGCCCCTCCTCAATTGTGCAGCATAAGCTCCCAATCTCATGGTAGCGCCGATTCTTTCTTTCTCAAGAAGTTCCTTTTGCGTACCATGAAATTTTATGACTTTATACGGCGTCTCGGGGTCCGCTTCCACAGTATTCGCCCCCTCAAACCCTATAACATTTCTCGCGAACTCGACAAGCGCGAGCTGCATACCCAGACAAAGACCGAGATAGGGAACTTTGTTCTCCCTCGCGTATCGAATACTTTCAATTTTACCCTCGAATCCTTCTTCCCCGAATCCTCCGGGAACTATTATACCATCTACATCTTCAAGAACACCCGTACCTTCTTTTTCTATCTCCTTGGAATCGACCCACCTGATATTGATTCCCACCTTATCTCCTGCTCCCGCGTCTATAAGAGCTCTGGAGACGGAAATATAAGAATCCTTCAAAGAAAACTTACCTATATCCAGATATTTGCAAACCATTGCCACATTAACCTTCATTTTGGGATTCATCATTCCGTCCAACAACTCGAGCCACTTGCTCCAGTCAGGTTTTTTTCTGGGAGAAAGGTTTAATTTACTGAGCAGTTTCTTCCCCATATTTTCCTTCTCAAAATTTATGGGAACCTCATATATACAATCGGTATCCGGTGCAGATATAACATAATCTGTTTCTATATTCGCGTATGTTTCAATCTTATTTTTTCTTACAGGGTCGAGAGGCGTTCTCGCTCTGCAAAGTATAATATCGGGGAATATACCGTGTTCAGCCAGCTGCCTTATAGCCTGCTGAGTAGGTTTGGTTTTCATTTCATCGATATGTGACGGAACGGGAAGATAAGAAAGCATAACAATAGCAAGATTTTCTTTTCCTTCCATTCGGATAAGACTTCTTACGGCAAAGAGAAACGGCATATTCTCATAGTCGCCTATGGTTCCTCCAATTTCCACCACACAAACGTCAAAACCTTCCGAAGCTTTCTTTATCCTTCTTATAATTTCCTGAGGAATATGAGGAATAAATTGAACCGTCTGACCCAGATATTTACCGGCACGTTCTTTATCTATTACGCTCTTATAAACCTGACCGGTAGTAATATTATTTTCCTTCGGAATATCTTTGGAAAGAAACCTCTCATAATTTCCAAGATCCTGGTCTATTTCTCCTCCATCATCCGTCACCCATACTTCACCATGCTCGGTGGGCCTCAGAGTCCCTGCGTCGAAATTTATATAAGGGTCGATCTTAACAGCAGTGGTTGAATATCCGTAATTCTCAACTATTTTACCAATGGAAGATGTAGCAATCCCCTTGCCGATTCCGCTCAAAACTCCACCGACTACCACTATATATTTAGAAGCCATTTAAAACGTCTTTCCGTTAAAACAAGAAAACTTTATTCTTTCTCCTCTTCTTCCGGTTCTATTTCCTCTTCGTCCTCCGGCTCTATATCCTCGTCCTCATCCCCGAACTCTTCATCTTCACCATCGAATTCATCCTCTTTCTCCTCTTCCTCATCGAATTCTTCTTCATTTTCTTCATCGTACTCTTCCTCTTCGTCGTCATCATAATCTTCTTCATCTTCAACTCTCGCTTCGATTTCAATCTCATCAACTATTTCTTCTTCCTGAGGATCGGATATATTCTCCTCTTCATTACCTTCCCCATCCTCTTTTTTCTTTTGCAATTCATCGTATTTTTCTTTCTGTTCTTTTAAATATTCACGTTCTGAAAGCACTATATTCCTCCTATCGATATCGATTTCGATAACCTTTAATTTTAACTTGTCTCCCAGCGAATATCCTTCTTCAGGCTTCCTGATGTTTTTCTGGACCAGATGAGAAAAAGGAACAAAACCCTTCAAGCCTTTACCAAGAGAAACAATTACCCCTCTCGGAAGTAACTCAAAAATAGTTCCTATAATATTGCTATTCACGGGATATTTCTCGGCAAAAATCGTCATAGGGTCATCCTTGAGCTGTTTCAAACCGAGCGAAATACGCCTTTCTTCCTCATTTACTGAAAGCACCTTACACTTTATGGTTTTTCCTTTATCGAGCACATCCCGCGGATGATTGATTCTTTGAGTCCAGGACATATCGGATATATGAAGAAGTCCTTCGACCCCTTCCTCCAATTGAATAAAAGCTCCAAAAGAAGTAAGATTAACAACTTTTCCTTTAACCACAGAACCCACAGGGTATTTTTCCGCTACTTTTTCCCATGGGTCCGGAACAGCCTGACGCAATCCAAGAGAAATCTTACGTGCTTTCTCATCCACTTCAAGAACTATAGCTTCCACTTCCTGCCCGACTTTCATCACTTCTGAAGGATGTTTGATATGTTTCGTCCAGGACATCTCGGAAACATGAATAAGTCCTTCTATACCCGACTCGAGTTCGACAAAAGCGCCGTAATCGGTAAGAGAAACAACTTTTCCTTTAACCTGATTCCCAATCTGATAACGATCCTGAACGTTTTTCCAGGGATCAGGTTTCAACTGTTTTAACCCTAAAGACACTCTTTTCGTATCCTCATCCACTTCTTTTACTAAAACCTTAACGGTATCTCCAACTGAAAGCATTTCCGAAGGATGATTTATTCTCCTCCAGGACATATCCGTTATATGCAGAAGCCCGTCAATACCATCTAATTCTATAAAAGCTCCGAATTCTGTAATATTTTTAACGGTCCCTTCCACAACATCCCCTTCTTTTATTTCTTCCAGAAATTCCTTAACCTTGGCATCATGCTCTTCACTTAACAGAACTCTTCTGGAAACAACTATATTCCTTCTTTTAAAATTAACCTTTATTATTCTGACATCGAATTTATCTCCTATTTCGATATCTACATCCCGCGCCGGTTTCAAATCGATTTGAGAACCGGGAAGAAAAGCCTCTGTCCCGAATACCTTTACCATAAGCCCGCCCTTAACTCTTCTCACCACTTCACATTCCACCGGAGTATCTTCCTTATGGGCTTCTTTTACCTGATCCCAGACTTTTATAAAATCCGCCTTTTTCTTTGAAATGGTTGCGAGCCCGCGGCTGCCTCCCGTATCATCGAGATAAACATCGACGACATCTCCTACGGAAAAGTTCGAAACGGAATCGAAATCATCAATAGGTATTATCCCTTCCGATTTTAACCCGACGTTAACCAGAACTTCATTATCGGTAATTTTTACTATTTTCCCTTTAACCAAACCGGTTTCCGGTGCTTCGCTTTTAAGAGACCGGTCAAGCAGCTTGGTAGCCTCTTCTTCGCTTATAGGTTCAATTACAGAATTTAACTCTTCGTTCATGCAGTTCTTCCTCCTTATTTGTGTCAATTTCTTTTAGTTTCTTGATTACTCCTTTAATAATCCAATCAGGGGTAGAAGCTCCTGATGCCACACTTACCCTTTCTGCATCGGTAAACCACTCTTTTTTTATTTCTTTTTCTTCTTCTATATGGTATGTCAGACAACCCTGTTCTCTCGCGATAGCGGCAAGCCTGGAAGTGTTAGCGCTTTTTTTTCCTCCTATTACTATTACGACATCGGACTTTTTCGCGAGTTTTTTGACTTCTTTTTGCCTCTCGCTTGTAACATCACATATCGTATTAAAAATCTTCAACTCCAGAACTTCCGGCAAAAGACAATCTACAACCCTGTTAAGGTTATCCTGTGATTGTGTCGTCTGCACAACCAATCCAACTTTACTGCTTTTTATTTTTAAATTTTCAATAGAATCTATCACATGAATCTTGCCTTCGGTCCCGCCTACAATACTTATAACTTCCGGATGTTCCCTTTCACCTATAACATAAGTTTCGTAACCTTCATAAACAAGCTGTTTCGCTCTCTCCTGGGCTTTTTTTACGAGCGGACAGGTGGCGTCCACTTCTTTAAGATTTCTTTCTCTTATTTTGTTTAATACCTCGGGATGAACTCCGTGCGAACGGATAATAACGTACCCGGTATCGATTTCCGAAAGACAATCGACAGCTACTATTCCTTCTTCTTCCAATTTCTTTACAACCTGAGGATTGTGTATAATATGACCCAGTGTCCAGACTTTTTCTTTCGTTTCCCTTCTGACCTGACGCGCTATTCTTATCGCTCTTTTCACTCCAAAGCAAAAACCCATATTCTTCGCAAGATTAATCTCCATTAAGTCAACCCCTTTATTTTTTCCATAACCTTCTCTGCAAATTCCATGGCGTTTTTAGAATCAGGCCTCTTATAATCAGGATAAATAGGCCTACCGAATTTCAAAGTAAAAGGAGTCTTACGCAGAAAATGATTTAACATCGATTCATGTGTTCCGGTAATCAATACGGGAACCACAGGAGCATTGGTTTTAATGGACATGTACCCAACTCCCGGTCGAGCAGAAAGAAACTCATTGGTTTTGGATCTGCTTCCCTCCGGAAATATAATCACGGCTTTACCTTTTCTTAAAAGTTCGACAAAAATCCTCATGGTTTTAACACCCGGATTTTCAGTATCTACAGGTATAGCATGAACGGTCTTTAAAATCCATGAAATAAATTTGTTTGCAAAAAGCTCTTTTTTAGCAAGAAAAAACACAGGTCGGCTCGCTATACAAGAACCAACCAACGGAGGATCGTAATTGGAACGATGATTCGGGGCTATAATAACTCCTCCCTTTTCAGGAACATTTTCCGCACCTTCTACTCTCAGGCCAAGAACTTTAAAAAAAAAGTAAAAAAGTAACCGACCAACCTTATAGGGTTTCGACGCCTTCATGAAGTTCTTTTATTTTCGAGATAACAGTGTCCACCTGCTCATCGATAGAAAGAGAACTTGTGTCCAGCAAAATTGCGTCATCGGCTTTTTTCAGAGGGCTTTCTTTCCTTCTGGAATCGTGATAATCCCTTCTTTTCAGATCTTTTTTCACTACTTCCAGGTTTTTCGATTTATCCTGCTTTTTTCTTCTCTCTGCTCTTATACCTATATCCGCGTCCATATAAAACTTCAAATCAGAGTCGGGAAAAACCACAGTTCCTATATCTCTACCTTCGATTATCGCATTTTTGCCATCCACTATCTTTCTCTGAATACCCACCAGGTATTTTCTCACTTCTTTTATCTTTGAAACAGGGGTCACAGCCTTATTAATTTCGTCCGTGCGCAACTTATCACTTGCGTCTTCACCATTAACTATCGTTTTCTGTTCACCATCAATTTTTTTAATCTCAATACTCAACTTATCTAAAATCTGGATGACTTTCTCCTCATCATCGGGATTTATGCCTCGTTTTAAAATAAAATAAGCTACAGCTCTATATGTGGCGCCGGTATCGAGGTATAACCAACCCAGCCGCCTTGAAACTTCTCTGGCTGTGGTCGTTTTACCCGAACCCGATGTGCCGTCAATCGCAACTACAAATCCCATAAATTATTATATAACTATATAAAAAAAATTCAAGGTGTCAAGTAACATTACTTTAAAATTTGTTAGTGCGTTAGAGCGTGGGTGTGTTGGTGGGTTTTTTAAAACAGCCCAACAGACTAACCGACCCACGGACAAACAGATTTATATGTCATTTTGATTTTTGCTTTTTGATATTTAAATTTCTCCGAAAAAAGAGGA
>CAZSEX010000022.1:0-31281 GCA_964606065.1 uncultured bacterium | reverse complement strand
TTTTAAAAGATGCTTTACTTGTTTTAAATGTTTTGACTAGTGACTTGAGACTAAAAACACAAGAGCTACTGCTCTTTTGTTTTCTCCACGATTGCCGTACTTTTTCCTTTGTAAAACTCGATATCTATTGAATCTTTTTCTTTTAGTGTTGATGAATCTTTAATAATTTTATTATCTTTTCTGGTTATGGAGTACCCGCGCCCGAGAGTTCTTTTGTAAGAAGTCGCGTGGATAATATTTTGGAGTCCTTTGATTTTTTCTTTGTTTTCGTTTATTTTTGATTTAATTTCTTTTTTTAGTTTATCATATAGATAATCGAGCTGCTGTTCTTTTAATTCGAAAATGGAAAGAGGGCGTTTTATCGCGTAGCTTTTTTCTATTGCTCTTAAGCGAAGAATATAGGTTTTTATTCTTTGAGAGATGTAATTGATTATTGTGTGCTTTATGTTATCTAAAACATTGTTTATTTCTTTTATATCGGGAACTGCCAATTCTCCCGCTTCGGTAGGAGTGGCGGCGCGCCTGTCCGCTACAAAATCTGCTATGGAAAAGTCTCTTTCGTGTCCTACGGCTGAAATAACGGGTATTTTGCACTTAAATATCCTTTCAGCCACTCTTTCGTCGTTAAAAGCCCATAAATCCTCTATAGAACCGCCTCCTCGTGTTAATATGAGTGTATCTATGCCTTCAAATTCTTCAAGTTCCTCTATGGCGCTTATTATGTCATCCGGAGCATCATTCCCCTGCACTACTGTTGGTCTAATTATAACGTTTATACCCGGAAAACGCTTTTTTATTATTTTCAGGACGTCTCTTACCGCCGCTCCTTCCGCCGAAGTAATAATACCGATTCTCTCAGGGAAATGGGGGATAGGCTTTTTATTTTTTTCGTCAAAAAATCCTTTTTTTTCTAATTTTTCTTTAATTTCCTGAAATTTGAGATAAAATTGTCCGAGTTCTCCCGGTAAAACTTTTTCTCCAATTATTTGATATTGACTTGCTCCCGCCCAGATATCTATTCTTCCGTATATTTGGAAAATTCTTCCTTCTTCCAGTTTAAATTCTAATTTATTGGCTTCTCTTCTGAAGATTACCCCTCTGATTACCGCGTTTTCGTCTTTGAGGGAGAAATAAATGTGTCCTGAATTATGGTAGGTGAGATTGCTGACTTCACCCTGAACCCATACCCATCCTATACTGGATATTTGTTTTTTAATTGTAGAAGTTATTTCACTAACCGAATAAATAAGCATAATTTTTCAACCACTAAATACACTAAATATACTAAAATCATTATTAACTTTTTTTATTAAACATAATTTATTGGTTGATTTATATGACAATTCTCTCATATTCAACTTTTGGATAATGTCCAAAGTTTACAAGAATTCCCAAGTGTTTGTTTGTCGCTTTTAAATAATTATGAATTTGTGCTCTATGTTCGTCAATAATATTTTTAACGGCTTTGATTTCTACGATGATATCTTCAAAACAAATAAAATCTGGTTCGTATGTGTGAGAAAGTTTTTTCTCTTTATATTGAAGTTCTAAAACAGGTTTTTCTATAAAGGGTATTTTTCTTTTATTAAACTCAATTTTCAGGCATTCTTGATATACTCCCTCCAGAAATCCGGTTCCTTTATTTCTGTAAACTTCAAAACAAGCCCCCATTATTCTGTAGCTTTCTTCTTTAAACAATAGTTTTTTACTTTTTTTGAATTTTTTCTGGTTTAAAGAATTGGTTTTTTCCGTGTGTTTCATGTCTCTAAATGCAATTTAAATTGGGGAGGCGGGCTTTCGTATTTTTAGTGTGTTTCGTGGTTAAATTTCTTTTTTTCATAATTTATACAAATTCGACAACAACATCGCGGTTGTGATACTTCCCACACCGCCGGGTACAGGTGTTATTGCAGTAACTTTTTTTTCGACGGATTTGAAGTGAACGTCTCCCACCATTTTTCCGTCTTTTTCGTTAGTTCCCACGTCTATAACTATCGCTCCATCTTTGACGAATTCTTCCGTTACGAATTCCGCCTGTCCTATAGCGACAATTAAGATATCTGCTCTTTTAGAGACGCTTTTTATTTCTTTTGTTCGGGAATGACATACCGTAACGGTAGCGTTTCCGAGAGGGTTTTTCCTTAACAATAAATTGGCGAGAGGTTTACCCACAATATTGCTTCTTCCTATTATCGTAGTCTCCTTACCCGTCGGGTCTATGTCGTAGTATTTCATTAATTCGAGTACAGCTCCCGGCGTGGAAGGAATTATGGCAGGTTCGCCCATTAACAATTTTCCCAGATTGTAGGGATGCATACCTTCGACATCTAAATCTTTTCCTATTATTTCTATTAATTCATTAATATTTATATGCTTGGGTAGAGGTTCGAGTATTAGAATTCCGTTTATTTTTTTTGATTCAGTCATTTGTTTTAGAAATTGTTTTACCTCTTTTCCGGCGACATCATTTTTTAATTCCAGTGGGGTTACGCCTATTCCCGCTTTATCCGCGTTTTTTATAATATTTTTGAAATAATAAGCGCTTCCGGGTTCGTTTCCTATTCTTAAAACACCAAGTTTTCGCTTTTGTTTTTGTCTGTAAAGGATTTTAAAGATACTTTCTGCTACAGGTTTACCTTTAAGGACTTTCTCCAATTTGTATCCTCCTTATATATTCCGCCTTTCCTGAATTTTCAGATATTTTTATTTCTACCGCGTTCATTCTAATATCGTTTTTTGCGAGCTTGAAGCGTTCTTTTTTGTTATCCATAAATTTCTTTATTATGGGTTTTGCCTGCATACCGATTACTGAATCAAAAGGTCCGGTCATGCCGACATCTGTTATGTAGGCTGTACCGCCGGGAGTGACTGTCTCATCTGCTGTTTGGACGTGAGTATGAGTCCCTACGAGGGCTGAGATTTGTCCATCCAAGAAATATCTCATAGCAATCTTCTCGGCGGTTGTTTCGGCATGCATGTCCATTATTATTATTGGTGTTATTTTTAACAATTCGTCGATACATTCTTTCGCAGTTTTAAAAGGGTTTTTTGTTAACGGTTCTTTTGACATGAAGGTTTGTCCCTGTATGTTGACTACAGCAACTTTTTTATCCTCTATTTCTAAAACTTTGAATCCTTTACCCGGAAAAGATTCTTCGTAGTTTATTGGTCTAATAACGTATTCAAGTTTAAAAATTCCCTCTATTTCTTCTTTCCTATCTATGATGTGATTTCCTGAGGTAATTATATCGCAGCCGTATTTTTTTAATTTTGAAGCGCTTTTAACGGTTAAGCCAAACCCGCCTGCTGCATTTTCGCCATTTACGCATATCAGATCATATTTTTCTTCTTTCTTATAATCAGGCAAGAGTTTTGAAAGAATTCTAAGACCCGGCTTGCCTACAACATCGCCGATAAAGAGTACTTTCATCTCTATTTACTGAGCGTGATTGATCGAGCGCGTTTCTCTTATAACAGTAATTTTTATTTCTCCCGGATAGCTCAAATTTTCTTCTATCTTTTTGGCAACTTTTGTAGCAAGCTCTCTTGTTCCGTTGTCAGATACAGATTCAGGCTCGACTATAATTCTGACCTCTCTACCTGCCTGTATAGAATAAACTTTTTTTATGCCGTTGAAGGAGGAGGCGATTTTTTCCAATTCTTCCACTCTTCTTATATAGGCTTCCAGGGTTTCTTTTCTTGCCCCTGGTCGAGCGCCCGAAATGGCGTCGGCAGCCTGCAGTAAAACGGCATAAGGGGTTTCCGGTTCTACTTCTTCATGATGAGCGGCTATAGCGTTAACTATCATGGCCGACTCGCCATGTTTTCTTGCCGCGTTTGCTCCTATTTCCGCGTGACTACCTGAATATTCCTGACTCATCCCTTTGCCAATATCGTGTAATATGCCGGCTCTTTTCGCGGTTTCGATGTCCAAACTCAATTCTCCAGCCATAGCTCCCATTAAGTATGCGACTTCTTTTGAGTGCTGTAGCACGTTTTGCCCGTAGCTTGATCTGAATTTAAGTTTACCAACCATTTTTACCAATTCGTCTCTTACTTTTGAAAGCCCGAGTTCAAAAATAGTATTTTCGCCTATTTCCATTATTCTGTCTTCCAGTTCATTTTTTGTTTTCTCTACGATTTCTTCTATTCTGGCAGGATGAATGCGTCCATCTTTTACCAATTTTTCGAGAGACACTTTGGCGATTTCACGTTTTATGGGATCAAAACAGGATAGGGTTACAGCTTCTGGCGTATCGTCGATTATAACTTCGGTACCGGTTGCCTTTTCAAAAGCCCTTATATTTCTTCCTTCTCTTCCTATTATTCTGCCTTTCATATTTTCAGAAGGAATTGAAACGACGGAAACTGTCGATTCCGAGACGTTGTCGATCGCACATCTCTGAATAGCTTCGGTTATAATTCTTTGAGCTGTTCTTTTAGCCTTTTTTGTCGCTTCGCTTATAATCTCGTTTTCTATCTGGATGGCTTTATTCTCTGAATCTTTTTTGACTTCTTCTAATATGATTTTTCTAGCTTCATCTTTTGTTAGCCTGGATATTGTTTCCAGTCTTTTATTTGTTATTTCAACCAGATCGGTGTATTTTTTTCGTTTTAATATTATTTCTTCTTTTTGTTCCTGGACAGCTTTTTCTCTAGACATTAAGTTTTTTTCTTTCTGAGCCAGAAAACTGCTTGTTTTTTTCTGTTCTTCATCTTTTCTTTCTAATTCTTTTTCCCATCTATCCAGATGTCTTTTCTGAGCCCGGGTTTCTTCTATAAATTCTTTCTTTTGAGCTTTTTTAAGCTGTTCTAATTTTTCACGCGTCTTTTCCTCTATTTCTTTGCTTTTGGTCAGCGCGTTTTTTATTAACTTTTCAGCTTTAATTTCCGCTGTTTGAATTTTCTTGTCGGTTTTGAATTTCTGAAGAAAATAACCTGCTGCGAGTAAAATTGCCGATATTACAATGTACAGTATAATTATTATCGAATTCATTTGAAACCTCTCTTTCTATGTTTTCTCGAGAGGCATGGGAAAAGAAGTATTATTCTAAGTCGCCGATATACCTTTTCAATTTTTCAATTTCATCCGCAAGCGCGAAGTATTTATCAGCGATATTTAAAGCTGTCAGTATCGCTATCGTATTTTCAGAAGAGTATGGTTCCTCTTCTTTGATTTTTCTCCCCAATTCATCTACAAAGGTTGCGATTTTCAATGCTTCTTCCGGATTTTTATCTGTAATGAAAGAATATTTGTTTCCTAAGATTTTTACTTCTACTTCTTTACCCAATTAAAGCCTCTTTTTCAGTTCTTCTTCAATTTTATCTATCAGTTTTATTGCTTCTTCTTTCTTGTCGTTTTCTTCTTTCAGTTCCTTGTTTAGCCGCGCATTTTCTTCTGTTAATTCTTTAAGCTTTTTAATGCTGGTCGTTATTATATTTGACAGATAATCCAAATCTATGTTGTTCATTCTCGTAACACCGCTCCTATTTTTTCCAGCTTTTTTGTTATCGAGTCGATGTCATCTTTTATTTCTTCGTCTTTCAGTGTTTTTTCGGGGTTGTAGAACTCCAGACGAATTGTCATGGATTTTTTGTCTTTTCCGATTTTGCTGGATTGATAAACGTCGATAAGTCTAATACGTGCTTTCTGTCTGGTAGAACGATCTAATAAAGTTTGGATTTCTCTAAAATGCGTATTTTTTTCGATTATTATCGAAATGTCTCTTTTTAGAGACGGAAAGATGTTAGCCTTTTCGAATCGTTTTTCTTTCTTTGATTCCAGAAGTTTTTTTATGCTAAATTCAAAACCGTAAATATTTTCTTTGCAAACGTCCTGATCAATTAGTCCGAAAGTTCCGCATATTTTTCCGTCTGAAGTTACACTTAAAGCCCTTTCTTTTATGAATAACGGATTGCTGCAATCTTGAAAGGAATAATCTAAGATTTTTATTTTTTCAAGAAAAGCTTCGACCAAACCCTTTATATCGTAAAAATCAATTTCACGACTACTTTTATACCAATTTTTTAAAGTGTTTCCTCCAATAACACCTCCTACGTTTTCTTCTTCTTCGTTTTCTTGTGCGAAAACTCTGCCAATTTCAAAAATTCTTATAATCTCTTCACCCCGGTTGAAATTTCTTTTTGCGCTTTCAAGAAGACCCGGAATTAAACTGTTCCTTAATATTTCCTTATCACTCCACATAGGATTTTTAAGATAAATAGCTTTTGTATTGTCACGGAAAGCCCAGGATGATTCTATAAAAGGAATATTAATGGCTTCCCAGAAACCAAGACTTACCATTATCTTTTTAATTTCGTTCAGTTGTATGTTTTCCACCCATGTAGGATTGTAATTTGTATATTTGAACCTGAGGGGTATATTATCGTATCCTGCGAACCTTCCTATTTCTTCAACCAAATCTTCTTCTATTTTTAAATCATTCCTGTAAGAAGGGATCGATACTTCTGTTTTATTTTCAGTTTTATTGATAACCTTAAGACCTAAATTTTCCAGAATACTTATGCTTTTTTCTTTTTCTAAGTTCATTCCAAGAAGATTGTTAACTTTGCTGTGAGAAAAGATGATCCTTTTTGATAAATCGGGATTAGGGTTGGTGTCGACAGTTTTGCCGATTAATTTGCCGCCTGCGTATTTTTCGAGAAGTTGTATCGCGTAGTATGCGGCATAACCGACCATATACATATCCACAGTTCTTTCAAAGCGATAAGAAGATTCGGTCGAAATTTTTAGTCTTCTCGATGTGTTTCTTATTAGAGCTGGTTTGAAAAACGCAGACTCGATTACGACTCTTTCAGTGCTTTCTTCTATTCCGGATTCTAAACCGCCCATTACTCCCGCAAGAGCAATCGGTCCCTTATTATCTGTTATAATGAGATCTTCGTTTGAAAGTTTTTTTTCCTGTTCTTCCAGGGTTACTATTTTTTCTCTTTTTTTAGCTCTTCTTACCGTAATTCCGCCCTTGATTTTATCGAAGTCAAAAGCGTGAAGAGGTTGACCTGTTTCCAGCAATACATAATTGGTAATGTCCACCACATTGTTCAAAGGTCGAATACCGCATTTTTCCAATCTTTCGGTAATAAAAGAAGGAGAACTTTCAATGTTTATATCATATATAGGACTCGCGGTATATCGTGGACAATCTTCTATTGATTGAACTTTAACGTTTATTGCTTCTTTCTTATTTCCGTCGGGGAACTTATATTCTATATTCTTTTTTAGCTTTTTTCCTGCTTTTGCGGCTATTTCCCTTGCGATTCCTATGACACTCAGTAAATCGCCTCTATTCGGCGTAATATCGATTTTGTAAATCGTGTCACCAGAGGTTTTTTCCGTTTCTTCGACTTCTATTCCGATTTTAGCCAAAAGCTCCGGCAATTCTTCCGGTTTACACTCTATAGCGACCCATTCCTGCAGCCAATTATAATTTACTATCATCGAATTGCCTCAAGAACTGAAGCTCATTTTGAAAGAATAATCTTATATCGTCTATATCGTATTTGGTCATAGCGATTCTATCTATGCCCATTCCAAAAGCGAAACCATTGTATTCTTCATATCCGAGAGATTTTAAGATATTAGGGTGTACCATGCCCGCTCCCACTGTTTCGATTTTACCTCTTTTTTTGCAAACGGAACATCCTTTCCCTTTGCAGAACGGACACTCGATCCACATTTCAGCAGAAGGTTCGGTGAAAGGAAAGTAACTCGGGAAGAATTCCGTTTTAACGTCTTTTCCGAAGATTTTTTTCGCCAGTAAATCTAAAGTCCCGAAGAGATCCGCCATCGAAATATTTTTATCTATCCAGAGACCCTCTATCTGTGTAAAAGTGGGGGAGTGGATAGGATCGAAGGTGTCTACTCTATAGCATTTTCCCGGTGAAATTATACGAAGCGGGGGCGAGTGTTTTTCTAAAGTCCTGATCTGAACAGGTGAGGTGTGTGTCCGAAGTAGCCTTCCGTCGTTTAGATAAAAAGTATCATGCATATCTCTGGCAGGATGATCTTTCGGAGTATTTAAAGCCGTAAAGTTATAATACTCGGTTTCGATTTCAGGACCGGTTACTACGGAAAATCCCATTTGGATAAAGATATCCTGAATTTCCTGAGAAAGTATCGAAAGCGGATGTAACCCTCCAATTTCAGGCTTTTTGCCGGGTAGAGAAAGATCTATCCAGGGAAAAGATTTTTGATTTTTTATCTCTTCCTTTTTCTCTTTTATTAATTCTGATAACTCATTTTTCAATTTATTGGCAAGCTGTCCAACTTTTGGCTTCTCACTTGAAGGTAAATCGCCAATCGAGCGCAGTATATCTGTAATGCTTCCTTTTTTTCCGAGATGCTTTATTCTGATGGATTCGACCTCATCGAGGGAAGTTGCTTTTTTTATTTCAAGTTTTGCTTGATTCCCGAGGGATTCAAGATCCATTAACACTCTCTTTAGCGGTTTTCGCGATTTCTGAAAATATCTCAGGTTGACGTACCGCTATATCCGCAAGCACCTTTCTGTTTAGTTTAATTTTAGCCAAGGATAAACCATGAATTAACTTACTGTAGGATAGCCCGTTTTGACGGGAAGCCGCGTTGATTCGGATTATCCATAAACTCCTGAAATCTCTTTTTCGTCTTTTTCTGTCCATATAAGCGTTTTGGAGCGCTTTCATTACCGCCTGTCTTGCTACTCTGTAAGAATTTTTTCTTTTACTGAAAAAGCCTTTTGCTTGTTTTAATACTCTTTTTCTTCGTTTCCTTCTTTGTATAACACTCTTTTCTCTTGACATTTTAAATCCCCCTTAAATTCTAAGAAGTTCCTTAACTTTTTTCTGATCTGCTTTTGATAACACACTGTCTTTGTTTTGACGCCGTCGGTGTCTTTTATTATGTTTCGACTGCAGATGATTTTTACCGGTTTTTTTAAAAGATATCTTCCCGTTTTTTGATACCTTAAACCTCTTTTTAACTGCTCCCTTCGTCTTCACTTTGGGCATTGTTTCCTCCTGTTGGCATTAGTTGAAATTGAACTCTATGGTTTATCGGGTTTAGTTCACCCTGTAGTTTTGATATTTCTTCGGTGTCTTTGATGATTCTCTTTGCAAGACTTTCAGCCAATTCGGGATGAACTTTCTCTCTTCCTCTCATCCAGATTTGAATTCTTACCGGATTTTGCTCATGTAGAAACCTTTTTATA
The DNA here is from genome assembly GCA_964606065.1 of uncultured bacterium. Taxonomy (GTDB): domain Bacteria; phylum Hydrothermota; class UBA3072; order UBA3072; family UBA3072; genus JAFGHJ01. The sequence continues at coordinate 22,072 of CAZSEX010000022.1, read as the reverse complement.
TGTCTGATTTTGGTTTCATAATCATGTGTCTCAATTTTAGGATAAAATTTCATTTCTTTTAAAGTGTGTTTTTGACGCTGGCGTTCTTTTCTGGATTTTTTATTTTGCCTGTAAAGATATTTGCCATAGTCCATGAACTTACAGACCGGCGGGTCTTCATCAGGCGCGACAAGAACCAGGTCAAAACCGCTGGATTTTGCTTCTTTAATTGCTTCTTTTGTCTCTTTAATTCCCTTATTATTACCATTATCATCAATAATCCTTACTTTGTTTGCTCTAATTTCGTAATTTACGTATTTTTTACTGTCTTTCGAAATGCTTACCTCCTTTTTGTTATTTCTTCTTTAATTTTTGATAAAATATCATCTGTTTTGAAATTACCTATGTTTCCGTCCTTATGATTCCTTACAGATACTGTTTTAGATTCTACTTCTTTATTGCCGATAATAAACATATATGGGACTTTTTGTGTCTCCGCATCCCGGATTTTTCTGGAAAGTTTTTCGTTTCGATTATCTAATTCTACCCTTATTCCGTTTTCTTTCAAATTTTTAAGAACTTTTTCCGAGAAATCTATTTGTTCATCGGTAATCGGAAGAAGTATAACCTGGATCGGCGCAAGCCAGGTAGGGAAATTACCGTTATAATGTTCTATCAAACCACCTACGAATCTTTCAAACGAACCGAAAAGAGCTCTATGAATCATATATACCATATGTTCCTGGCCGTCTTCTCCCACATATGTGGCATTGAATCTTCTCGGGAGGTTAAAATCAAATTGTATAGTAGGTCCCTGCCAGCTTCTTCCTATGGCATCTTTGATTTTTATATCTATTTTAGGACCGTAAAATACGGCTTCTCCTTCTTCCCTTTTGTATTCGATATTTCTTTTTTGTAGAGTTGAAGCCAGGGCTAATTCAGCCTTTTCCCATTCATTGTCGCTGCCGGCGTATTTTTCTTTGTGTTTGGGATCTCTTACTGAGAGAAGTATTTCAAAATCTCTATACCCGAAAGTTTTTATCATTTCAATAGCGAAATCGAAAACTTTTCCGATTTCATCTTCTATTTGGTCTTCATGGCAAAAAATATGCGCGTCATCCTGTGTAAATCCTCTTACTCTCAACATTCCATGTAGAGTACCTGAACGTTCGTATCTATAAACTGTACCAAGTTCCGCGAATTTAATCGGAAGGTCCCGGTAGCTTCTTGTTTGTTTTTTGTAAATCAAAATATGGTAGGGACAGTTCATGGGTTTGACTACATATTCTTCGTTATTTCTCTCGAAAGTATACATATTTTCGAGATAAAAATCATAATGCCCTGAAGTTTTCCATAAATCGGCTTTTGCTATATGGGGAGTTATTACCATTTGGTAATCTCTTTTCAGATGTTCTTTTTTCCAGAAGTTTTCAATTTCTTCTCGAATGGTAGCGCCTTTTGGGTGCCATAGTACGAGTCCCGCTCCGATTTCATCATAAATGTCGAATAAATCTAATTGTTTTCCAAGTTTTCTGTGATCCCTTTCTTTTGCTTCCTCGTACCGACGCATATAATCTTTGAGCAGTTTTTTGTCCGGATATGAAATTCCGTAAATACGCTGGAGACCTTCCCGTTTTTCATCTCCTCTCCAGTAAGAACCGGAAACAGATAATAACTTAAAAAATTTTACTTTTCCGGTGGAATACAAATGAGGACCACTACAAAGGTCTCTGAATTCACCCTGAGAGTAAACAGATACAAAAGCGTCTTCGATTCCATCAATAAGTTCGAGTTTAAATTTATTATCGGAAAAGAGTTTTTTTGCTTCTTCTTTGCTTATTTTCTTATATTCTATCGGGAAATCACTTTTTATTATTTTTTTCATTTCCTCTGATATTCTTTTTAAATCATCTTCAGAAAAGGGAGTTTCTTTTTCCATGTCATAATAGAACCCTTCTTCAATCGACGGTCCTATCGCCAGGTTAACGTCAAATATTCTCTTTATAGCCTGTGCCATTATATGAGAAGTGGTGTGCCAGTACGTAGGGTAACATCTTTTATCATTGTAAGGAATTAAGTGCAATTCACTACTTTCATCCAATGGGATATGGTAGTCAATAAACTCCCCTTCTCTCAATGCTCCTGAGTATTTATTAAAAATAGATGGGTTTTTGTCTTTAAGTATTTGTTTTAAAGATTTACCCTTTTCTACCTCCAATGCAGAAGCTTCTTCATCTATGTAAAGTTTTATCTTTATTTTCATACTTTAATTCTATTATATATATCAAAAAAAATCAAATTTCTTCTCTAAAATGGGCGATAGTGGAATTGAACCACTGGCCTTTTGCATGTCACGCAAACGCTCTAACCCCTGAGCTAATCGCCCATTAATTTTTGTATAATAATAATAAGGCTACTGTGTATTGTCAACCTCTTTTGTGTTTTTTCGGATACGAAATAACCATAAGATTGTTACCATTGACAAAAAGGGAGATGAAATTAATATAAGATTAATTTAGACGATAAAGGAGATTTTAATGTTGTTTGAAGTTCTTAAATCTAAAATACATATGGCAAGGGTAACCGACGCAAACGTCGAGTATGACGGCTCTATAACAATCGACGAAAAACTTGCCAGGAAAGCCGATATGTCTCCTAATGAAAAAGTTCTCGTCGGTGATGTTGAAACCGGGAACCGTTTTGAGACTTATGTTATATACGGAGAAGAAGGGGAAATTTGTGTTAATGGCGCCGCCGCCAGGCTTGTTAACGTGGGAGATAGGGTTATAATAATGTCCTTTGTATATGTGGACAATAGGAATTTTACTCCGAAAATAATTAAAGTTAACGAAAAGAATGAAATTATAGAATAGTGAAAGGTGTTGAACTTCCCGACTGGTTAAAAAGTAAACTTTCCAGAAAAAAACCAGCTGAAACTTTAAAAAATATTTTAAAATCTGAAAATTTGCACACAGTTTGCGAAGAAGCAAAGTGTCCCAATATAGGAGAGTGTTTTTCTAAAGGAGTTGCCACATTTCTTATAATGGGAGATATTTGTACGAGAAACTGCGGCTTCTGTTCTATTGAAACAGGAGTTCCGGAGCCGCTCGATGAGTCTGAACAAGCTCGTCTTGCCAAACAGGTAAAAAGAATGAATTTAAAGCATGTTGTATTGACTTCTCCGAATCGAGACGATCTCGAAGATGGGGGAGCCTCATTTTTTGCTCAAACTGTTAAAAAAATAAAAGAAATAAATTTGTCTACAACGGTGGAAGTCTTAATTCCGGATTTTATGGGAGATTTAACCGCTCTGGAAACAGTTATTTATTCAGGCATCGACGTTCTCAACCACAATATTGAAACTGTGAGAAGGTTGTATCCGAGAGTTCGACCCGTAGCCGATTACGAGAGAACACTTACAATTTTAAGAGAAGCTTCTGTTAGGAGTACCGGTTTTTACGTGAAAAGTGGTTTTATGGTTGGGTTAGGTGAAAAAAAAGCGGAAGTCGTACGATTGTTGAAAGACTTAAAATCTACCGGATGTAATATAATAACAATAGGTCAGTATCTCAGACCTACTTTGAGACAATTACCTGTCGATAGATATGTTCATCCGGATGAATTTAAAGAAATGGAAGAGTTGGCTTATGATATTGGTTTCGATTATGTTATTTCAGGTCCTCTTGTACGGAGTTCTTATAAAGCGGAGGAAATTTTTTCTTTATTTCGGAAGGATTCGCGGGTCAGTTAAGAAATAAAGATAAGATTTTCCCTAGCGCTATTTATGTGATTCGTTGTTTGAACTTAAGTTAATGAGATGATGAGTGTATGGGTGAATGGGTTCATTTTTTTACCCCATTTACTCATCTACTCATATACCCATATACTATTTCTTCTTTGTGCACTTTGTGGTTCAAAACTCTCTTTAGGGGGTTGACGGGAAATAAAAAGTTCTTAAAATAATAAAAATGGCTAAAAAAGAAAATAGAAAGAAAACAAAAGCGGAACTTATAAGGGAGGTAGAAGAACTTCGTGAGAGGGTCGAGAAGCTTAAAAATCCTGTAGATAAAGTTACAGGATTATACACCTGGATATATTTTTTGAATTTAGCTGAACGTGAATTTGAACGTGCCCGCAGGTTTAAACGCCCTCTGTCGGTCATATTACTGGATATAGATCATTTAAAAAAAATAAATACCGAATATAATGAAAAGTGCGGGGATCAGATTTTGGTCGAAGTTTCCAAGAGATATAAGGACAATATTAGAGACCTTGATTATATAGGTTCTTATGAGGCTGGTAAGTTTATTCTTTTGTTACTTGAAACCAGTAAATTGGATGCGAAGAAAGCGAGTGATAGGCTGCGTAAAGTTACCGCTTCCCGACCTATTTCAACTCAGAAAGGACCCATTACAGTAACCGTCAGTATCGGAGTTGCTGATAGAACCGCCGATATGGAAGATATTTCGTCATTACTTGAAAAGGCGGATGAAGCGTTGTTTTCGGCAAAAGAGCAGGGTCGAAATCGCGTAGAAACAAGCAGTACTTAAATCCAGAACTTCTCTTTAACTTGTATCCATAAATTTATGATAAGAGTTTTTTCTTGAAATATTAAATGATTTTTAATAGCGTAAACATTGAAGAATTATACAAAACAATTCCACAAAAAGTCATTGTGAAGGAAATTCCCGGCTTTCATCCGAAGAACGTGGTTGGTTGTGATGTGAGTTATAAGGGGAAAGCTAAGGTTTCATGCGTGGTTTTAAATGTTGAGGAAAAACGGATTATGGAGAAGATTATGTTCGAGAGAAAAGTTTACAACGAATATATTCCAACTAAATTTGCCCGAAGAGAATTTCCTCTTATAGGAGAAGCTATTTCATCGATTTCCGTTCCTTTTGATTGTATAATTATAGATGGTCATGGTATTGCTCATCCGGATAAGGCGGGACTTGCCTGCTTTGTGGGGGTGATTTTTGATTTACCCACTATAGGCTGCGCTAAAAATCTTTTAGTGGGAAACTTTAAAGATACAATTCTTAAAAGAGGCAATTGGTCCGATATTATTTACAGGGGAGAAAAAATAGGGGAGGCTATTTGCACTAAAAATAAGACAAAACCAATTTTTCTTTCTCCAGGTAATAAAATAGGTTTTAAGAATGCAAGAGAAACAGTCTTAAAACTTGCCATAAATAGTAAATATCCCGAACCTCTGCGTTTGGCGGATATTTATTCAAAAATTGAATAATATTCTTACTAATTTAATTTAAACACTTGACTCGGTAAAAAAAATTTTTATAATTAATAATATAATATTGAATTTATAATTTTTTAATAAAAAAATTTTAAAAAGATTTTTAAAAATACCAGGAGGCTTATATGGATTATGAGAGTCAGACAAAAGGGCAACTTATAAACGAGTTAAAGGAATTAAGAGAAAGGCTTTCGGGTTTAGATAAAACAAGCGATGAATTGACGGGTTTATATAACAGGGAATATTTCCTTGATCTTGCCGAGTGTGAGTTTATACGGTCACGACGTTTCCAGAGGCCTTTATCTGTAATTTTGATTGTTATTGAGAATTTAGACATAATTAAGTGTAAATATAACGAAAAGGTCGCCGATCAGATTTTGGTAGAGGTAGTAAATCGTTGTAAATCCAGAGTTAGGGATCTTGATTATTTCGGTCGTTACGATGAAGGTACGTTGATTCTTTTGTTGCCCGAAGCCGATAGGTCCGCCGTCCAGAAAATTGCAGAAAGACTTCAAGAATATGTATCTAAGTCTCCTATATATACAGATAGTGGTGATATAAGTGTAAATCTATGTCAAGGCGGGGTAGAAATTTCTGAAGCATTCTCTAATATCGAAGAATTTTTAGCAAAAGCGGAAGAATCTTTATTATCTGCTAAAAAAGGTGATAACAGCAATATTGTTGTAAGATAATTTTTCTTTTTGAACCGCAAAGACGCAGAGAACACAGAGTAAAACAGCAAAAAATATATATGTTTGTTTAAAAAACATCTCAACCCCCATAATTATTATCACAAAGAGACACGGAGAGCACAAAGAAAAAAGAAATTGTTGTTTAAAACCCTTCACCGAACCCAAATTTAGAAAAAACAAATCTCAAGAATAGCACCAATATAGAAAAAAATTAATTTATTTGTGTAATTTCTACTATTTGTTGTTTAAGAAAAAGGGTGGTGTGGATTTTTGTTTTAACCAGAACCTAATACCTGACCCTATCTTGTCTTATTTATATGATTAAGTAGGGAAGCTGTAATTCGAACTAGTTCTCCTATTAATTTCCAGTCTAAATCACTGCTCTCGATTTTTTCCAATTTTTTTATAACTCCGCCTAATTCTCTTATTCCTTGAATTCCTTTATGTAGGGTGTTGTAGGGCATGTCATCACTTATTTCTTCCCACTCTTCAAACTCGATATATTTGGTTCTCTCTTCGAGTATTAGTGAGGTTTCTTCAAGTAATTCTCCAATTTTTTGAGGATTTCTGTTTTTAAAGGTTTCCGGGGAAATGAAAGTTTCCTTATACGAAATACCATCACCTTCAAGACTTACAAAAGCATCTTCTATAAGGCTAAAATCTTCATTTTTTTCCATTTTTAGCCTCCTTTTATATAATTATAAGAGAATTTTCGGCTAAAGTCAATATATTTGATTGGATTAATAAAAAAAACGTATTAAATGCCGGAGGGGGGATTTGAACCCCCACAGGATATTATCCCACATGGCCCTCAACCATGCGCGTCTACCAGATTCCGCCACCCCGGCTAAGATGGACAAACATTATATAAAAAGATTCCCTTGTCAAGACATAAATTATTTTTGAACTACAAAAAAATCAGAAAAATTGAAAAATGGTAAAATAGAAAAATGGTAACAAAAAACTCCAAACTAAATACTACAGCCTAAAAATTAATCACAAAGAACAAAAAGCTTCTCTTTTTTGTCTTTCCTATTCAACCATTCAACAATTTAACTATTCAACTAAGATTTTGAAAATCTTAAAGGTTGGGATTCTGACTCCTGGCTTCTGGCTCCTGAATTCTCTTTTCTTACTTTACCAAAAGCATTTTTTTGCTTTGTTTAAATCCTGTCGAAGTGCTTAATCGATAAATATAAATACCGCTTGAAAAATCCGAACCATCATAAGTAACAGTGTGTTCACCTATATTTTCGACGTCATTAATTAGTGTCTTAACTATTTGTCCGGTAACATCCAAAATTTCCAAAGTAACTTTGACTTTTTGTGATAAATAGTACTTTATGGACGTTGTAGTACTGAATGGATTCGGATAATTCTGGTGTAATATATATCCGTTAAATACTTCTTCTTGTACTCCACTGGTTGGAGGATATTGAAGATTAGTTGTATCATAACCCATTATTGAAAGCATTGTCTTTGCGTATCGTATACCAAGTTCTCTGTAACCTAACGAGTTAAAATGCCATTGATCCATACCCGGACAACCTTCCGCAGAAATTACGTATGAATTGGAAATAGTATCGGGCAGATTCGCGATTATTGAATTCATACTTGCGCAATCGCCTCCCTGATCAGCATATAAAACTTCACCCGCGAGCAAGGGTATAGAATCCGGATCGAGACCCAGGTCATTTATCAGGTCGTTGTAAACTTTCTTCACTTTTGAGGGCCATTCGATTTCACCCGTGTTTGACTCTCCCTGATGTAACAAAATGCCCTTAATAACGCCATCTTTCTTCGCTGAATCGGCGAGATCGACAAGATATTCATAGGGGTTTCCGTTATAGAAATTATTGGTTATGTTAACCACCCATTCTTCAGCGTTTTCAAGATAACTCAGGTAACTATCTTTGTCGAATAGTTCAATTTTGCAGCCGGCTACTGAAACATTAACAATGCCTATTTTAATACTGCCTGGAAGATTTAAAACCATTGTTTTACCAAAATAATCGGCAGGACAAAGACCTGTAGGGTAATAACCGGTCTTACATCGACACAAAGGTGGAACAGCGGTGTACCAGAAATACTTTGTTCTTGCCGGACTTGAACAGTCGACGCCCGCCATAACCTTGAAACTACTATCAACTGTTTGGTCTATTGTTTCAATTGTTGCCTGTCCTTCCATATTCGATTGTCCAAAACACAGGTAAATGTAAAAATCCTGATCCTGCGCAAAACTGTTCGTTGTTAGTAAGAACAACCCCGCCAATAAAACCGTTCTCAAATACATTTTTCTCTTTTTCATAATTATTCTCCTTTGAAATTGTTAATATATTTTATATTAAATAATATTACTCATAAATACTCCATAGTCAAGCCGTTTAAAATAGGTTTAATCTTATGAGTTGAGGTTTCGAATAAAAAAAATAAAATATCAGGCTAATCGTGTGATTTGTTGTTCCTCCGGGACCTCTGCGTCTTTGCGGTGCAATTTTCTTGTGATAATCTGTGTAATCTCTGGTTAATATGGCTTAAATTACTATTTTTCAAAGATTAGACTTGAAAATTCACCATATCTTGTTATATTCAACAGTGATTAAACAAATAAAAAAGCTTATAGAAGAGAAGGAACTCCTTAAAGGAGTAAACAGAGTTATAGTAGGATATTCCGGGGGGCCAGATTCAACGTTACTTGTAGAATTATTATCCGATTATAATAATTTACAAGTAATTCTTGCATACTTTAATCATAATCTTCGGGATGATTCTAAAGAAGAGGAGAGTTTTGTGTTAGAAGAAGCAAAAAAGAAAAAACTCAGGTTGATTGTGGGTGGGTCGGACGTTAGAGACTATTGTAAAAGGTTTTCTCTTTCTATTGAAGAAGGTGCCAGAAGATTAAGATTTTCTTATCTTAGAAATGCAAAAAAGAAAGAAAACGCAGATTTAATAGCTCTGGGTCACAATTTCGACGATAAAATGGAAAATTTTTTTATCCGGCTTCTTCGAGGTTCAGGGTTTGGTCTTTCTCAGATGAGCTATCTGGATGGAGATATCTTGCGTCCGCTTTTAGGCATCAGAAAAAATAAAATAATAGATTACCTGAGCGAAAATAAGATAGTTTTTTATACCGATCCAACTAATGAAAGTAAAGATTATCTGAGAAATAAAATCAGATTAAAACTTATTCCTACCCTGGAACAGATTCAAGAAAACGCGGCAGAAAATATAAGTAGAACTATCGATAATTTAAAAGATATTGAAGAAGCATTAGAAAAATATGTTGGTTCTGTAAGAATAATCCGACATCTAAATTACGCCGAAATTGAAAGAAAAGCTTTTGAAAAACTTCCTTCTGCCTGTAAGTTTTTAATTTTAAGGAAGATGTTATATATTTTTAATGGCGAATTGGAATTAAAAAGAGCTCACATAATAAATTTACCTAAAAGAGGAATTGTTAACCTGAAAAGCTTTAATTTAGAATTAACTCCCTCAAGAGTGATTATCGCAAGAAATCTATCGAAAAAAGAGAAAGAATTACCATTATCAGGTGAGATATCTTATGTAAATTACAAAATTGAAACGGAGGTGATTTCTCCGCCTGCGGAATTGAAGGTAAAAGGGTCTGAGTTTTTTGACCTTGATTGTCTGGAGTTGCCTTTAAAGGTACGGAGTAAAAAAAATGGCGATAGAATGGTTACTTTTGGAAGTGCCGATACAAAGAAACTTAAAGACATATTAATTAACAGTAAGATTCCCAGAATCTTAAGAGATAACCACCCGATTATTTGCGATAGTAAAGATATAATTTTGATTCCTGGAATAAAAAGAAGCAATAGAGCACCGATTACAGAAAAAACAGAAAAGATATTGAAAATCAGATATAAAGAGGTGATAAATGCCTGAAGAGAAAAATAAAAAAGAACAGCAAAACAGAAATCAGTTTATTAAAGTTATATTAATCTGGGCTGCGATTTTCGGCGGTTTATATATACTGCTTCAGTATACGCAGATGGAAAAACCCGAAGAGGTAAGTTTTACTAAGTTCTGGGAAATGGTTGAAAATGAAAAAATAACTAAAGTAACTTTTTCCGGTAATGATATTACAGCGGAGACTAAAACAGAGGAAAAACTAATAAAGACCAGACTTCCATTTGAAGACGCGGAATTACCCAAAGAATTAATAAAAAGGCGTGTCGAAGTAAAGACCGAAACAAAAATAGATATATTAAAAATCGTAGGTCAGTTTTTGTTACCGGTATTATTAATGGTATTTTTGTTGCTTTTTGTGATGAATAGAATTCGAGGAAGCGCGAATGAAGCCTTGAGTTTTGGGCAGAGCAGAGCGAGAGAAATACGTTTTACCTCAGTAAATGTCACCTTTGAAGACGTGGCGGGTGTAGATGAAGTCAAACAGGAATTGCAGGAAATCGTCGAGTTCCTCAGAAACCCTTCAAAATTCAAGAAATTAGGAGCGCAGATACCAAAGGGAATTTTACTGGTGGGTGCGCCCGGCACCGGAAAAACTCTTCTGGCGAGAGCAGTCGCGGGAGAAGCAAAAGTTCCTTATTATTCGATAAGCGGATCAGATTTTGTGGAAATGTTTGTAGGTGTAGGTGCTTCCAGAGTTAGGGATCTATTCAGGAAAGCCAAAATAAACACTCCCTGCATTGTTTTTATTGATGAAATAGACGCGGTCGGGCGATATAGGGGAGCCGGGATAGGTGGGGGGCACGATGAAAGAGAACAAACATTAAACGCTTTACTCGTTGAAATGGACGGATTCGACCCCAATCTGGGTATAATTATTCTTGCTGCAACAAATCGCCCCGATATACTTGACCCCGCGCTACTTAGACCTGGACGCTTCGACCGCAGAGTTGTCGTTCCTATGCCCGATATGAAGGGCAGAGAAGCCATTCTCAAGGTGCACACAAAGAAGATACCTTTATCCGGGAATGTCGATTTATCCGTTGTTGCTAAAACAACCCCGGGTTTCAGCGGAGCGGATATACAGAATTTGTGTAATGAGGCGGCTTTAATTGCGGCTTCAAGAGGTAAAAGTAAAGTAGATGGCGCAGATTTTGATGAAGCGAAAGATAAAATTTTAATGGGAAGAGAAAGGAAATCCATGATTCTATCCGACGAAGAAAAGAAACTTATTGCTTATCATGAAGCGGGACACACTCTCGCATCGCTTTTTACGGAAAAAAGCGACCCGATTCATAAGGTAACCATAATTCCCAGGGGGGCTTCGCTTGGGCTCACTCAACAATTGCCACTCGACGATAAGAGAACTTATTCCAAGGAATATCTTGATGCGCGGTTGACTGTTTTGCTCGGGGGTAGAGCGGCTGAGGAGCTGGAGTTTAAGACCGTTTCGACCGGTGCCGGTAATGATCTTCAAAACGCAACTGAAATTGCGAGGAAAATGATATGTGAATGGGGTATGAGTGAACATCTTGGCGCTATCACCCTTGAAAGAGATACCGACGGTATTTTTTTGGGTAAACGTCTTGCAAGAGAAAGAGAATATTCCGAAGAAACTGCCCATCAGGTAGATCTCGAAATTAAGAAATTCGTAGAAGAAGCGCATAAAAGGGCAAAAAGCATAATAAAGAAAAATAGGACCAAATTGGATAAAATTGCGAAAGCGCTTCTTGAAAAGGAAGTTCTTACTGGAGACGAAGTAAAGGAGATAATTTATGGATCAAAAAAGAATAGAAAACGCGGTAAAAGAAATAATTAAAGCCATCGGAGATGATCCGGAAAGAGAAGGTCTAAAGCGTACACCCACAAGGGTGGCGAAGCTTTATTCGGAACTTTTTAAGGGAATAAATGAAAATCCAGAAAAAGCAATAAGAGTATACAAAACACCGCATTACGATGAAATTATAATATTGAAAGACATACCTTTTTATTCTTTTTGCGAACATCATTTATTGCCTTTTTTTGGTAAGGTTCATATTGCTTATATACCTAAAGATGATAAAATAACGGGTTACTCCAATTTAGTGGAGATAGTTCAGATTTATTCCGAGCGACTTCAGTTACAGGAGAGAATGACTGCCGGGATCGCTGATTCTATAATGAGTGTTTTGAAACCTATGGGAACACTTGTGATTATCGAGGCACGGCAACTTTGTCTTGAAATACAGGGATTGAAAAAAGCCGGTCAGAAAACCGTTACTTCCGCGATAAGAGGCGCTTTTAAGAAAGAGACAACCCGTCTGGAAGCTTTGAATCTTATTGGTTATGAAAGTTAAAAAGAAATCGATTAAAAACTTAAAAGAAGCGGAATCGGCTCTGGAAATTGTAGACGTTTATAATGATGTCAAAAAAACTATGGCTGAAAAAACGCTTTTTCAAGTGCTGGAAATTGAGGGGGTTTCTTCTGCGGCGGCTAATATAATAAAACAGGTTGCGATTTCGAGAGGAAGTGATGCAGTTGTTCACCGGGATGTTATTACCGGCAATATCAAGAGTTCTACGGTACTTCTTCCCGGGACCTTTCGAGAGCTAAAACTGATTGCCGAAGAATTTAAAAAACAGGATTTTGGATTGCCGGAACTGGGTGATAAAATTATTGAAATATTGAAGGAAGATTATGCTCCGATGGCTTTTTCTATTATGGGTGTACTGAATATTACTCCCGACTCTTTTTCTGACGGCGGAGATTATTTCAAAGAGCAGGATGCTAAGAGACGATTTGTAGAGATAGAAAAAGAAGGAGCCGACATAATAGATGTAGGAGCGGAATCTTCCAGACCGGGTTCCGAAAGATTGGGAGTCGAGGAAGAATTGAATAGACTCAAAGAGGTTTTTCCTTTGTTTGAGAAGAGCTCTATACAGGTTTCCATCGATACTTATAAATCGGAAGTAGCAGAAGCAGCTTTATCACATGGAGCAGAAATTGTTAACGACATATCTGCTTTGAGAATGGATAAACGAATTGTTGATATTATACGAAATTATAATACGAAAGTTGTTCTTATGCATATGAAAGGAACCCCGGAAACAATGCAGAAAGAACCCTATTACGAAAACGTTATGAAAGAAATCGGAGAATTTTTTGAAGAAAGAATAGAGTTTTGCCTTTCAAATGGTATTGACCAGAACAGTATAATATTGGATCCGGGAATAGGATTCGGAAAAAGACAGGAAGACAATTTAACTATTTTATCAAAATTGGAAGAATTTACTTCCTTGGGTTTTCCGGTTCTTATAGGTACATCGAGAAAATCATTTATCGGCAGGATAACTGGCGAAGAAGAAGCCAAAAACAGATTGGATGCTTCAATAGCTACCGCGGTTTATTCCTATTTAAAAGGCGTTTCAATTTTTAGGGCACATGATGTTAAACAGACAAAAAATGCTCTCTCTGTTATTTGCTCGATTGGGGGAAAAAATGGTTGATTTTTCCTGGATGGATGCCCTTGATATTCTTATCGTTACAGCTCTTGTTTTTATGGTAATAAAATTTTTTACGAATACGAGGTCGATACCCATGCTTACTGGACTTTTATTGATTTTGAGTCTTGTTGTAGTGAGTAATGTTTTAAACCTTCCCACAATGAAAATAGTTATGCGGGGACTCAGAGATCTCTGGATAATCGTGTTTATTATAATCTTCCAACCGGAAATAAGAAGGGCGCTTATTAACCTCGGTAAATCCAGTAGGTTCGGGTATTTTATCCAGGAATCTGTCGAAAATGTTTCTGAAGAAGTCAGTAAAGCGATTACACAGCTTTCAGACAAGAGAATTGGCGCTTTAATCGCTGTTGAGAGGAAAGTTCCGCTTGATTATTATATAAGAACGGGAATTAAAATGGAAGCGGTTGTTTCATCTGATCTTTTAGTTTCTATATTTTCAATATATTCCCCCCTTCACGATGGAGCGGTAATAATACAGGAAGACCATATTGTCGCGGCTAAAAGCATACTGCCTTTAACGGATCATCCCGATTTAAGTCCTACCCTGGGTACAAGACACAGAGCTGCTATAGGTATTACCGAAGAAACAGATGCCATATGTCTGGTAGTTTCGGAAGAAACAGGTTCAATATCGATAGCTGTAGGCGGAGATTATTACGGGGATCTGGATGTTAAAGAAATTAAGTCTACCATTCAGGATATGTTGAGAAGATAATCTGTTTTTACGGAAAGGGAGGTATTTAGTTTGTTTTTGAAGAGATTTATTCAAAAGGAAATAATAGGTTTTTTTTCGGTATTTGTTGTGGTTTTTTCCGTCTATCTATACACAATCGCGCCTACTGTTTCGCTCTGGGATTGTGGTGAATTTATAGCGTGTTCACATATACTGGGCGTGCCTCATCCTCCTGGTACACCTTTTTATATTCTGTTAGGAAGACTCTTCGACATTTTTTTGCCTTTTAAAGAGGTGGCTAAAAGAGTAAACTTTCTTTCCATTCTTTCAGGCGCTCTGGCGGCAGGTTTTCTTTATCTTATTATTATTAGGGTTTTGAATAGATTTAAAAAGAACAGACATTCTGAACTTTCCGTAAGTCATCATCTTATATCGATGTTGTCATCCATAGGTGCCGGGTTCTGTTTTACTGTCTGGAACAATTCCGTAGAGTCTGAAGTGTATTCGGTTTCTCTTTTAATAATTACTATCGGTTTATGGCTGATTCTTAAATGGGATGATAACAGGGGAATAAAAGGTAATAATAATTTACTTATTCTTCTGGTTTATTTAATGGCATTGTCTTTTGGTATTCATCTTTTGCCCTTATTGTTATTGCCCGGGGCTTTGATTTTTATACTTATGGTGGATTGGAAAGTATTTAAATCCCCAAAGATTATATCATTTGCCGTTGTTCTTCTTATTATTGGCGTATCGACTTATTTGATTCTTCTGATAAGAGCGCACGCGAATCCCGCTATAAATGAATCGAATCCAACAACCTGGGCAAAATTATGGGATGTAATATCCAGGAAACAATACGGAAGCGATAATATATTCGTAAGACATACTGCCTTGGAAACGGGTTACGGTGCAATTCGTGCCCTATTCGAACAATTTAAAGTTTTTTTCAAGTACTTTTCATGGCAATTTTTCCCGTATCCGAGAGAAAATACAAACGCTCTACTGGAAAGCATTTCTATATTCGGGACATGGATGTATGTTTTGATCGGGTTATGGGGTATGTTTGTACATTTTAAAGAAGACAGGAAGTCTTTTTATCTTATTTTTGTTCTATATATACTGGTTACCGCGGGTCTTGTGGTATATTTAAATCATGAATTTTCTCCCTCGGACCCAAATCCGGCTCATCAACCCCGGGAACCCAGAGAAAGAGATTATTTCTGGATTGTCGGTTTCCCCCTTTTTATGTTTTATGTGGCTATTGCTTTATACTGGTTCTATGAACAATTAAAGAGAAAAAAGACTATCCCGGGTTATAGCGTTGTAGCTCTTAGCTTTGTTCTCGGTTTTATTCCTCTGGTTTCAAACATAAAAAGTCATGCTAACAGACGAGGTAACTGGATCGCTCATAATTACGCCCATAATCTTCTTTCCTGTCCTGAAGAAAATTCTATTCTATTCACTAATGGTGATAATGACACATTTCCGCTGTGGTTTCTTCAAGAGGTGAAGGGATTCAAAAAGTTCAATTCAGAGAATAAGAAGGGAGTGAGGGTGGCATGTTTTGCTCTCATGAATACTGAATGGTATGTCAGGCAGATGAAAGAAGATGGTATACCAATGGATTTTGATACACCTTTCAGGGGGACATATTTTGAAAGCGTATATAATAGAGAAAAAATGAATAAAGGAATAGAACAGGAATTCGAAGACTGGATTATTGATAATTTGCATTATATAAGAACCGATAGAGGTAAGTTTATAATGCGCAAAGAAATCGCTACTCGTCTTATTATTCTCTGTTCCCAGGGTATAAAACCTGAATTAAGCGCACTTACAATGCCCTTGGATTCTTTTGCCGAAAAATACATGGAAAATGATTTTAATCCTTCGATAAATATATACTTCTCCACTACCGTATCTCCGGGTAACAAGAACTGGCTGCAGGATCATTTGTTATTGGAAGGTTTGATATATAGATTGGTCGGAAAGAAAGGTATAAACATGATGGATATTTCTCGTTTTCTCTATTTGTTTGAAAATGAGCTAAAATTCGATTCAGTTAGCGATCCAGATGTTTATAAAGCACCGGCTGCCGAAAGAGTAATACGTAACTATATTTCCATCCTTCATCAGTTTGGTTTAAAGCTAATGGAAGAAGTAATCCCATCTAAAAAACATAAAGATTTAATAGGGTATAGGGGAAATTTAAAGGAGGAAGAAAAGGAAAAACTTAAAAAAGCTGCCGAATTGTTTAAAAAAGCAATGAGCATTTCGGATGATTCTTCTTTCATTATTCCTCTTTTTAACGAGTTGAGAATAATCTATTTTGTTTTAACAGAAATTGAAAACTTAGTAGAGTTTACGGAGAGTATTCTTACTAAAGTAAACTTTCCAGAGCAACATTTTATAAAGGGACAGATATTGTTAGATAAATTGGCTTTGGCTGAAGATCTTACGAAAAAAGAGAAGGAAAGTCTTGCGCAGAAAGTGGAGAGTGAATTTAAAAAGATTTTGGGTTCCGGGGATGAGAGAAAAGATGTAAATGGTTATATAGGGTTATTGGAGTTATACACGGAAACAGGAGAAAAAAAGAAAAAACATTTTTTGGTTGAGGAATTGATTGGTAACCCCAGAATGTACAGCAGCGTTTTTATGTACAATTATGATTACAAAGAAAATATCGAGATGTCTATCTATCTGTTAAAAAAGTGGTTGGAGGTGAACCCAAATGATAAAAAAGCTGAAATATTGCTTGATTCTCTTGGTGCTGGTTATTAAATTCGGTGGTTGTAAAAGAGTTTCATTACCTCACTCGATTGGCGGCAGAGATGAAGTAGTCCTTATCTCTCCTGATGAATTCGAAGTGGATTCATTTATTGATGTTTTTGAAAAGGTCGAGTATTATCCGACGGAAGAAAAGGTTTTTAACGTAAAACGAGTAGGATTGTCCGAATTTGATCGTTATAAACTCTGGAGAAATGTAATTATTGTTGGTAATATCAATGAGACACATATAAACAAATTGCTGGGAGAAAAAGCAAAAGAAGAGCTTAAGAAAGGCGAAAGGCTTTTTATGGAAAATAATCTCTGGGTTCGTCTTCAAACTGCAATAATAATAACCGGTGAAAACACTGAAGAAACTCAAGAAACACTCGACCGTTCAGCGGAAACCGTTTATCAAGTTTTAAGAAAAGAAGAAAAAGAAAGATTTACAAAAATGGTTTATATGAGCGGTTATCAGGAAAAAGAAACAAAAAAAATGGAAGAACTTCTGGGGGCATCCTTTAAAATACCTCTGGGTTATAGATTATCTAAAAGTGAGGATGGTTTCATGACGTATGTGAGAAAAAATCCGGATAGATTGATTACTCTTTTATACAGTTTTGAACCTATAAAAAATCCGATTCGATTTCGTGACAGCCTTTTTTCAAAACACTTTAACGGCGATGAGGTTTTTGTTGATAATATTCCTTTGGTTTCCGAGAATGGAGGAACTCAACTTATTAAGTTAACTTCGCTTGATACTGTGGAATTCAAAGATACAAAAGCAATTAGAATTAAAGGAGTGTGGAGAAACGACAAAATAAAAGGCGGTCCAATGGGCGGACCTTTTGTAAGCTACTTTTTTCAAAAAAATGGGATATGGTATTTCCTTGATGGACATGTGTTTGCACCCGGAAAAAAGAAATGGCCTTTTTTAGAAGAAGTGGATGTAATTCTCAATACATTTGAAAAGGAAAAATAAATGGAAAATTTTGAAAAAAAGATAACCGATAGAGTTCACAAAACCATAATAGGACAGGATGAAATATTGGAATTACTGTTGATTTCGGTTCTTTCTGAAGGGCATTGTTTGATTGTCGGTGTGCCCGGACTCGCTAAGACTTTGTTGGCAAGTGCATTATCCGGAGCTCTTGGTTTAACTTTTTCCCGAATACAGTTTACTCCTGATTTAATGCCTACCGATATAACGGGAACCGAAATTATACAGGAAAATAAAGGCGGGGGTAGATTTTTTGATTTTGTAAAAGGACCTGTATTCGCCAATTTTGTTTTAGCCGATGAAATAAACAGGGCTCCTCCTCGAACTCAGTCCGCGTTGCTTGAAGCAATGCAAGAAAAAAAAGTCACTTATGGAAAAAAAGTTTATCCTATTAAATCTCCTTTTTTTGTTATAGCTACACAAAATCCAATAGAGCAGGAAGGAACATATCCTCTTCCTGAAGCTCAACTCGATCGTTTTATGTTGTCTTTAAAAATAGGTTATCCTGAAGAAAAGGAAGAAGAAAAGATTATTGCGAGTCCTCCGAGAAGTTTTTCTTCGGATATCAAAGCCGCGACCAGCGCAAAAGAATTGATAAAAATTCAAAATGAAACTCAATCGATACCTGCGAGTCAGAAAGTTGTAAATTTTATCGGAAAACTTCTTAGAAATTCAAGGCCAGAGTCGAGTAAAATTGAACTCGTTAAAAAATATGTTGAGTGGGGAGTGAGTCCGAGAGGAGGACAGTATCTGTTATTAGGCGCAAAGGCAAGAGCTTTTCTATATGGTAGACCTACACCTTCCCTGGAGGATGTTAAAAAAATAGCTCACTCTGTCTTTGATCACAGGATAATAGTTAATTTCCTTGGAGAAGCGGATGGGATTTTGTCTGAAAAAATAACAGAAGTTATCATAGATGAGACGAATTAATTTTCAACCAGAATTAAGAAGTGTTTTTGAAGAAATCGGAAAGATTGCTAAAAATTTGGGATTTTCTGTTTATCTTGTGGGTGGTCCCGTACGTGATATATTGCTTGGAAGATCATTTCAGGATGTTGATGTTGTATGTGTGGGTAATGCTGTAAAACTGGCAAAGGTCTTCAGCAAAAGAGTTAAAGGAGAGTTAATTTATCGACGCCGGTTTCCCAATGCTACAGTTAAATGGAATAACTCGGCTAAGATTGATTTTGTTTCCGCTCGCAGTGAAGTATATCCCAAAAATAAAGTTGGACTTCCCCGAATACGAAGAACTAAAGACTTTCTGATTGATCTTAAAAGAAGAGATTTTACTGTGAATGCCATTGCAGTCGATTTAAATCCCGAGAGTTTTGGAAACATATATGATCCTTTTAACGGTCTTGGAGATTGTCAAAAAAGGCTAATAAGAATTTTGCATCCTGACAGTTTTAAAGAAGATCCTACCAGAATTTTCAGAGCTATAAGATTTTCTATAGAACTCTCTTTTCAAATAGAAGAAAACACAAAAAAGTTACTTTCCAGAGATTTAAAATATCTTAAAGCATTGTCACAGAAAAGGTTGTGGAAGGAAATTAAATTATGTTTAAAAGATGGTTCGGATGTTCTAAACTATTTAAGAAAATATGGTGTTTTAAGGGTTTTGGGTTTTTCGTACCCCGGTCAGAGTTTTCTGGAAAGAATCGATGTGGGGTCGATTCAATTTGATGTAGACCCTGTGGATACTTTAATAATGGCGCTTCTTGAAAAGAAATCACTCCGGAATTATAACTTTGAAAAGAGTTTTATCCGACAAATAAAGTATGTGAGAGAGGTGAACAATAAAGTCCTTCGGAATATAGAAGTCGTACATAAGCTATTTAAGCTCGAAGATTATTCTTTGTTGTATTTATTCGCCAGGTATCCTAAAAATTCTATAATAATAGAAAATTTTTTCGATAACAGAGAAAAACTCCAGCCTGAATTGAACGGAGAAGATATGAAAAGAATGGGAGTCGAAGAGAGTCCCGATATAGGATGGTTAATGAAACGAATTATAGAAGGAAAGTGGATTGGAAAGATTTCGGATAGAAAGGAAGAGGTTGAATTAGTGGAAAGATATTTGGAGGGAAAAGATGTCAGTTGGTAAATTGCGGGATTGGATAGCTAAACTCGGGAGGTATATTTGAAGTCGATAAAAAACGAAATTTATTGGTTAAATTGCAAAAAGAAAGTAGAGGAACGGTTTTCTGGGACGATACAGACAAAGCAAGGAAAACCTTAAGAGAAATTCAGGAAATAGAATTACTTTTAAAAGAGTGGGAAAGATATAAAGAAAATATCGAGTATCTTTCCGAGCTCGAAAGTTTGGGAGAAAACGCAGAGCTTATAGAAAGAGAAGAAAACAAAATAAGAGATGAATTAGAGGATTTTGAATTAAGAGTTGTTCTTTCAGGTGAAAACGATAAAAAAGATGCGGTATTATCAATTCATCCTGGTGCCGGCGGCACCGAATCCTGCGATTGGGTTTCGATGTTATTTCGTATGTATATAAGATGGATAGAAAATAAAGGTTACAGCTATAAAGTTATAGATTACCAGAAAGGTGATGAAGCGGGTATTAAAGATGTTACGCTCGAGGTAAAAGGTGATTACGCGTATGGATATCTTAAAGCTGAAGGCGGCATTCACCGGCTGGTTCGTATTTCGCCTTTCGATTCCGGGGCAAGAAGACATACTTCGTTTGCTTCTGTTTTTGTATATCCTCTTGTGGGTAATGATATAGATATAGAAATCAAAAGTGAAGATATAGAACTTGAAACCTTCAAGGCTTCTGGTCCCGGTGGTCAGCATGTCAATAAATCTAATACGGCTGTTCGTTTAATTCATAGACCGACCAATATTGTTGTAACTTCCCAGAGTGAGCGTTCTCAGATGCAGAACAGAGTTATCGCGGAAAAAATTTTGAAAGCGAAATTATACGATATGCGCATAAAAGAAAAAGAAAAGGAAAAAGAAAAAAGAGAAAAAAGTAAAAAGGATATAGAATGGGGACATCAGATACGGTCTTATATACTTCATCCTTATCAAAAAGTTAAAGACCATAGAACAGAAACGGAAGTAGGAGACGCAAAGAAAGTACTCGATGGATCTATAGATATTTTTATAAGAGATTATTTACGTTCGGAGGCTAGCAAAAATGCGTGATAAAGTAATAGTTACTGGTGGAGCCGGATTCATCGGCTCACATCTTGTGGATAGATTGATTTCTATGGGTTATGATGTTATGGTGATTGATAATCTTTCGACAGGTTCTGAAAATAACTTAAATAAAAGTGCCGAATTTTTCAAAAAAGATATATGCGATGACGATCTGGATCTTGTTGTTAAAAAGTACTCTCCCTCATATATTTTTCATCTTGCGGCTCAAATAGACGTAAGAAAATCTTTATCGGACCCAATATGGGATGAAGGAATAAATATTAGAGGAACGTTAAACTTGCTGGAAGCTGTAGCGCAGGCGAAAATAAAAAAAATTATATTTTCTTCCACAGGTGGGGCTATTTACGGAGAAGCAAAGTACGCGGACGAGGAATTATTACCCGGACCTTTATCTCCGTACGGCGTGGCAAAGTTAACCTGCGAGCATTACTTCAGAGTATATTCAGAGTGGAAAAATGTGCCTTTTACCTCTTTAAGGTATGGCAATGTTTATGGCCCGAGACAGGATCCTTATGGCGAGGCGGGTGTTGTTGCAATATTTTGCAGCCAATTAATAAAAGGGGAAAAGCCTATATTGTATGGTCACGGAACTATGGTTAGAGATTATATTTACGTTTCGGATATAGTCGAGGCAAATA
The DNA here is from genome assembly GCA_964606065.1 of uncultured bacterium. Classification (GTDB taxonomy): domain Bacteria; phylum Hydrothermota; class UBA3072; order UBA3072; family UBA3072; genus JAFGHJ01. Next base: position 456 of record CAZSEX010000022.1, on the reverse strand, counting down.
TTCTTTCTATGAATAGGGGAGACGGGTGTATATACAATATAGGAACAGGAACTCCGACTACGGTAAAAGAACTTTTTTTAATGTTAAAAGATATTTCCGGAAAAAATATCGAGCCGGAACTTGCAGAAGCTCGAGACGGAGAAATTTCCGAAATTTATCTTAACTGCCAAAAAGCAAAAAAAGAACTTGAATGGTTTCCTAAAAAAAATCCTAAAGATGGCCTGCGGGATACATATAATTGGTTTAATATGAAATTTAAAGAAAAAATTTAGTTTTAACGGTGTAAAAACAACTGGTTTAGTGAGTGGAAGTCAAAACAACAAAAATTTGTTTTTTCCTTCCTGTCTTAGTATCTAAAAATAAACTACAAATGACTTTGTAGTTTATTCTTTTTATCCATATTATTGATTGATAATTGAATAGTTGTCAGGGTTTTAATTCACACTTTAAATTACT
>CAZSEX010000021.1:0-31302 GCA_964606065.1 uncultured bacterium | reverse complement strand
CTTATGTAAAGCACCTGGTTAAGTGTTAATAGAATTAGAAAATCAGTGTATAGCCGTGGTTATATCTTAGGATCTGGGATTTGGGAATTGGGATTTAGTAACAAAAAAAATTCGTGTAATTTGCCTGCCCCTTAGGGAAGAATGACTGTATCGGGGCGCTATTTGTTATTTCTCTTTGAGTGGGGACGGGTGTTTTTAAAAACGATAAAATTTTTAGTTGTTTCTCTGCGACCTTTGCCTGCCCTATGGAATAATAACTTTTCTATTCCATAAAGGGCGTCTTTGCGGTGAAAAATCTTGTGACAATCTGCTTGCCCTGTAGGGAAGAACGACTGTACCAGGGTGTAATCTTGTGGTTAAATTTGTGGTTGTGTGGGTGGGGGTTAAATCTTGACATAACGCTCAAAATAGTGTACCATATATATTATAAAGGAGGTATTTGATGGATCCTTTATTAAAATTTTTTCCATGGAGTGCGGTAATTAATCTGGGGTTGTTAGTCATAAGTTTACTTGCATTTACTTTAGCCGGCAATTTCATGTATCGAATTTTCAGAAAATGGTATGGCATAAGTGAGGAACAGTGCAAAACAATTGTTTTTTCGGGTATGATATTTTACGAGATATGCATACTTTTCTTTAATTTCGTACCCTATATTGTATTGCATATTACTGGAGAAATTTAGTGGATATGTTTCTTCTGTTAAGGATTTTTACTTTTAACTTTAATCTACTCGGAGGGTAAAATTATGAAAAAACTTCCTTTTATTTTTCTTATTTATGTTTTAATAACGGCAGCCTGGTTTATTCTTGGAGCTACAATTCTAAAAAGGACGCACACGCAGGATTTTAAGCTTAAAGGAATGGTAGGACAACTGTGGGGTACTATGCAGGTGCAGAAAGCGCCTTACATATATTACCAGACGGAGGAAAAGAAAAAGATAGAACGCGTGGAAGACGGCAAAAAGATAGAAGAATATGACACTTATTGGGTGAGTCATTCTCTACCTCTAAAAGCCAGTGAAATCGACGTTTCGTTATCATTAAATCATCGCAGAAAAGGATTGCTCTGGTATTCCACTTATGCCGTGGGTTTTTCCGGTTGGTACGAAATTATTAATGATACTTATAAAGCCCGTTATATTTATTTTAATTTCGATTTTCCCGCCGCGGGAGCGGTTTATGATGATTTCAAACTTTTGGTAAACGAAAAAGAAATAGAAAAAATAGACATATCTTCGGGAAGCGTGGTGTATCCGGTAAGGCTTTCCCCCGGGGAAACAGAAACAATAGAAATCTCATATAATTCACAGGGATTGGATCAGTGGTGGTATGATTTTGGACAGAATGTGACCCAGGTTAAAGATTTTATTCTTACAATGAATACCGATTTTGATAAAATAGATTTTCCTCAAAACAGTATTTCTCCTACGGAAGAATTAAAAACAGAGAAAGGCTGGGAACTAAAATGGAAGTATTCTAATTTGCTGACGGGTGTAAAAATAGGTATGGATTTACCCCAAAAGCTTAATCCCGGACCGTGGGTAAGTCAGGTAACTTTTTCCGCTCCCGTTTCTTTATTTTTATTCTTTTTCCTGCTTTTTATTTTTACGACACTAAGGGGTATAAAAATCCATCCCATGAATTATTTCTTTATCGGAGCGGCATTCTTTGGTTTTCATTTGCTATTAGCATATTTAGTCGATCATATCTCCATTCACGCGGCGTTTTTGATTAGTTCCGCTGTCTCTATAAGTCTTGTCGTAACTTACATGAGATTGGTCGTCAGTAATAGATTCGCTTTTGTGGAGGTTGCGATTGCTCAGTTTGTATATCTGGTTTTGTTTTCATACACATTCTTCTTTGAGGGTTTTACAGGCCTGGCAATAACAATTCTGTGTATTGTTACTTTATTTGTTGTCATGCAGTTTACGGGTAAAGTTGACTGGGAAGCAATGTCAAAAAAGGAATGAGTATGTGAACGCGTCTTAAGTTTCAAAAGTAAATTAGAGCGTTATTAATATCCCTTATTTGAAGAAAATTATGTCTTTATCGGCTTACTTTGAGGTGATGCTTGACATGGAAGGTTAAATGTATAATTTAGAGGAAAACATTAAATATAAATAAAAATAGTAAACTTGAAAAAAATACCCCTATTGGAGGGATTTATGTATAGATACAGGTTAAGTTCTTTTGTGTTAGTATTGTTGGTTTTGCTCGTTTCCTGCGGACGGAGAGGATCCTCGGGAATTTCGGTAAAACCGACAGCTAAGAGTATGGAGAAATTCGGAACGTTTTATATAGACATCGGTTTAAATGAAAAATTTGAAAATCCTTACGACCCTGAAGAGATAAAAATTGATGCCATTATAAGAACTCCGAATGGTAGTATAATAACCTTACCCTGCTTTTTTAAAAATGATATGCCTTATAAATCAAACTGGGAGGCGAGGTTCACGGCTATGCAGGCCGGAACACACTCTTTCCATATACGCGCGGTAAGTCAGGAAGATACAATTAAGTCCGAAGAGTTTTATGTCTCTGTTAAAGAATCGGATAATAATGGATTTCTGCGGGTAAATGATAAATCTTTTTACACATTTGTTTTTGATTCGGGAAAGCGTTTCCGGGGAGTCGGTCTGAATATCGGCTGGGAATTGCAATCTGAGTGGAAGCATCCGTATGAAGATTATCTCGACGCTCTGGAAACAAATAATGCCAATTTCTTCAGGACCTGGATGTGTCCCTGGAATCTTCCCCTGGAGTGGACAAGAGTTATCTTGAGTTATGACGGGACGATTATCGACGAATTCGAGAACTGGGATAAGGTTTTTTCACACACACAGGGTTTGAAAATAGATTTTGGGGAATCCCTCTATACTGAGGACGATACAACCCGGATTGCGATTGAGTCAAATGAAAAGCAAGCGATTGTTTATAACCTTAAAGATATAAGAAGGTTTAAATTAAAAGTTTTTTACAAGGGGAATCTGTCTGAGGACAAGGTAAAATGTTATTCTTCTCCCGATAATTACGATTACACTACAGTCGATATTGAATTCGGAGAAAGTTGGAGCGTTACTGAAGATTGGCACCGAATATATGTTGTTTATATAGATAATCTTCCCGAAGGCACGAACTATCTTCGGTTCGAATTTTCAGAAAACCTTAAAGGTTTATTATATCCCGGAAACGCGGAAATAGAAGCCGGAGAGGAGGAAAATATCCTCGATGCTCCGGGTCTTGGCAAATATTATAAAAAAACCGCGGAAAGATTGGACGAAATTCTTGACATGTGTAGAGAAAAAGGTCTTTATCTGATGTTGACACTCGATTATCATGGGATCTTTAAATCGGAGGTAGATAGCTGGGGATCCGATGCTGAATGGAGGACAAATCCATATAATTCGGCGAATGGAGGCCCCTGTGAAAATCCTGTTGATTTTTTCACCAGTGCTGATGCAAAGAGGATATACAAGAACAAACTGCGTTATCTGGTTGCAAGGTGGGGATACTCCACTAACCTTGCCTGCTGGGAATTATGGAATGAAATCGACAACGTTACGGGAGATCAGAACATTCCCGAGACTATAATTGTTAGCTGGCATAAAGAAATGGCAAACTACTTAAAGAAAATTGATCCCTATAAGCACCTTGTTTCCACCAGTATAAGTCATCGAGAAATGCCGGATTTGTGGAGAATTGAAAACATCGATTTTTCCGGACAGCATCTGTATGGTCCTCAAGGTAATCTTAAAGAGATTAAAAAGAGTATAAAAAAATATCTCAAAGAATTCGATAAACCCTGTATTATAGGCGAATTCGCCGCAGGGTGGAAAGGACCCGGTAAGGATTTTCCGGGCGGAGTTTATGGACTCGAAATGCACAATGGTTTATGGCGCGGAATATTTTCTCCAACGCCGGTTTTACCTCTTAGCTGGTGGTGGGAATGGCATTATTACAGGGGACATTATTTTCATTTTAAAGCAGCAGCCGGTTTCGTCTCATTGATGCTTAAAAGCGATGATGAGGTTCTTGAAGAAATCGCAGTTGAAAGTGTAGACGGAGACATGGAAATTATGGGACTTAAATCAGGAGAAGAAATTTTTCTCTGGTTGAGGAATCCGAATGAAGAAGAAAAAAAAGACCTTGTTCTCAATATTCCTGAGATAGTATATTCTTTATACTTAATGAAATTTTATGATACACGAACCGGCGAATTCTCGTCTGAAAAGGAAATAGAGTTATTACACGGGCAGCTTATTTTACAGGACATTTATTTAAAAAGTGAAGACGACATGGCTGTTTGGATTAGGCCGGTTGAGTGGTAAATTAGTTGTTTGGTTAATTGGTTAATTTGTAAGGTATGCCAGCGAATTTACCTCAAATATATCATAAGATAGAAGGACGGCTTAAGTTCGCCGATACCCCGGAAGAGAAAATTTCGATATTAAGAGAAATGCTCGCTGTTATGCCCAAGCACAAAGGCACCGATGGTCTCCGGGCGGAATTGAACAGTAAGATAGCCAAGCTTAAAAAAGAAGCAAAAAAGAAACCACAGGCTAAGCGTCTCGACATGAATTATGTCCCCAAGGTGGGGATTGCCCAGGTTGTACTTATGGGGGCTCCGAATTCGGGAAAATCAACATTGCTCGGTAAACTTACAAATGCCACTCCTGATATCGCGAATTATCCGTTTACAACTCAGAAACCGGATGTGGGAATGATTGAATTTGAGAATGTGCAGATTCAGTTGGTCGATACACCCCCTCTGTATGAAAACTTTCGTCCTCCCTGGCTCTTTGCTCTTGGTAGAAGCAGCGATATTCTTATTGGTATGATAGACGGCAAGAAGGATAATCTCATAAAGGAACTTGAGTCGCTTTTAAATAGATTGGAAGGAGGTTCGATATTTCTGGAGTCGAAGGATTATTACCAGGGTGACGAACTAATGAAAAAAAAGGGTTTTATAATAGTATCGAAAGCAATTCGTGAATCCCTTGAACCGTTGATTAAGAAATACGGTAATAGGCTCGATTTTGTTGGTTTTAACTTGAACTCAGACATAGAGGTTATGAAAAAGAAGATTTATGATTCGCTTAACCAGATAAGAATCTATACCAAACCTCCGGGGAAAGATGCGGACTTTACCGAACCTGTTGTTTTGAGGAAAGGCGCGACCGTATTGGATGCGGCTTATCACATTCACAAAGATTTTGCCGATAAAATGAAATTTACGAGACTGTGGAGAAGGGATAACAACCCAAGGCAGGTTGGACCCGAAGAAATTTTAGAGGAAGGAGATGTGGTGGAATTCCACAGCCGTTAACCACCCTACCCAACCAAAAGATTTAAACCACAAAGGACACTAAGATCACAAAGGAAAAAATAATTTTTTAATTAAGAATACTAAACTCTTTCCAAAAAGAGAAACAACGAAGCAGGCAAATAGCACAAATATTTTATAATTTAATTATATATAATTTTCTATAAATTTCTCGGTGGTTGAGATGGGTTTAAAAGAACAATTAATTAGGGTTGTTGGGGGCAGTGACTTTGTAGTACTGGCGGTCAACTTTTTGTTTTTTTTGCAAAAGATTTGAACCACAAAGCTCACAAAGAGCACAGAGATTTTATTTTTTTTTATTTTAAAAAATCATGTAAATCTTGTTAATCCTGTCTAAATATTCGGGGTATTGGGGTTGGATTTTGAACAAATAAAATAAATGGGGTGTGTGGTGTGGCTTTGTGTTCTTTGTGTTCTTTGTGGTTAATATTCTTGAATAGAACTTTAGGGTAGCTCCTCTTGACTTTTGTTACATGGTTGCTAATATTGCCTTAAAGGGAGGGTTAGTCTAATGGTAAGGCACCGGATTTGAAATCCGGCGGGTTTACACCCTTGGGGGTTCGAGTCCCTCACCCTCCGGAGGAGAGGTGGCCGAGTGGTCGAAGGCAACCGATTGCTAATCGGTTAAGGGGTCAAAAGCTCCTTCCAGGGTTCAAATCCCTGCCTCTCCGTTTAATTGGAAATCTATAATGTGCAGGTTAATCTTTTGTGTAATTTTTTTATTTTTTTCTTTGAATTGTAAAGGGAGGTCAGAGATGGTAAGAAAACCATTTGTTGCCGGATCTTTCTATCTTGCGGATTCTTCGGATCTTTCATCTATGATAGATCAGTTTTTAAATAATGCCGATGTTAAAGTAGAAGGCGAAATTTACGGGCTTATTTCACCACACGCGGGGTATGTTTACAGCGGTCAGACAGCAGCTTTTGCCTTTGAGGCTTTAAAAGATGAAATTAAAAAACTTGTTATACTTTTGGGACCTTCCCATCGTTACTATGTTAAAGGTTTTTCTGTTTACGATGAAGGCAAATGGGAGACGCCTCTCGGGAAAATGAGTATAGATGAGGATTTAGCTAAAAAATTAGAATCTTACAGTGATCTTATAGAAAATGAACCTGAAGCACATTCGAAGGAACATTCTCTTGAAGTTCAACTTCCTTTTTTGCAGAAAGTTCTTAAAGATTTTAAAATAGTTCCGATCGTTTTTAATACCGATAAATTTTCCGAACTTTCTGTTTTTGCCGATGCCCTTTACGAAGAATTGAAAGATAGAAATGACTGGTTAATTGTGGTTTCGTCGGATTTATATCACGGGTATGATTACAATAAAGCGAAAAATGTTACGGATAAAGTGGATAACTATATAAAAAATCTTGATTATGAAGGATTGTTAAGGTATGATAGAGAAATGAGAGAATCGGGAGCATGCGCGGCATGCGGATGTTCGGCGATTTCTGTTTTGTTGCGAGTTATGGAAAAAATGCGATTAAAAGATGTAAGCCTTTTAAATAAGACTACCTCCGGTGATGTTACGGGAGAAAAGAGCGGGTATATAGTTGGCTATGGAGCCTGGATATTTACGGGAAATACTATAAATGAGTTTGAAGGTAAAAATTCGGAATCGCAGTTTAAGTTTAGTTTAACAGATGCGGAAAAGGAAAAATTGTTAGAAATAGCCAGAAAAACCATAAATGAGTATGTGAACAATAAAAAAATTACGGAGTTTAAAATCGAAGATGAAACCTTGAAAAAAAACTGCGGAGCTTTTGTTACCCTGAAAAAAGAGGAAAATCTAAGAGGATGTATCGGCCATATTATAGGAGATAAACCGCTGTTTCTTATAGTCAGGGATATGGCAATAGCCGCGGCGACACAGGACTATAGATTTCCTCCCGTTACGCCTTCCGAAATAAATGATCTCGTGATTGAGATATCCGTTCTCACTCCCATGCAAAAGGTCGATAATGTGAATGAGATAAAAGTCGGAAGAGATGGTTTGATGATAAAAAGAGGATATATGAGTGGTTTACTACTTCCTCAGGTTCCTGTTGAACAGGGATGGGATAAAGCGACATTTCTTGAACATTTATGTTATAAAGCGGGTTTGCCCGTTGATGTATGGAAGTCTTCCGAACTCTGGAAATTCCAGGCGATTGTGTTTTCGGAAGAAGAATAAAACACAAAAAAAATATTTTTAAACCACTAAACAAACGAAATAAACTAAATTTTTATTGTAGTTTTTCAAAATGTATTAGTTTTTTTATAAAGCAATAATTAATGACTAAATGGAATATGAAGTGGCAAAGAATTTCGTGTGTTTATAGTTAATAATACAAATTTAAGAAGTGTGGTGGGGTTTCGTGTTTTTTGTGTATTTAGTGGTTAAATAAATTTTTTTACTTTAACTGAAACCTAAAATATAGGACCTAAAACCCGGATTTTTACTTCTCGCTATTTTTCCCTTTTTTTATCCAGCCTTTGTAAACGAGGGAAATTGGAATTAATACTGCGTATCCCAATACTAAGAGTATAGGAGCCAAAGTAAGAGATTCCCGTGCAAGGAATATATAGCCTATTATGATCGATAGTATCCCGCATGCGAAAATAATAGAATTGGTTTTTTCCCAGTAAAGTTTTTCGTTGTTTTTTCTTTTCATAGTGCCTCCTATTTTATCTGTTTAAAATCGCCTTTAGTTATCATATAAATGTGCACGTTTTCGTATGAGCTTTTAGAGCCAATAGACCCTGCTGTTAATTTAATGTTCCTCAATCTCTCTTTATTATCCGGGTTTTCCAGAAGTTCTCCCATTAAAGTGGCTGCGTCATATCCGAGACAGGCATATCTATCCGGTTCTTTTCTAAAAATATAATTAAATTCTTCCGAAAACTCATCAGTCGGATTGAAGGGACTTTCGGATATTAATATCCCTTCTAAGGCGGATGCGCTGACCTGTTGTCTGAATATTTCTTTCGATTTCCATCCATCCGCTCCAAGAATCTGGGATTTTATGCCCAGATATTTTATTTGACTGGCAATGGCGGGCACGTCTTGCGTTGCGGCGGGAACATATACCGCATCAGGATTGCTGCCTTTTATTTTATTTAACTCATCCTGAAAATCTTTTTTCCCCTCTTTGTAAGAAATTGAGTTTACTATTATTCCTCCTGATTCCAGCACTTTTTCAGAGAAGAATTTTTCAGATGTTTCTCCGTAGTCCGAATAGGGATAAAAAATAGAGAAAGTTTTAAGCCCGAGTCTGATGACAGCGTAGTTGGCGATTGCTTTCGCCTGCTGTTCTATCGTTCTGTTTATTATATAACATTGATTTCCTACCGAATCTATAAATTCCTTTGTAGCTGTCGGAGAAATAAACGGTATTCCTATGTAATCACAAATACAGGCAACAGCGAAACAATTTCGAGAAAAAAGAGGTCCTATAATACCGGTAACTCTTTGTTCCTTTATGAGATCTACGGCTTCTTTATAACTTGTGACCGGATTTTCTTTTGTGTCAATGTATAAAGGAATGAATTTGTCTCTCGAGCCTATCTCTATGCCCTTTTTTACAGATTCTGCTGCCTGGCTGTAAACCCCGGTGAAAGGTAGAAGTACGCCCACTCTGGCTGTGCCTTTATGTCGGGACATATATTTTGCTTTTCTCGCATATTCGCTTTTTGGATAATTTTTTTCGATTTCCGAGAAAATTTTTTGACTTTCTTTTTCTTTGCCTGTGCTCTGAAATTTTCTGGCGAGCGTGTATAGTAAAAAAGGCTTAAGATCTTCCGACGCATAGGAAATGGACTGTTCCAGAGAATTTAAGTCGGCAAGCGCAGCCAATTCTTTTATGCTTTTTTCTGTTTTTAATCCGTAGTGACTGGCTGCGGCATAACTCATAAGTGCTTTTCCGTAATTTGCGGTTCCTTTATTTATCTCGCCGAGATAAAAAAACGAGTTGGCTTTTAGTTTTGTAATTTCGCTATTTTTCGCAACAAATAAAAATAACTTATTCGCTTCTTTGTAATTCTGTTCGGTGTAGGCTTTCATTGCATCTTCGTAGACTCTATTTATATTTTCCTCTGAGGTAACCTGTATAGAAGGAATGCAGCTGAATAAAATAAGCAGTACGAATAAGATTGGAACAAAAATTAATCTTTTCATGGGTTGAATTTAATTTTTTGACAAAATTTGTCAAGGGATGGCATTTTAACCACGAAACACACTAAATAAACGAAAACAAATAATTGATTGAAAGACAAAACTAAGAAAACAACCCTCAATTTTTTTGTTTCCTATTTGGTTTTTCTATGTAACGAATTTTTTATGTACCAATTAAAGGGGGAGAGTGGGGTTTAGTGTATTTGGTGTCTTTAGTGGTTGAATCAGTTTTTTGTTTCCAAAAATTTTTTCTTACACTTTTTCGCGAAATCCTGAAAGATATCACTTTTATAATCGGGATAAGTCCATTTTTGGGGCTGGAATCTATCTCCTATGTAAATCAATGTTACTTCACCGAATATTCCTTTTCCCAGGTAAATTCTGTGGGAAAAGTTTTTTGTTGTTACAAGGACAACTCTGTTGTCGCATATTCCTCCAGGGTCGCAATTTACTGTTCTTTTACCTTGAAATGTAAGTTCTTTTTCCCAGCTTATTGCTTTATGTTTTAAATCTGCCAGTTCGTTTTCCGGTATTGTCTTTTCGATCGAGACCCATTTTCTTTTTAAAGATGTGCCCATTTCCTCTTTATAGTAATCGGTAAAATTAAAAGGTATTTCTATACTTTGAATATCAATTTTTCCAACTTTAGAAATTTTGTTCAATGCGAATACGAGTCCTTTTGAATCTTTATATATAAGACCGAAGAAAATTTTTGTTAAGGCAGGAATAAATTTAGTATTATCCATTTACCGTATAGAAACGAAATAATGCCGCCAATTGCCAGGTAAGGACCGAACGGTATTTGTGATTTCATTGTGAGCTTACCTCTTTTTATTTGAATCAAGCCATAAACTGCTCCCAGAAAAGAACCTATCATTACGGTAAGTAAAATTCCCGCCCATCCCACAAAGGCCCCTATCATAGCGGCGAGTTTAATATCGCCATAGCCCATCACAGCCTGTTTGTAAATTCTTTTGCCTGATATTATTATGATAAATATTAAAAGAGCTCCGGTTATTGCTCCGATAAGAGATATCAGAGCTAATCCTCGAAATACTGAAAAAGCGAGTCCCAGAAAAATTCCCGATATGGAAAGAGAATCCGGAATCAGTGTTGTTTGAAGGTCTATAAAAGATATGGGGATAAGAAGTGATACAAAAGCAAGAAAAGTAAAGAGCTCGAGAGATACACCGAAGCGGAGATAAGAAAAAAGAAAAAGAAAAGCGCTTATTGTTTCCACTATCAGGTATTTAATTGGAATTTGAAAATCGCAATTTCTGCACTTTCCGTTTAAAATAATATAGCTTAAAATTGGAATATTGTCCTTCCATTGTATTTTTTCCCCGCAGCCCGGGCAGTGAGAAGGAGGCGTTACTATAGAGATACTTTTAGGTAAGCGATATATAATTACGTTAAAAAAACTTCCCATTGCGGCGCCAAGAAGAAAAAAGAATATCCCGGTTACAATTATCATTTATTTTCTTATTTCTTTTTTTCAGTCTTTTTGAGGGAATTTCGAGTATCCTTGATTCTGGATATGTAAGACATAAGTGCTTGCATGTCGGTGGGCTTGACGCCCGATACTCTGGATGCCTGACCGAAAGTTTCAGGTTTAATGATATTTAACTTTTCAATACTTTCAGTGCATATTCCCTGTATTTCAGTATAATTAATATTCGGAGGTATACGAACATTTTCCATTTTCTTTAGTTCTTTTGTTTTTCTTGCCGCTCGCTCTGTGTATCCGTCGTAACGGATATTTATCGTAACGGTATTTTTAATGTTGTCGTTTATTTTTATTCCTGTTATCTTTTCTATGTCATCTATTTTGAAATCTGCTCTTTTCGCCAGGCTGAACGCGCTTACCGGTTTTTTTATAGCCGGGACATCTTTAGGTGTTATAATTGTTTTTTTAAGTTTTTCTTCCGTTTTTTCGATTTTTCTTCTTTTTTCTTCGACCTGTTCATATCTTCCTTTGCTCAGAAGCCCCAGTTCATAACCGTACCTGGCGAGTCTGAGATCGGCGTTATCCTGTCTTAATAATAAACGATGTTCAGCCCTTGACGTAAAAATCCGGTAAGGTTCTTCCGTGCCTTTTATAACTAAATCGTCGATAAGAACACCGATATAAGCTTCATCCCTTCTCAGGGTTAAGTATTTTCTTTTTTCTATTTTTAGAGTTGCGTTTATTCCCGCGATTATTCCCTGAGCCGCCGCTTCTTCGTAACCCGAGGTTCCGTTTATCTGTCCTGCCAGAAATAAACCCTCAATCGCTTTTGTTTCCAGTGAGTGTTTGAGTTGTGTCGGAGGGACGAAATCATATTCGACCGCGTAACCCGGTTTTATAATCTCTATGTTTTCGAGGCCGGGTATGGTTTTTAAGAATTGTTCCTGTATTTCTTCAGGCAGAGAAGAGGATACCCCGTTCAAATATGTTTCGTAAGTGTCGAGTCCCTCAGGTTCTATAAAAACATGGTGATGATTTTTATCCGGAAATTTCAGAATTTTCGTTTCCAGAGAAGGGCAGTACCTCGGTTCTATTCCTGTTATTTTACCCTGAACCAGTGGAGAAAACTTGAAGTTTTCCCGAATAATATGGTGAGTGTTTTCTTTTGTCCACGTTAGATAACAGGGAATGTTTGGGGGATTAAAATTTTTTGTCCTGTAAGAAAAATTGAGTGGTTTTTCGTCGCCGGGCTGAATTGTTGTTTTTGAGAGATCTATCGATCTCATATCCACCCGGGCTGAAGTACCTGTTTTAAGGCGACCGAGTTTTAAACCGCATTTTCTTAAAGAATCTGATAAACCAAGAGAAGGAGGTTCCCCAAGTCTTCCGGATGGAAAAGATTCCATGCCTATGTGAATTAGTCCGGATAGAAAAGTACCTGTGGTAAGTACAACAGCGTCGGACAAAAACTCTTTTCCTGAAGCCGTTTTAACTCCTTTTATTTTGTTTCTTTCTAAAATAAGTTCTGTTGCTTCTTCATCTTTAACAGATACTTCTTTATTTATTGTCTTCTTAATGGTTTCTCTGTAGTCTTTTCTATCTGATTGCGCTCGAAGAGCCCATATCGCGGGACCCTTTTTTGCGTTCAACATTTTAAATTGAATTCCTGTGATATCGGTGTTGTAAGCTATTTCTCCTCCCAGGGAGTCTACTTCGAAAACCAGCTGGGATTTTGCTCCGCCTCCTACGGAAGGATTACAGGACATCTGACCTATAAGTTCCGGACTAATTGTTAATAAAAGAGTATCGAAACCTCTTCGAGATGAAATAAGAGCGGCTTCGATTCCCGCGTGTCCTCCGCCGACCACTATTACATCGAATTTATTTTTTTCTTTTTCCATATTTTCTTGTTTTTAATATTAGAAGAGAAATATGAATAGTCAAGAGCCTGGATAGTAGTTAAATGAGTCTTGTCCTGACTGCGAATTATTTGTAAGCTTGATTTTTAAAACTTGTGATATATTTTTTTTAAAAGGGAGGGAAAATGAATAAAACTTTTAAAAGTATGATAAGAATAAGTTTTTGTGTAATTTTAATGCTTGCTATTTTATATGTAATACTGAACAGACAATTACAAAAATATTCTTCAGGTGATTTTACAGCTAAACATAAGGTTAAAAACGTAATAATGATGGTGCCGGATGGCTGTTCTAACAGTTTGCAGACTCTTGCAAGATGGAAGAAGGGGGAGGCTCTTACTCTCGATAGTATGCTGGTTGGAGCGGTTAAAACCTATATGACAAATTCGATTATTACGGGATCGGCTGCGGCAGTTACCGCTTTCGCGACCGGGAAAAAAACAACGGTTGGGTTTTTGAGCGTAGGACCGAGAGCCGAAGACGTTTTAACCATATTTGGACATTCCGGAGAAGAAACGCAGTATAAACCAATGGCTACTGTCCTTGAAGCAGCAAAATTAAAAGGCAAGGCTGTAGGTCTTGTAGCCACCAGCACGATTTGCCACGCTACACCGGCAGGTTTTGCATGTCATGTTGACAATAGAAATAAATATAATGAAATTACGGAGCAAATGGTTTATGAAAACCTTGATGTCGCTTTCGGAGGAGGGAAACAATATTTCCTGCCTGAATCTGAAGGAGGAGCGCGAACAGACGGAGAGAACCTTCTGGGAGTTTTAAGAGATAAAGGTTATAAAATTGTTGAGAAAAGAGAAGAAATACTGGGTATTTCCTCCGGAAAAGTGTGGGGAGTTTTCGCTATGAATCACATGCGGGCTGATTTAGATCGCCGGCAGTTTTCGTCCGGGCAGCCTTCTCTGGCTGAAATGACAGCTAAAGCCATAGAACTGCTTTCCCGGGATAAAGATGGTTTCTTTTTAATGGTGGAAGGCAGTCAGATTGATTGGGCGGGGCATGCCAATGACCCAATACACATGGTAACAGATTTTCTGGCTTTTGATGAAGCGGTTAAAGTAGCTGTTGAGTTCGCGAGAAAGAATAAGGAAACACTTGTGTTGGCTTTCCCTGATCATAACTGCGGAGGTATGACTATAGGTCACGGTCATACTAAAGTGCCATATAGCGCGACAAAGGTCGAGGATTTAATCGACCCTTTAAAAAGAATGAAAATAACGTCCGGAGCCTTAAAATATCAAATAGGAAACGATTACTCTTACGCGAATATGTCGAAGGAAATAAGTGAATGGTGGGGGATGAATATAACAAAAGGTGATTATAATGCGATAAAAAAACTTATGGATAACGGGACTTCTTTAAACTATGCTATTGGTGAAGTAATAAGCGGAAATTACACGGTAATAGGGTGGACTTCTCATAATCATACCGGTGAAGATGTTCCGCTATGGGCGTACGGTCCTAACCGCCCTGTCGGTCTTTATGATAATACGGATTTAGCTAAAATTACAGCCTCGGCTTTGGGTTTTAATCTCGATGAAGTAAACAAAGAACTTTTTGTGGAAGTCGGAGAAATTTTTTCAAATTATGATCTGGATAAGTCCGATGCGGCAAATCCGGTTTTGAAAATCGACTCTTTAGAACTTCCCATAAACAAAAATATATTAATGGCAGGGGGTGAAGTTCACGAGTTAAACGGACTCGTCGTTTATGCTCCTATGACGGAAAAAGTTTATATCCCGATGGACGCGGTACGGATAATCGAGGGTTACGGAGTAAGGCATTAACCACAGATTAACACGAGATTATCACAAGATTTTTTGTTTGTTTCCCCACGCCCCACAACAAAAGATTTGGCCACAGATTTACACGGAGAAATTAGATCATCGGTGTTAGGTTTTAGGTCAAAAAAATTTTTTCTTAGTGTCTTTGTGCCTTCGCGGCATATAAGATTCCTTGACAAAATGTGATTTCTGACGTATCTTTGTCCATACTTTTAGGAGGTAGTTATGTTCTATAAAAACATTAAAATTATTTTAACCGGTTTGATTTTGTGTTTTTTATTTGTACCTTCTCTTTATGCTGACTGGGTGACCGACTCTGTTGATGTTGGAGAAGAGCCACAAGCTGTCTGTGTGAATCCGGTTACGAACAGGATATATGCCGTGAGTAATTTGGATCAAAACGTGACAGTGATAGACGGAACGGATAATTCAATAATCACTACTGTTGCCACCGGGAATGGCCCGCGTGCTATTTGTGTTAATCCCAACACAAACAGAATTTATGTGGCGAATAGCGGTGGTACAGTGACAGTAATATATGGAACCAATAATACAACTTCAACAGTTACAACCGAAAGTGGATCGTGCGCGATTAGCGTAAATCCCAACACAAACATGATATATGTAGCGAATATGACAAGCAATAGTGTGACGGTTATAGACGGAGAGAACAATACAACTACCAATGTTTCTGTCGGAAGCTATCCTTACGCTATTTGCGTAAATCCAAACACAAACAAAATATATGTGGCGAATTACCTTGGAGGCGTAACAGTAATAAACGGAGCGGATAATACAACCTCTTCCGTTACCACCGGGACTTACCCTGTTGCAATTTGCGCAAATCCTAACACAAATAGGATATATGTGGCGAATTATGGAAGTGAGAGTGTAACGGTGATAGACGGCTCGGATAATTCAACTTCTTCTGTTTCCATCGGAACAGCACCACAGACAATATGCGTAAACCCAAATACAAACAGTATATATGTTGGCAATGCCGGAGGAAATGTGACAGTGATAGACGGAGAGGATAATTCAACTGAGGCTGTTACGGTTGGAACGGATCCTCGGGCGATATGTGTAAACCCCAACACAAACAAGATATATGTGGCGAATTATGGAAGTGACAGTGTAACGGTGATAGACGGCTTGGACAATTCAACCTCTTCTGTTTCCACCGGGGAGGAGCCGTATTCGATATGTGTTAATCCCAACACAAACAAGATATATACGGGGAATTTTAGCGGTGATAATGTAACGGTGATAGACGGCTCGGATAATTCAACTTCTTCTGTTTCCGCCGGGACTTACCCTTGGGCGATATGTGTGAATCCTATTTCAAATAAAATATATGTTGCGAATACATCGAGTGATGATGTAACGGTAATAGACGGTTCGACTAACGCAATTGATACTGTTGAGGTTGGTAATGGTCCGAGGGCGATATGTGTAAATCCAAATACAGACAATATATATGTTGCGAATTATCATAGTGGTGACGTAACGGTGATAGATGGTTCAAATAATTCGACCGTAAATGTTTCGGCTGGAGCCGGTCCGAGGGGAATATGTGTGAATCCAAATATAAACAGGATATACGTGGCAAATGAAGGAAGTGGCGATATAACGGTGATAAATGGAGAAACTAACTCAACCGTATCGGTTTCCGCCGGAACTAATCCTCTATCTGTCTGTGTAAACCCCGTTACAAGTAAAGTATATGTGACAAATAGTGGCAGTAACGATGTAACGGTGATTGATGGGCTAACTAACCTAACCGACACTGTCCAAGTTGGAACCAATCCTTATGGTATATGTGTGAATCCAATTACAAATAGGATATACGTAGCAAATTCCGGCAGTGATAACGTAACGGTTATAGATGGAATGGATAATTCGATAGTCACTACAATTCCTGTTGGAAACGGCCCTCGCGGGGTGTGCGTCAATCCCAGCACAAACAGAATATACGTAGGGAATCAGAATAGTGGTTTTATAACGGTGATAGATGGTTCAAATAATTCGACCACTACTGTTCCCGCTTCTGCTAGTCCATCTGAAGTTTGCGTAAACCCGAATACAAACAAAATATATGTGGCAGGTACCTCCGGCTCTATTGTAACTGTGATAGACGGCGCAACCAATTCAGTCCAAACAATATCTGTTGGAATTAACCCGAAGGATATCTGCGTAAATCCCAACACAAACAGGATATACGTGGCGAATCGCGCCAGCGACGACGTGACGGTAATAGATGAAACGGGAGAATACCTATCACCTCTTGCTTCGACCATTACTCCTCTCACCGATAACGAAACAACAGATAGCTTTCCTTCTTTTAGCGGAACGGCTGCCAATTCCCGTACACCGACCAATTGCGGTATAATCAAAATCCTTTATCAGTTTGAAACGACGCAGGGAGATTGGGAAACGGCAGCAATTACATCAGGCGGGGGGACGCCGAGCGTGACCTGGAGTGCAACAGCTTCTAATTCCCTTGAAACCGGTTTCCATTCGCTCTATGTGTTCGCGCTTGATCGTACATGCGGAACAATAAATATGACCGAAGCTTTTACAGGTGATATTACCCCCTATTATTTCCTTGTTAAAGATGAAGAGCACTCGAGTATCTGGACGGATGAAGGTACCGAAAAATTAGTACTTTCTATTGCCAATCCCAACCCTTTTGCAAATTCCACGAATATAAGTTTTATCTTGCCTGCCGGGAAAGACGCAGAGGAAGTGAGTCTTAAAGTTTTCGATCCTTCCGGTAGATTAGTAAGAACGCTTGTTAAGAAAGCTTATGTTCCCGGTTTCTACACGACCAGCTGGGATGGTAGAGATAATGGTGGTAAGGATGTCGCAAACGGGGTGTATTTTTACAGGTTAGAGGCGGGAGATTTAAAGGCGACGAACAAGCTTGTGTTGATCAAGTGATGAGCCTTCGGCTCAGTTGAATTGAGAAATTGTTGAGTAGTTGAATGGTTTTTGGATTTGGGATTTAGCCATAATTAAAATAGCTTTTTAGGTTGTGTGTGTAGCTTTACGTTCTTTGTGGCTTTGTATTCTTTGTGTGAGAATAACAGCTTACAGCGTTCGGCTCACGGCTTAAAAACCATTCGTGCTATTTGCCTGCCCTATGGGGAAAGATAACTGTATCAGGATTTAATTTGTTGTTTCCAATTTTGTTGGTGGGTTGGTTTATCTCCGTGTGATAATTGTTTTTTATTCTTTTTCTATCAGTTTTTTTACCGCTTCAGCGAGTTCATGGTATTCGTAGGGTTTTTTGATTATGTCTTTAAAGCCGAATTTCTCGTGTTCGGACATTACCGGATCGTCCGAATAGCCGCTTGAAACTATTGCTTTTACATCCGGATCGATCTTTTGTAGCTCTTTCAACGTTTTAAGCCCTCCCATCGCGCCGGGCACAGTCAGGTCGAGAATTACGACATCGTACGGATTTTTATCGTTTATTGCTTCTTTGTATAAAGTTAGCGCTTTTTCCCCGCTTTCGGCTCCTGCGACATCGTAACCATATAAATTAAGGGCCCTTTCCGCGGATTTTCTTATAAATGCCTTGTCATCCATAATCAAAATTTTGCCGCTTGACTTTGGAATTTTTTCCCTCGTTTCTTTTTTTTCGATTTCTTTACTTCTATTTGCCGAAGCGGGAAGATATAGATGAAAGGAGCTGCCTTTACCTATCTCGGATTCCGTATAAATAAAGCCTTTATGTTTTTTTACTATAGAAAAAACTGTTGCCAGACCGAGACCGCTACCGCTTTCTTTTGTTGTAAAAAAGGGATCGAATATTTTTGGTATGTTTTCGGCCTGGATACCGTTTCCGGTGTCTTTAAAAGAAATTTTTACATACTTCCCTTGTTCAAGGGGTATTTTCGTGTTTTCTTTTACATTGTAATTTTCCGCTTTTATGGTTATTGTCCCTTCCTCAGGTGTAGCCTCGATAGCGTTTATAATTATATTGTTTACCACCTGAGTCATTTGAGCTTTATCGATAATAACTTCCCGTAGATTTTCCTGGAAGTCGAATTCGCAATTTATGCTGGATCCAATAATGGCAAATTTTGCCGATTCTTTAATTAGATTTTTTATGTCGGTTTTTTCTCTTATTGGTATTCCGCCTTTAGAAAAAGTCAAAAGTTGCTGGGTCAAACTCTTAGCGCTGTGAGCAGCTTTTTCGGATTCGGTAAGTATTTCATAAATTTCGTCTTTTGGGTCTGTTTTTAATTTCGCCAGCGAAATATTTCCTATGATTCCTGTCAGAAAATTGTTAAAATCATGGGCTATACCCCCGGCAAGAATACCTATAGATTCGAGCTTTTGAACTTTGGCGATTTCCTCTTCCATTATTTTTCTATCTGAAATATCGATTGTTTGTAAAACCATCCCCTGGAAATTACCGTTTTCGTCTATTATTGGTTCCCAGGAACTTGAAGCGTACCATACTTTATCGTCTTTTCTGACGGCTTTATATTCAAAATTTCTTCCGCCTGTATGTTCTTTAAAGGACCTGTTAAAAACTTTTTTTGCCCGATCAAGTTCATCTTCATGTACCCACCAGATAAACTTATTTTCCAGTTCTTCGCTTCTGTATCCTGTTATTTCTTCGGAATTTGGGCTTACATAAAGATTTTTCCCTTCTTTGTCTGTTATTACGAGAAGGCTCGGCATTGTTTCCACGATTAAACGACATCTTTGTTCACTTTGTTTCAGAGTTTCTTCGGCTTTAATACGTTTTGTTATGTCCTGAGAAATTATTATAGCCCCTTCAGGGAAAGGAGCGATGCTTATCGAAAGATATTTATCTCTGTATTTCATTTTCGGAAAATCTTTTTCTTTACCTGTTTCTATACATTTCATCAGTTCCTTATACATATCTATTTCGTGTTTCGATCCGTAATCCTTATACATTATATCGCCGATTTTCGGATACCTGTCGCCGGATTTTCTTTTTGCTAAATTGCTTTTTATTACCTTTCCTTCTTTATTTACCACTATGGTTTCCGCTGGGCTGTAATTAAATAAAGCGAAATTAAAGGATTCTTTTTCTTTGAGTTGTTTTTCGTTTTCTTTTTGTTTGGTGATGTTCCTTATAATTGTAATAAGAGCCTGAGATTGTCCTTTATCGTCCTTTATTAAAGAAGCATTAAGCTCGCCAATGAAAGTCGAACCATCTTTTCTTAACATGTTATATTCAAGATTTCTCGTCAAACCTTCTTTTAACGCCTTATTTAAATTTATCATGGCTTTTTCGTGATTAGAAGGTTCTAATAGTAATAGGTTGCATTTTCCGAGTAGTTCTTCCGGATTATCATATCCATACATTTCGAGTGTTTTTCTTGAAACGTAAGTGATCTCTCCTTTTAAATCGGTTATAATGACCGCGCAGGGGGAGGTATCTATCAGGGTTTTGTATAGTTTTTCGGAATCTCTTAATGCTTCTTCTAATTTCTTTTTTTCTGTTATATCGCTAACAACTTCGAGTAAAAGAATAACATTTCCCTTGTTATCTTTTATCGGATATCCTTTAATTAAATATTTTCTTCCATTTGTTTGTGTGATTTCTTGTTCTTCTATTTTTCCTGTTTTTCGAGCTTTTGTTACAGGACAGCCTTTACATGGTTTGTTATCGTTAGTCCACACTTCGTAACAATGTTTTCCTATTATTTCGTCTGTTCCCGACATCATGCATTTGTAAGCGGAATAGGCTGTTGTATTTGCCCATAATATTTTATACTCGAGATCCTGTAAGATTATCAACTCAGAAAGAGTATTAAGTATTGTTCCTTTTTGTTTGTCGGATTTTTCTAAATCCTTTATAATTTCCGATTGTTCTTTTTTCTCTTTATTATTCACAAACGAATTCCTCGTATTTACTCTTTTTAAAATAATGATTATGTAATAATTATATTTATAAAAAAAGTTTTTGTCAAGTGTATTTGAAATAATAATGATTCACGAATTCGGCAAGTTTGGTTTTTACATTGGTTTTTGGGTTTCCTCTTGACATTTAATGGGCTTTCCGTATATTTACTGACGTAGTGGGCCTATAGCTCAGTCGGTTAGAGCGTTCGCCTGATAAGCGAGAGGTGAGTGGTTCGATTCCACTTAGGCCCATTTTTTTTATTGGGGGTGTAGCTCAATTGGTAGAGCGCCTGCCTTGCACGCAGGAGGTCAGCGGTTCAAATCCGCTCACCTCCATTTATGAAATCTTATGGATCCGATTTTAAAGATAATTATTTTTTCATTGCTTCCTGTATCGGAACTTCGGGGCAGCATTCCGATAGGTCTTTCCGCGGGATTGCCATTATCCCTGGTCTTTCCGGTTGCTGTTTTCTCCAATATTCTGGTTTTTCCCATTTTTTATTTATTTCTAACTTTTATACACAGGTTATTGATGAAATTAACATTGTACAGAAAAACTTTCGATTATTTCCTTGAAAGGACCAGGAAAAAAGTCGGTCCGAAGGTTGAAAGATATGGCTATCTTGGTTTGACCTTGTTTGTGGCAATCCCGTTGCCGATAACCGGTGCTTATACGGGAACTCTTGGCGCGTGGTTTTTTGAAATGAAAAAAGGAAAGTCTTTTTCAGCGATAATTTTAGGAGTAATTATTGCCGGAATGATTGTTAGTGTTGTTTCTGTTTTCGGTATTCATATATTCGACATATTTATTAAGAAGAATTTGTAAATAATGCCGCAAAGATACTAATACACGAAGTAAAACAACAAAATTAATATTGTTGTTAAAAACCCAACTCCCTACCCAAAAAACTTCTTGAACCACTGAGCACACAGAGAAACACAGAGAAAAAAATAAATTTTGTTGTTTTAAAAAACTACACCCAACCCCAAAAACTTATTGAACCACAGAGAACGCAAAAAAAATAAAACTTATATGCTTCTTTAAAACCCTCTCCACCCCAAACAAGGAACAACAAATTACACCCCGATACAGTCATGCTTCCATACAGGGCAAGCGAAAAGCACGAATGTTTTGAAAATTTAAACACGGAAAAAACTATTTAAATATTTTTTGATTTAACCATTTAACGGATATGATGTTGACTTTTATGGTGTTTTATGTATCATTTAAACTATGAAGGGACTTATTTTTCCGATGATTCTTTTGCCTTTTGTCTTATTGTCTTTACCCTTTACTTTTGAGCAGGTAGGAGAGTATGAAGAAAATGCTATTTATACTGATGTAAAAGTTCTCGGTACTCACGCTTTTGTGGTTGCGGGAAATAAAGGTGTTCACATATTCGATGTTTCTGATATCAATTTTCCCAGGAAGATTGCTGTTGTGGAGTCTATGGACGAAGTTTACGCGATCGATATAGACGGTTTTAGTTTATATGTGGCGGATGGAATGGCAGGGGTCAGAATTCTCGATATCCGGGATAAAAAGAAACCGGAGCAAATTTCCTTCATACCGACCGGTCAGAAATCTCTGGATGTAATGGTTAGAGGCGATTATTGTTTTGTGGCTGAAGGTAAAAAAGGTTTTCGTTTAGTTGATATATCAGAACCTTCTTTTCCTTATGAGATTTCGAAATGGGATAGATCAGAATATGTAAATTCGATCGAAGTAGCTCACGATTATGCTTTTTTTTCAGACGAAAAAGGTGTCTTATCGCTGTTAATTTCCGACGTTTCTGATTCACTTAATGAATATAAAAGAATTTGCGAGGCTGGACCGGTTAATAAAATAATTTCAGATGGGAGGTTTCTTTTCTCGGCTTCGGGCGAAAAGGGTTTGATTGTTGCCGAAATATCTAATATTTACCGTCCTTTGGTAAAGGAATTACCCGGTAAGTACAGTGGAATCGAGGATATGTTTCTTTCGGGTTTTTATCTTTATATAGTTCAAAATGGTGAAATAGGGGTTCTCAATATGCTGGTTCCTTTTAACCCCTTTTTTACAGGTAATCTTTATACAAATGATGATATATCCGGTTTGTTTGTTAGCGGTAATCTACTTTACGCAGCGTGCGGTATCGATGGTTTCAAAATTTTCAAAATCTCGGAATAGCCACTGAGCCCATCCACCCAACCAACATTAACCACAATGCGGTAAAACCTCTACCCCAGAAAAATTATTTAACCAATAAACACACGAAATACACTAAACCCTACCACCCTTATTAAATACGTGTCTAAAAAAATACGCGAAAAAATTTGTCATTGAGAGTTTGACAACATGCTATGCTCAAGCGAAGCAATCTCGTGGTTCAGGACGTAGATTCTCTACATCTAAGTTAAATAGTTAAATTGTCGAATCGTCAAATATTAAAAACAACTGCATTAACTACATGTGTTTGACTTAGTCCTTAGTTTTCGGTCACCGGTTACTTGTCAAAAAAGCTAAAACAATTCGTGTTATTCGTTGTTTCTTCTTTTGTGAGGGTTGAAAGTGGATTTTAAACACTTGCGAAATTCGGGTATTTTTATATATTCGAGGTTACGATGGATTATGATTTTATTGTAGTGGGAGCGGGCCCTGTGGGCTCTTACCTGGCTAAGTCTCTTGCTGTGGAGGGTTGGTCTGTAGGTCTTTTTGAGAAAAAAAAGGAAGTAGGTGAAGGGGTAATTTGCAGCGGTATATTAGGTAGAGACGCTTATGAGAAGTTTGGCCTCCCCGGAAAAGTAATTATAAGAAATATATCTTCTCTTAAACTTTTCTCTCCTTCTCTGATAGAATTAGAGTATTTTAGAGAAAAACCTTTTGCTTATATTGTCGACAGACGGAAATTTGATAAAGAATTAGTTGGAGAAGCCTTGAGAGAGGGTGTGGAGGTTTTTCTTGAAAGCAGAGTTTTCGATGTGGTGAGGGAGAAAGACCGAATTTCGATAAAATATTACAAAAACGATAGAGAATTTAGCAAAACCGCGAGATGTATTATTATAGCTTCAGGGACTAATTTTTCACTCCATAAAAAAACAGGTTTATCCGTTCCGGGGTTTCTACTATGGGGCAATAGAGTGGAAGTTAAGGGGGGTGAGGCAAGAGGTTCTGTGGAGGTATATATTTTGAATGAGCCGGATTTAAGTTCCTTTGGTTGGATTATTCCCATGAACGGACATACAAGAATAGGTTCTCTTTCAAACAAAAGTAACGAGGAGTCTTTGAAAAATCTGATATATAAGAGTAACGGGAGATTTGATATGAATTTGAGTAAATTAGAACGAGCTCCTATAGTTTGCGGATTTTCCGAAAAAATAACCGGTGAAAGATTACTCGCTGCAGGTGAGGCTGCCGGTCAGGTGAAAACGACGACGGGCGGCGGTATTTACTACGGTCTTGTCGGGGCTTCTATAGCGGTTGAAATTCTTTCGAAAGCGGCGAAAGCAAACGATTTTTCCGGCGGTAGCTTAAGGGAGTATAAAAATATTTGGGTCGATATGATGGGAGAGGAGATAAGAGACGGTATCATGGTGAGAAAAGTGGTGTCTAAACTCTCGCCGCAGATTGTAGATAATGTTTTTAATTTTTTAAAGAAAAATCCTTCAGTTAAAGAAGAATTGGAAGACAAATTTAGTTTTGATTATCATCGGGATATTATTAAGTCGGGTATTGGATTTTTTTTGAATAAAATACCGAATAAGTTTTATAATTTTACTTCTTTATTTAATAGACAATAGCGCGGGGCGGAAAACCCCCTAAATTCAAAATCTTTTTTTACTCCTGATTTTTAGGAGTGATCCCAGGTTATTTTCATTTTCAATGATACCTCATCTGTGTTGTGATATTCCTGTTTTCCCGGAGGATCCTGATAGATAGCAATAACTTCTTTATTTGTGAGAATATTACGGATTTCTTCAGACATATTTTGGACATCGTTTCCTGCCATTAGAGGTGCCGCTAAAATACACCATAGAGTGAAATGAGACCTGGATTCGGCTAATGTTAAATTCTTGTTGTTCACTTCCAGCATGTCCGGGTTCTGCGTAAGTTCTTGCATCCTCGAATTCATGTCCGCGTCCTCCCGTATAATCGGCGCATGTTCTTGTGCCTGCGTCTTTATGTATAACAAATTTGAATCCTTTGAAATGAATGTAATCGCCAGGTGCTTTCATTCCTTTTGGGAATCTTTTGGGGTCCGGGATTATCTGTCCGTTTTTATCTCTTTCTGTTGCTTCCCAGCCGTCGTCTAAAACGATGTATCCGTATCAAGCGTCTCTCATGCCGTTTTTAATCATGTTTTCCACAGTCTCTTTTATAAGGTTCTTGTCGATATTTGTCCCGAACGTGTTCCAGCTGTTCCATCCCATTGGGGTATGCATGCAAGACCATCGTCGAGAGCTTTAGGGTTAATTGATTGTACAAAAAGAATTAAACTTAGGGTAATGAAAAAAGATATCTTCAATTCGCATCTCATGTCAGACGCATTTTTATAAGCTTTAGTCATTGAATTTTAAAACAAAGCCTCCATTCCCTTTGATATTTATTTTAAACGAGTCATTCGGGGTATAGATTATTTTTTCCATATTAAAAGAACGGTTGTCTTTGCCGTCGGTTATCAATACGGCTGATTTTGTCTCTTTAATAAAAGGTAAATTGAATTCCAAGTGCTTTTCTTTCTCTTCGCCGTTTATACCGGCAACATACCAGGTATTATCTCCTTTACGGGCTAACACCACAAATCTTCCCGGAAAACCATTTATGAATTCAGTATCGTCCCAGTGATTGGGTATTTCTCTTAAGAAATTTTTAACATAGTCCGGTACCGTCTTCATGCCCTTTGGTGTTTCGGCAAAATGCTGTATGCCCGAGTAGAAAATAACCGACAATGAGAGTTCAAAAGCGTTTGAAGTAATTCGTTTAATGTTGGGTACTTCTGAGAAACATACAGGTGTGAAATCCATGGGATCGAAGACGTTTCTCGTGAATGGTAACATACAGGAATGGTTGGGTTCGTTATCCGCGTCAAATTGCCCAAAAGTTACATATTCAAAACCTCGTACAGCTTCTACAGTTACAAGATTCGGATAAGTACGCTGCCATCCTCTTGGTATTGTGGCTCCATGGCAATTAACCATAAGCCCATATTCTGCGGCGTCTTCGAAAATATCCTGATAATACGACATAACAGATTGTCCATCGCCTCCGAAGAAATCCACTTTTACGCCTTTTATACCTATTTTTTTGATTCGGCTGAACTCTTCTGAGCGGTCTTCATGATTAAGCAGTTTACTTTTAGGGCTATATTCGGTTTTGTTCCAGTTACCGGAAGAATTATACCAGGCTAAAATTCCCACATCTTTATTCCCGGCATAGTCGGTTAATTCTTCCATTTTTTCGTAACCAATTTTTTTATCCCAGTCTGCGTCGATGAGACAGTATTCCCAGTCCATTTCCGACGCGTAATCGATAAATCTTTTCTGTACGTTATAGACAGTGGAGTCATCTTTTAAGAGTACCCAGCTCCAGGAAGATTGCCCCGGTTTTACGAATGAAATATCTTCCAATTTTGCCGGCGCGGCAAGGTCGGTTCCGAGTGTCGATTCTATAATTGTTTTTAAACCTTTCCCTATGACAATAATCCTCCATGGGGTTTCCCAGGGAAGTCTGGATTCGGGTTTAAGTTCTCCTTTGAATATTCTTTCCGGTCTTTGCGGAAAGTCTATAAAAAATTCACGGCTGATAGAATCCCGCTGGAGCCGGCAGCCGCAGTAGTTACGGTCGGGAGCGGTCTCGCTTAAGAGTATCCAGTATTCGTTGTAATTGAAAAGTGCCGGGAATACCCAGCCGGCATTATTATAGCTGAGTTTTTCGATCTCGACGTTTTGCTCATAAAATTCTTCATAGGCCGGGTTAACCTGACACCATCCGGATTTTGCCTCCGAGTTGTGTTGAATATATGCTTTTGTGCCCGGACTAAAGTTGAAAGAACTGTTTTCTTTTATGATTTTTCTAATTTCATCTGATTTTTCGGGGAAATAATACCTGAAAGCAACTCCGTCATTGGACACCTGAAAGATAACGTCCATTTTTTTACCGTTCTCGTTTTTAAAATGGTAAACTCGTCTGTTTGCCAGGTAGGAGCATTTACGTTTTTTCCCGTACGGCATTTCATATTCATCTTTGATGATTTGGGTATTCGATACAGAATCGAGGGAAAGATTCCGGGAAAATTTTTCATCTTCTCTTATGATGCCCAATTTTGATTTACCGATGATGAGATTGGCTTCGTATTTAATCGTATACCATGCATTTTTATATTTTGATACACCGACAAGAACGGTGATTTTTTTATCAGGGCTTGTTATTGAGTTTTTATTTGCCCTACAATGCCAAGCGGGATATAATATTAAGGCTAAAAATAAAAATATCTTTAATGTATTAATCATTTATTTTCTCTAAGTTATTTGGTACTATGTGTATGTCAAGTATAAATGTTTAGATTAATTCGGATTTTTATTTGGTATTAAACCTTACATTAAAACCGCAGCTGAGAATTAAGTCCTCATAGTAACTCTCAGAATCCGCGAAAGGTGTTGATGAAAGACCGAAATGTGTTTGAAGTTTTAACATTGGAGGTCCAATTCGCATAAATACAACAGGTTCGAGCAGAAATCTTTCTTTTGGAAAATCTATATTTGCACGGTCAATGTTGTAAAAATTAATATAACACATTCGAAGGCTAAAGCCACCTTCTAAGATTTTTGTGCGTATTCCAAGAGTGGGCTGGAGAAATAGTCGCGCGTAATCGGCGCTGACATCTATAAATTTTGATTCCTCCTCTGAATCAAAAGGAAGAAATATAAAAAACAAGAAAGAAAGGTCAGATATTTCTTCTCTTATTGAATTTGTTCCCAGTCCTGCGCCGATGTACGTTTCGCCTACTATGTATTCATTAGGATGATAAAAATATCCTATTCCCAATTCGCCAAATTTGTGTTTTCGGTATCGATCTTCGAACACATGTGAGTAATAAGTAACGTTTGCCATTAATCCAATATTTTTTGAAACGGCGTATGAAGTCTGAATATCATGACCCGCATGCGATTGATTGTATCCGATATTTATTTCACCCTCTTCTTTTAGGAGAGGAATATTTAAACTGTTTGGAATATAAACAGGGTTAGTACAGGATACAAAAAATGCATCTAAAATAATACTTGTTAATACTAAATATTTTTTCATTTTTTTCTCCTCAAATAAAATATTTTTATGAGGTATTATAACATTTTTTTCGAATTTGTCAAAGGTTGTTTGAGTTTTGCTCACGCCAATTTTTATTGTCTTTTTTAAAACTCCCCTCAACCCAACAGAGAGGAACAACAAATCACACCCCGATACAGTTATGCTTCCTTACAGGGCAAGCGAATATCACGAATATTTTATAAAAATTGCCACAGATGGCACAAAGAAAAAATTTTTGTGCTATTTTTATACAATCGGCAGTTAAAATAGAGAGGGACAGAAATCCTTGACTTATCGTCGAATATATTTATACTAATATTAAGCGTTAAGGTGGATAATATGAATATTCTACGAAAAAATTTATTGTTGATTTTAATAGTATTTGTTACGATTTCAACTTTTGGTCAGATTTCAATTATCGATACGATTTTTCTTAGTCCAAAAGCAGGTAATGGATGGAGGCCCACTGCAGTTGGTGTGAATCCCAAAACGAATCGGATTTATACGATAAATGCGGGAAATCAAAATGTTTCTGTAATTGACGGTAGTACCGATTCGGTTTCTGCCACTGTTTGGTTTGGCGAGACGGGTATTACGGCTGAATTAATATGCGGAATTGCTGTCGATTCGCTTAGAAACCGTATATATGTGGCAAATTTACCACATAAAAATGTCAGTGTGATTGACGGCGCGACTGATTCAATAATCGCAGAAATCGGGATTGGGTTCGACCCTAATGGGATTTGCGTAAATTCGAATACTAACAAAATTTATGTATCAAGATTTGGTGAAGATAGCGTTTCTGTGATTGACGGAACTACCTATTCGGAGATTTGTAAAATTAAGGTAGGCGACTATCCGTATGCTATTGATTTGAATCAGGAAAAAAATCATATTTATGTTGTAAATGGAACCGATGATAATATAAATGTAATTGATGGTGAAACTGATTCAGTAATTGATACTATCGAAGTCGGGAATTACCCCATAGGAATATGCGTGAATTCCGAAACAGACCGAATATATGTTGCGAATCTTGGCGATACGATTGTCAGTGTAGTTGATGGAACAACCAATACGGAGGTTGATACAATCGGAGTTGTAGATTATCCTACTTCTATTTGTGTAAACTCTGAAACAAACTTTATCTACGCAGCCCATAGGTATAGTGATAAAGTAAGTGTAATCGATGGAGAAAATGATTCGGTTGTTGCTGTTATTGGCGTTGGAGATGAACCCAGAGGAATTTCGGTAAACCCTGCTACAAACCGGATATATGTGGTAAATAAAGATGAAAGTAATATAAGTGTAATCGATGGGGCAACTAATTTGGTGATTGAAACTATCGTAGTTGGGGCTACGCCATCGGAGGCCTGCGTGAATCCGGAGGCGAACAGGCTGTATGTAACAAATCCTGGAGGTGATAATATTAGTGTGATTGATGAAGTGTCTAATTCGGTAATTACTACAGTTGAGGTTGGAGATTCTCCCGGAGGGATTTGTGTAAATGCCGCGACTGACAGGATATATGTTTCAAATGAGAACAGTGATAATGTAAGTGTGATTTCCGGATACAATGATTCGGTAATTGCTGCGGTTGATGTTGGAGATCGTCCGTATGCGATTTGTGTAAACGAAGAGACGAATAAGATATATGTGGCAAATGCTAATGATGATAGTGTTAGTGTAATTGATGGTGCAACTGATTTGGTGGCCACAGATATTGAGGTTGGGAATGCGCCTTTGGGGATTTGTGCGAACCCGGGGACAAATCGAATATATGTTGCGAATTACAGCGATTCGAGTGTTAGTGTGATTGATGGTAATACCGACTCTGTGGTTAAAATTGTCGGAGTTGGATTTAACCCTTTAGAAATTTGTGTAAATCCGGAAACTAACAGAATATATGTTGCGGATTATATTAGTATTAACATTATTGATGGAGAAATAGATTCTGTTATTGATACCATTTTGTTTTGGGCTCCTATTGGTGAAATAGCCCTTAATTCGAAACTAAATCATATATTTGTAACGGACGATATACTCAATAGCATCAGTATGATTGATGGTTCCAAAGATTCGGTAATTGCAACTGTCGAAGTTTGCGATTGGCCATCTGGAATTTGTGTGAATCCCGAGTCAGGCAGGATATACGTTAGTTGTTATATGGATGGAACCGTCTGGGTTCTTCAGGACGAGGGGGCGGGAGTAGAGGAATTTCCACTTAATCTACAAACCCTTAATTTAAATATCAATCCTAATCCTTTTAATAAAAGGACGGAAATTATTTTGAGTATTCCTGCCGATAGCAAGGAAAAGAATATAGAATTTTCGATTTATAATGTAAGCGGAAGGCTTGTGAAGAAATTTGCACAAGTAAATAATACATCTTCTCAGATTAAACTTTCCTGGGATGGTAAGGCTGATTCGGGAGAAACTTTAAGTTCCGGTTTATATTTCGGTGTGCTGAGAATAGGAGAAAAAGAATTACAAAAGAAAATGATAATGATTAAATAGTAAGAGGCGAGTAGAGAGTAATTAGTTTCGAGTTACGGGTTTCGAATTTCGTGTAAAAAAACAAATGAAAAATCCTTTTTAATCTGCGTTTATCAGCGTCCCATTTTGGGTTGGGGAGCTTTTTTAAACAAATATTATATCCTTTCTTCGCGGCCTTCGCGTCTTTGCGGTGTGATTTTCTCGTGTAATCTGTGGTTAATTCTTATGGGATGGGTTTTAAACAATGTTATTTTTGTTGTTTTTCTTTGTGTCCTTTGCCTGCCCTATGGAATAACGACTTTTATTCCATGGGGGGTGCCTTCGTGTGATAATATTTTTTGGAGTTGTGGGTTGGGTAAAACAACACAATTTTATTCTCTGTGTTTCTCTGTGTGCTCTGTGGTTCAATTTTTGGTGGGGGAGTTCAGTCAAAGCTGATCATCGCTTTGATTACCCCGTCCCTGTAACCTTCCACGAATTCGAACGCAAGCGGCGCGTCTTTGAGTTTGAAATTGTGCGTAGCCATGAAATCAGCGTCTATTTTTTTTCTGGCGATTAGATCTATCGCCTTCTGCATGCATTTGTTTTGTCTGCGGACGTTTTGAATGCTTATTTCATTCCTGCGGATTTTGTTAATATTAAAGGTTATTTCATTCGATTCGGGTATTCCCACGATTATTAGTTTTCCTCCGGGTTTTAATAAGTCGATTGCCAGGTCCAGCGCTTCCTGCTCTCCGCAGCATTCGAATACCGCATTCAATTGTTCGGGTTCAAGTCTTTTTATTTCTCCTACGATATCTATCAAATCCGGATTGCCAATCCAGTCCGCTCCGGCTTTCTCCGCGGCAATGAGCCGGTCTTCTATTTTATCCGTCATAAATACTTTCTTTACTCCACTTTCTCGAGACGCGAGAAGAACGGAAAGCCCGATCGGTCCGGAACCCAGAATTCCGATTGCTTTTTCTTT
>CAZSEX010000020.1:0-31396 GCA_964606065.1 uncultured bacterium | reverse complement strand
GTGCAGTGATGGATGATGCAAGCGGAGAAGGATATTCTTCTACTTCATCTATCACCGTTACATTGTCAGTGCCATAATTTAATACGTATACTTTATTCGTGTTGGGATTAACAGATGCTGAAAGAGGTCCGACTCCGGAAGCAACAATTTCGGTTGAATTGGTCTCTCCATCTATCACCGTAACATCGTTACCGAAGGAATTTGTCACGTATATTTTGTTCGTGTTGAGATTTAATTCGATCGCTACTGGGGTAGTTCCAACTGTAACGGAACTTGTATTATTAGTTTCTCCGTCTATAATTGTTACATTTTCACTGTTCCTGTTAACTACATATATTTTGTTTGTGTTGGGATTTACGCAAATCGCCTGTGGCCTATTCCCAACGGATACGGTATCAGTTGAATTTGTCTCCCCGTTTATTACTGTTACATCGTTGCTTCCATTATTCGCCGTATATATCTTGTTCGTTTTTGTGTTTACGCATATCGCGGTAGGACCATCTCCAGCGGGAACAGTGGTGGTTGAATTATCCGCTCCGTCTATCACCGTTACATTGTTACTGAGCTCATTTGCTACATATATCTTATTTGTATTGGGATTTACACATATGTCATAAGGCTCGCTTCCGGCGGTAACAGTGTCGGTTGAATTGTCTTCTCCGTCTATTATTGTTACATTTCCGCTAGAAACATTCGCAACATAAATCTTATTTGTGTTGGGATTAATTCCTATTGCACAAGGTTCATCTCCGGCAGGAATGGTATCGGTTGAATTGGTCTCCCCGTCAATTACGGTAACATCATCGCTATCCCAATTTCCTACATATATTTTGTTTGTGTTGGGGTTAGCCGCAATCGTAGTAGGTGTAAGCCCTACAGGAACGGTATCGATCAAACCTGCCGATGCATCTATAACTGTTACATCATTACTCATTTCATTAGCTACATATATTTTGTTTGTAATCGGGTTTACACAAGAAACTAAAGGCCCATTTCCGGCAGAGACAATACCGGTTAAATTATCGGATCCATCTATTACCGTTACGTCGTTACCGCTCCTATTGGCGACATATATCTTATTTGTAATAGGATTTACGGAGATAGCAACAGCCCTATTTCCAGCGGGAATATTTACAATGGAATTGTCCGATCCGTCTATTACCGTAGCGTTATCATCGTCATAATTAGCCGTATATATTTTGTTTGTATTGGGATTTACGCATATTGCAAAAGGGGTATACCCAGAAGAAGTAGAGTCAACCAGATTGGTTATTCCATCTATTATTTTTACGTTGTTGCTTGTTGCCACGTATATCTTGTTTGTGTTGGGATTTACGCAAACAGCGTCAGGATATTGTCCAACGGCAAGATTTGAAGTAGAATGAGTTTCTCCGTCTATAACGGTTACGCTGGCGTTTCCATGATTTGCCACATATATCATATTTGTGTTGGGATTTACGCATATTGCCTGAGGTCCGTTCTGCACAGTAACTGTGGTGGTGGAATTGTCCGATCCGTCTATTACCGTTACATTGTCGCTCCCATGATTTGCCACATATATCATATTTGTGTTGGGATTTACGCATATTGCCTGAGGGCTATTCCCAACGGACAAAGTAGTATCGAGTGAATTAGTCGAGCCATCTATAATTGTTACGTTATCTCCGGATTGATTAGCAACATATATTTTGTTTGTATTGGGATTTACACAAATCGCATAAGGTCTGTCTCCGGAGGAAACGGTAGTTGTTGAGTTATCTGTTCCGTCTATAACAGTTACGTTATCACTACTACCATTTGCCACATATATCATATTTGTGTTGGGATTTACACAGACAGCCCAGGGGTTATCTCCAGCGGTAACTGTGGTGGTGGAATTGTCCGATCCATCTATTACCGTTACATTATCTCCAACGCTATTCCCCACATATATCTTGTTAGTAACGGGATTTACGCATACCGAATAAGGTGAATATCCGGTAGAAACCGTTTCTGTCGCCCAATCAGCATAAAGAGCTGGCGCTGCTAAGCATATAATTAAAATAAGAATGAATAAAATTAACCTTTTACTATTGAACATAAACACCTCCATTTTTTGCTTATAATTATAGGGGTTAATTAGTATTAGTCAAGTACAAATTTCCCGGGCAGCGGAAATAGTAAATTAGTAAAGATAATAGGACGCAGATTCACACAGATTGACAGGATTTATTATTGTTGTTTAAAACTCACCCCACAACGCTAAATAAATCTCACACAAAGGCACTAAGACACAAAGAAAAAAGCTTTTTGTTTTTTTATACCCTATACCCTAAATACTATAACTATACTATACCTGGGATTCTCTTTACTCTCTACTTACTATTATAAACCTACCTTATCAATACGGTTTTTCGCGTAGTTGATTTTAAATTTCCTGCCTCAAGACGGCAGAAATAAATTCCGCTCGGGAGGTTTTCACCGTTGTCGTTTTTCCCATCCCAGGTAACCGTATGCGGCCCCGGAGAATAAGAATCGTTAACAAGAGTTCTAACCGCTCTCCCGGAAAGATTGAAAACTTTTAAGTGTACTTCATCCGCATTCCCCGCGGCGGGTAGGATATATGTTATAACCGTTGAATTAATAAACAAATTAGATTTACCTGCGAAAAGAGTCAATCCTTTATTATTAGCAAAATCTTCATCCGTATAGATACCCGATACTTCTTCTTTAACGAGGAAGTAATAAGGAGCAATACTTCCTGTAAAGCTCTCCGTCATATTTATTGTCCCCGCTGTGCTATCGAGCGCGACAACGTACAGGGAGTGAAATCCGAGTGTCAGTGGATCGGGCGCTGACGCACTCCAGCTTACGGAATCCGTTCCCCCTCCGTAAGTTATTGTTGCTTCTTCCCAGGAACCTTGTGTGGTTTCAAACTGATAAAGGACGCTCATTATGTTACAATTGGTCGGGGTTCGGGAATTAACGGAAATCCCTGAAAACACAGGGAGCTGGTTTATTGTTTCGTTATCGGGGAGTGCGATTATGGATGATGTAAGCGGAGAAGGATATTCTTCTACCTCATCTATTACCGTTACATTGTCACTGCCACCATTTGCCACATATATCCTGTTTGTGTTGGGATTTACGCATATCGCACGTGGATAATCTCCAGCGGGAATAGTGGTAGTTGAATTGTTTGTTCCGTCTATCACCGTTACATTGTCGCTGAGCCAATTTGCCACATATATCCTGTTTGTGTTGGGATTGACACTGATCGCATAAGGCTCATCTCCAGCGTCGACAGTGGTGGTTGAATTGGTCTCTCCATCTATCACCGTTACATTATCACTGCCATAGTTCGCCACATATATCTTGTTTGTGTTGGGATTGACACTGATCGCACGTGGTGTATCTCCAGCGGGAACAGTAGCGGTCGAATTATCCGACCCGTCTATCACCGTTACACTGTCACTGACAAAATTCGCCACATATATCCTGTTTGTGTTGGGATTCACACTGATCGCATAAGGGCTAGCTCCAGCGGCAACAGTAGCGGTTGAATTATCCGACCCATCTATCACCGTTACGTTGTGACTGATCCCATTTGCCACATATATCCTGTTTGTGTTGGGATTGACACTGATCGCAGAAGGATTAACTCCAGCGGCAACAGAAGTGGTTGAATTATCTGCCCCATTTATCACCGTTACATTGTCACTGTATTGATTTGCCACATATATCCTGTTTGTGTTTGGATTTACGCAGATCGCACGTGGTTCATCTCCAGCGGCGACAGTTTCAGTTGAATTATCCGCTCCGTTTATCACCGTTACACTGTCACTGCCATAATTCGCCACATATATCCTGTTTGTGTTGGGATTTACACAGATATCTAAAGGGGAATCTCCAGCGGGAACGGAAGTGATTGATTCGGTCTCTCCATCTATTACCGTTACACTGTTGTCACTGCCATAATTCGCCACATATATCCTGTTTGTGTTGGGATTCACGCATATTGCCTCAGGGGAATCTCCAGCGGGAACGGTGTCAGTTAAAAAATCCGATCCGTCTATCACCGTTACGTTGTCGTCCACCTGATTCGCCACATATATTTTGTTTGTATTGGGATTTACACAAATCGCATAAGGGTTATCTCCGGCGGCAACAGTGGCGGTCGAATTATCCGCACCGTCTATCACCGTTACGTTACCGTCAGAATTTGCCACATATATCTTATTTGTGTTTGGATTTACGCATATCTTCCGTGGGCCATCTCCAGCGGGAACAGTGGCGGTGAAATTGGTCGCTCCGTCTATTACCGTTACATTGCCGCCATCATAATTTGCCACATATATCCTGTTTGTGTTGGGATTGACACTGATCGCCTGAGGTGCATCTCCAGCGGCAACAGTGGCGGTCGAATTATCCGCTCCATCTATCACCGTTACATTGTCGCTGTCCCGATTTGCCACATATATCTTATTTGTGTTGGGATTGACACTGATCGCATAAGGCCAATCTCCAGCGGGAACAGTAGAGGTCGAATTATCCGATCCGTCTATCACCGTTACGCTGTCACTGTCATAATTCGCCACATATATCTTGTTTGTGTTGGGATTGACACTAATCGCATAAGGGCTAGATCCAGCGGCAACAGTGGCGGTGAAATTGGTCTCTCCGTCTATCACAGTTACATTGTCACTGTTTCGATTCGCCACATATATCCTGTTTGTGTTGGGATTGACACTGATCGCAAAAGGCTCATCTCCAGCGGGAACAGTAGAGGTCGAATTATCCGCCCCGTCTATCACCGTTACGCTGTCACTGACAAAATTCGCCACATATATCTTGTCTGTGTTGGGATTGACACTAATCGCATAAGGGCTAGATCCAGCGGGAACAGTAGCGGTCGAATTATCCGCTCCGTCTATCACCGTTACACTGTCACTGCCATTATTTGCCACATATATCCTGTTTGTGTTGGGATTGACGCATATCGCAGAAGGCGCATCTCCAGCGGGAACAGTGTCGGTTACCCAGTCGGCATGAAGAGATAAAGTGGTTAAAGATAAAATCAAGATAAAGATGAGTGACCTTAACACACCGTCTAACTCTGTTCCTTTAAAATAAAACATAAACACCTCCTTTTTGCAATTAAATTATAGGAGATTTTTAGCATTAGTCAAGGATATATTTCCGCAACGGCGGAAATAGTTAATTGGTAAAAAATTTCTGTTCTCTGTGTGAACTATAGTTTCGGGTTATGGGTTTCGTGTTTCGAGTTAAAAAAAGACTCTGTGTCCTCTGTGATAAATGTTTTTTGTAAAGATTGCGAAAATCGCTCTACTTTACTATAATTCGCATATGGAAAAAGAAACAAATCTTCTGAAGTTGTCTAATGTAAAAATGAAATCGGCGAGGCTACGTAAGATTATCGTAGAAAATAAAGAAATATTAGATAAGGAAGAATTTATCGAAATGTTGATAGAAAGGAAGGAAATAAAAAAAGAAGAGATATTGAATGCAAATGAGAAATCCAGGCTTGAAAAACAGATCCGCGTTCTGCAGCAAAGAAAAGTCAGAATGCTTACGCTGCTCGATAAAGGTTATCCGGAAAAATTAATAGAATTAGAAGATGCTCCTCCTATTCTCTACTGCAGAGGAAAAATATCTCCCGAAGACTCAAACGCCGTATCGATAGTCGGTACGAGAAGAGCGACAGAATACGGGAGAAACGCCGCAAGAACCCTTGCGAAAAAACTTTCCGAACTCGGAATAACTATAGTAAGCGGCTTGGCTATGGGTATAGATACGCAGGCTCATATCGGAGCGCTCGAGGGAGGTGGAAGAACGCTGGCTGTAATGGGAACAGGTATCGATTTAATCTATCCTGCTTCCAACAGAAATCTTGCCCCAAGGATTGTAGAACACGGCGCTTTATTGACGGAACTCCCACCATTATCGCGAGCCCTCCCCTATCACTTTCCGGCAAGAAACAGAATAATAAGCGGTTTGTCGAAAGCCGTTATCGCTGTTGAAGCTGCGGAGAGAAGCGGAGTCTTTTCGACTGTGCGTTGGGCACTCGAATACGGAAAGGATGTGTACGCTCTCCCGGGAGATATAAACAGAAAAGTATCGGAAGGAACAAACAAACTTATAAAAAATGGAGCAATACCTTTGACGAGTTATAAAGATATTCTGGAAAACACGGATCTTAAGGTACAAGAAAAGAAAAATCAAATAAAAAGAAAATTTCCAGATTTAAGCGATCATGAAAAGATATTATATGAAACTCTCGAATCGAATCCAAAAAGCACGGATGTTTTAGTAAGTGAGACAGGGCTGAAACCTCAAATTATTATGACCGCAATGGCGTTGCTTGAACTAAAAGGTCTTTCAAGGGAAGTCTCGGGGAAGAGATTTATTAAAGATGATCAATGATTGGAATACTTAATATCGGAAATACGAATTTTCACTGCGGAAGATTCGAAAACAAATCGCTGAAAGAAAAGAGAATAACGGTACATGCCCCGGAAGTTAAAATTTTTTTCTCCGGCGTGGAACAAATACTCTGCATCTCGGTTGTACCGGCTAAGAAAAAACTAATGGAAGACACACTCGATTATAACATGATTTCTTTCCCTTCAAACCTGGTTGAAATAAACTACAAATCAAAGCCTGGAGAAGATCGTCTGGCTAATGGTCTTGGAGCGAAGGAATTAATCGGGCTTCCGGCTATTGTTGTAGATTGCGGAAGCACTATAACGATAGATTTATACAGCGAGCCTACGGAGCCTGATTTTCTTGTAAAATTTGACGGAGGGGCAATAATGCCCGGTTTAAAAACACTTTTTTCATCTGTAACAAAGGCTGGATATCTTCTCCCGACAATCAAACCGGAATTTCAAAACAGTTTGGGTAAAAACACTGAAGAATGTATTAAATTAGGAGCTTTTGGGAGCCTTGTCGGTGGAATAAAAGAAATTCTTAAGATATTGGATTATAGAAACAAAAATTTGATATTTACCGGAGGAGACGGTAAGTTGTTCTCCGCATATTTTGATGCCGAATATGATTCGAGCCTTACCCTAAAAGGTGGGTTAATTGCCTATAACGAAATCTCCTGAAGAGACCATGCGATTGGCGGAAAAGCTGGTTAAAAGTATTACCTCACCCGCATGTATAGCGCTGTTCGGTGAACTCGGAGCAGGGAAAACGGTTTTCATAAAAGGTCTGGCAAAAGGGCTTGGTATCGATGATGTGATAAAAAGTCCGACTTTTGTTTTAATGCGTTCGTATTCGGGAAGGATGAATTTACATCATATAGATCTTTACAGGATAAAAAAAGGAGAGGAATTTCTACCTTTCGAGGAAACGCTTATGGATGAAGGAATTACTGCCATAGAATGGGCTGAGAGAGCAAAAAACTTTTTGCCTGAAAAGAGAATAGATGTCGAAATTACAATACTTTCCGAGAGGAGCAGAGAGATTACTGTAAATGATAATAGGAATTGACTGCAGCAGCAAAGAAGGCGGTCTCGCGACCGATGAGAAGACTTTTTATTCTCTTGAATGGGTTGAAGATATTACGGCTAAGATAGATGAGCTGGGTATAAACAGCAACGAAATTGAAAAAATTTTAATAACTCACGGTCCCGGATCTTTCACAAGTCTAAGGGTCGGTCTTGTGACGGCTCAGGGAATAGCTTTCCCCAGAAAGATTCCAATATATGCTTATTCAACTTTCCTGGCCATGGCAGAGGGAGCTTGCGACGGAAACCTGATATCTGTTATTCCCGCAAGAAACAGAGTAATATATGCCGCTTATTACAGAAAAAGGGATAATAGATTAGAAGAAATGTTTAAAGACAAAATATTTAAAATAGAGGAATTTATAGCTTTTCTGGAGAAAAGTTTTAAAAAAGAAGCACCTGTAATATTCGGTAAAGGAGCCGATGCGAATAAGGATATTTTAGAGAAGAAAGGTTTCCCTGTTTCTTCTCTTTCTTTTAATCCTATTGCATGCAGCTTAATCTCGTTATATAAAAAAAATGCCGAATGTGTTATAAACCCGATTGTCCCTTTATACCTTTCCCCTTCGGCCGCTGTAAGAAAGAGATTGGAAACCGAAACAAAAATAAGAGAAATGAAAGAAGAGGATCTACAACAAATTACGGAAATAGAAAACGATGTTTTTGTCACACCATGGCCTTACGAATTTTTTCTTCCTCATCTTCGTTCAAACGCCTGCGTGAAATTAGTGGCAGAGATTGAAGGTGAGATTGCAGGGTATTTAGTAGGTTGCGAGGAAGACAGCAGATTCCATCTGAGAAACATCGCAGTTTCGCGTGAATACTGGAAACAGGGTCTGGGCACGAAACTTTTATCTTATTTGCTGGAAATATTAAAAGAAAAACCGGGAGTTCATTTTTGTTATCTTGAACATCGGGTTAATAACGAAGCCGCTTTTGAGCTTTACAAATCCCTGGGATTTACTTTTAAGGGAATAAAAAAAAATTACTATAAAAGTAGTGGAGACGCGGTGGTCATGGAAATAAAATGTAAGTAAAACAGATGAGAGTTAAAAACGTAATTCTGTTGATTTTTAGAATGGATGTCCGAAGTTAAAATATATTTTCCCTCCGCTCTCGGAGTCGGTTTCTCTCATGGCTCTGGCGTAATCAAGGCGTATTACACCTATAGGAGAATTATATCCGATTCCAAAACCCAGTCCCGTGTTGAAATCACCTATTGAGATATCAGATAAATCCATCCAAAGAGATCCAAAGTCAGCAAAAATTGTTGCGTACCACTTACCGTAAACAGGCATTCGCAACTCAAGATTAAATAGTAATTCATCAAGTCCGCTTCGTCTATCCGGTCTGCTATCCGGAAACCCTATGGAGGCTTCCCCGTATCCCCTAAGAGATCCATAACCTCCCATTTCCAGACGGACATCCGCACTTATGTCTTCCGCTTCTCTTTTTGGGAAAGTAAATATAGCCCTCGACCTCTGAGCAATTATTAAGCCGAGAGGTAGAGAATAATAAAAAGCAAAATCGAAATTCAATCTGTCGAAATGGTTATCCCCTCCCAAAATCCTTCCTGCGTAATCATATTGAAAAAGCAGGCGCACTCCTTTACTCGGATTGAGAAGATTGTTTCTTCTATCAAATAAAAATCTGGCGGAAATTTTATTTGTAATGCTTAATGTGTCCTCCTGTATTGAAGCTCTTCTGTATTCATAAGGAATAGAAACCACGGCAAAGGGACCGATTTCTCTTTCCAGTATAAATTCTAAGGCAAAATCAGATTGAAATTCTCTCCTTCTTAGAGATGGAGAGGCGATCAAATTACAATCTGTTCCTAACAGGTAAGATTCTTTGTATGTTACTCTGTAATTTTGCTCCCAATCCGTAAAATGTAGATCCCCTGTATTTCGGGAAAAATCCGGTTCTCCTTTAAATGATAAATCGACAGTCAATCTTTGAAGATTCCCGAAGAAATTTAAATCTCCCCATCTAAAATCAATTATAGCTTTACGAGGAGATTCATATCCGAGACCAACCTGAAAAAATCGAGATTTTTCTTCTTTTAAAATAAAAGTAATATCTACAGAATCGCTACAAACTTTTTCTTCATGAACATTTACATCGGAAAACAGTTCTGTTCTGTAAAGATTGCTTTGTGAAAGATGTATCTTGGATGGCCTGTATACATCTCCTATAGATATCCTTAGTTCCCTTCGTACAACCTTCTTCTGAACTTCTTCCAGTCCTTTAATGTTAATGTCCCGAACGAAGAATTTATTACCTTCTTTGATCTGTACTTTAAGATAAACACTGTTTTTGTTTCTTTGCCCGCCTAAAAAACTTCTTTCTGTTGTTATAGTTGCGTCAGGAAAGCCTTTTTCTGCGTAATTGTTGGATAGAATATATTTCCCCGCGTCGATATTTGCTTCGTCGTAATGACTGCCTTTCTCTACCGATAAAGTTCTTTTTACAACCTCCTCCCTGAAAATTTCATTGCCAATAACCTCAACACTATCAATCGTACTCCTTGCGCCTTCAAACAAATGATATTTTATAATAAAACCGTTTTTGTCATCCTGGAATTCTCCCTCTCTCTTCAGAACTCTCATGTCAAAAAATCCTCTGCTTCTGTAATAACTGACAATTCTCCTTGGAGATTCTTTTAAAAACGGTTCTATATACTTGTCGCCCTCTTTTACCGGGAGCACACCTCTTAGTTCACCATCGCTTATAAAATGATTCCCTTCAAAATCAATTTTCAGAACTTTACTTTCCTCATCCCGTTGAACCTGGCTTGTACAACCAAAAAGAGATAAAATAAGAATTAGAAAACAAAAAGAAATTTTTGCCACATATAGAGTTAACTTCAAATGGAACCAAAGCTTTCTTGTAAAATTGCCTATCATTTGAATTAAGTAAAAAATAAGACTCCAGAAACTTAAATAAAGTTTACTTCTTTTCGCTTAAAAGCAATTCGTTTAATTCTTCAGGATTAGGAGATAAATGAATAGCATCTTTGTGAGTGATGAATTCCAGCCCCATTAATTCAACGAGAGACTTGTTGAAAGTTTTCATACCTTCTTTTGTCCTTGTTTGCATAATTGAATATAGCTGGTGGGTTTTTCCCTCACGGATCAACTTCCTGACCGCTGCTATTGAAACAAGGGTTTCAGTAACCGCTATTAATCCACCTTCTTTTCTGTTCTTAATTAAATCTTGCGAAATGATTCCCAGTAAATTCGCGGAAAGTTGCAGTCGAACCTGTCGTCTCTGGTGAGGAGGAAAAATGTTTATAATTCTGTCAATTGTTTGAATAGCGTTCCTCGTATGCAGACTTGAAAGAACGAGATGCCCTGTTTCTGCTGCAGTTATAGTTATTTGTATTGATTCCCTGTCTCTCATTTCTCCGACAACAATAACATCCGGGTCCTGACGAAGAGCAAATTTTACCGCGTCGGCAAAAGAATGGGTATCATAACCCACGGCTCTCTGGTCTAAAATGGATTTTTCGTCTTCATATAAGAATTCGATCGGATCCTCCACCGTTATTATATGAGATGTTTTTCTTTTGTTTATATACTCTACTATAGAAGCCATCGTGGTCGATTTTCCGCATCCGGATGGCCCGGTAATGAGCAACAAACCCCGGGGCTTCATAGCGAATTCTTCTAAAACCTTTGGTAACCTCAGAGTAGTAAGATCAGGTATTTCAGAAGGAATTAAACGAAAAACAATTCCCAATGTTCGTCTCTGTCTGAATAAGTTAACTCTGAATCTGGAAAGACCCGGGACATTAACCGCAAGATCCATTTCCTTTTGTACTTCAAATTGCTCTAATTGTTTGCGAGACATAACACTGCTGGCAACACTTTTAATATCTCCCTCTGTAAGTACATCATTGTTTTCCAATCTGTTCAATTCCCGATCTTTCCTTACGATTGGCACTGAATTGACCTTCAAAATAAGGTCGGAAACGCCCTCTTTTTTCATTTTGTTTAGTAGGTCACCAATATTCAAAGACATTTTAGCCTCTTGCTAAAGAAGCTTCAAACATTTTTGGATCGGACGCTTTGGAAAGCGCTTCTTCATATTCGACCTGCCCTCTCAGGTAAAGTTCCTTTAAAAAATCGTCCAGCAGTTTCATTCCGAATTGCCCACCGGACTTTATTATGTTATAAATCTGTTCTATCTTTCCTTCTCTGATAGCGTTAGAAACCCCCTTTGTTCCTATAAGTATTTCAAAAGCGGCAATTCTCCCTTTCCCGTCGGATCTGGTGAGTAGCGTTTGAGAAACTACAGCCCGTATTGTTGAAGCGAATTGAACACGAATTTGATGCTGGTGTTCGGGTTCGAAAACGTCCACTATTCTATCTACCGTTTGAGGAGCATCGGGCGTGTGGAGAGTAGCAAAAACAAGAGAACCCATTTCTGCCGCGTTCAGGGCTCTTCCTATGGTTTCTCTATCTCTCATCTCTCCCACCATTATAACGTCCGGAGTTTGACGCATAACTCTTTTCAACGCTTCTTCAAAAGAATTTGTGTCTACACCAATAGCCCTCTGTTCGATTACGCTCTTTTTGTCTTCAAAAACATATTCAATAGGGTCTTCAAGAGTAATTATGTGTTTCTTTTCCGTAATATTTATCTCTTCTATCATCGCGGAGAGAGTGGTAGATTTACCGGAACCTGTTGGCCCGGTAACCAGCACAAAACCATGAGAAGAGAGGGCGATCCTCTTTAATATTTCAGGTAACCTCCATTCTACTATTGTTTTAACTTTTATAGGAATTACTCTTACCGCGACGCCTATTTTCCCTCTCTGAAGGAAAACATTTAACCTGAATCTGGCGGAACCCTTAAGTTCATAAGAAATATCCAGCTCCCATTCTTTTTTAAAACGCTCTTTTTGTTCTTCGGTCATTAATTCAAAAACCAGAGTTTGGATTTCTTCGGTAGAGAAAGGCGGATAATCTTTTAATCTTTTTAAATCGCCCTGGACTCTCACTATAGGAGGTTCATTCGCTTTAATATGTAGATCAGAACCTTTAAGAGTTAAAACTTCGTTCAGGTATTTGTCTATCCCTTTTCCCATGTTTTTATCCTACACCCGAAAGGATTCGAACCTTCAACCTTCCCGGCCGGAGCGGGACGCTCTGTCCATTGAGCTACGGGTGTTAATCTTTAAGGAATGTTTTATTCTCAATGTCTCGTTTC
This sequence comes from uncultured bacterium, assembly GCA_964606065.1. Taxonomy (GTDB): domain Bacteria; phylum Hydrothermota; class UBA3072; order UBA3072; family UBA3072; genus JAFGHJ01. Next base: position 18,668 of record CAZSEX010000020.1, on the reverse strand, counting down.
AAAACCTTGGAAGCTTTAAAGGTAGGTACCCATCTTCCAGGAATTTTAACCTCTTCGTTGGTTCTCGGGTTTCTTCCTACTCTTCCTTTGCGAAATTTGTTTCCGAAAACTCCGAAACCCCTAAATTCAATTCTATTATTTGTATAATAAACTTCTCTGATTTCCTCAAGAAACGCCTCGATTACCGTTCTGACTTCTTTCGTTGGAATACCCGTACCTTTAGAAATACTTGCTATAATATCTGCCCGAGTTTTTGTCATAAAATTACCTCCTTACTATTTTACTAACGCGTTTAATTACATTTACTTATATTAATTTATACTATTTATATAAACAAATTTAGCGATAATGTCAAGGGGCTTTCCGTAGCATCCGCCACTTCTTTTAACCACTAAGCGCACGAAATACACGAAATTCTTAATGATAATTGCACCGCAGAGGCGCAAAGGACGCAGATAAAAAATAGTTGTTTCAAACCCATTCTCCACATCCCGAAAAAGAACCACGAGCTTTCACTCTGGACGGTCGTTCCTACCTACAGGGCAGGCAGATTAACACAAGATTTTTTATCTATTGCAGATTTTTTATTAAAAGTTCAAAATGGAGCGGTGGGGGTTAGTGTGTTTCGTGGTTTTAAAACGCTCTTGACATTCCGACAAAGATTATCTAATATTCAACCATGATAGAAGAAAGAGACTGGGTTCTCCTTTTAAAAACCGCTCCAAGCGAAGGAGAAATAATCCGCGGTAAACTCGAAAGTGCCGGGATAGAAGCAATGCTGGAACAGGAAGCCATTGGGAAAATATACGGACTTACAGTTGATGGTCTCGGAGAAGTCAAAGTATATGTTCACGAGGATGATTTAAAAGAAGCAAAAAAAATACTTGAAGAATAAATTAAACTTTTTTAAGTTCCGTAACCGCGATCTCAGGAGGTACGGGATTAATATAAATACCTGTTCCTTTTTCGAATCCGGCGGGGATGGTAAGTTTGGGAGTTATTTGAATATTCCAGTGTCCTTCCTTTATGGAAGGTAAATTGAAGAAACAATTAAAAGGAATCTCCCCCAAAAGGTTTTTATATTTGCCGAAAATTTCCTTAATAAGATTCGCGAGTAGTATCAGCTGTTCATCCTCTGTTTCTTCGAAAAAAGGCTGATGTTTTCGCGGCAGGACGAGAAGTTGATAAGGATATTCGGACGCGTAAGGCGCGAAAACGACAAATTCGCTGTTTTCCGACAGCATTCTTTTTTCGCTAAAAGCTTTTTTTAGAAGACTACAATAGACACAGGTTTTGGCTCTCTTTATTATCCGCATTTCTTCTTCGATAAATGGAGGAACTATAGGAAGAGCAAGAATCTGGGAATGAGAATGAGAAAGAGAAGCGCCTGCTGCCCTTCCGTGATTTTTAAATATAAAAACCGATTTTATGTTTTTCTTTTCTTTTAAGACCCTGTGTCTCTTTCTGTACATTTTTAAGACAAGGACTATTTCTTCTCGAGTCATATTGTATATATCTTTATTGTGAGAAGGGGTCTCCGCTATGACTTCATGAAATCCGTATCCTCCAACTTTATTTCGTCTTTTATTCTTCTGTAAATCTATTGTGATTTCTCTGTTCAGCGCCGGGTATTTGTTGGGAAAAACTCGTACCGTCCAACCCGGTTTGTCGACTTTTCCTTTATTTCTGAAAGAATCTATTTCGGGAGGAGTCATGTTTTCGTTCCCTTCGCAAAAGGGGCAATTTTCTTTTGATTTTTTTTCATCCGATTTCACCTCATTAAAGAACACATTGGGTCTTTTACCTCTTGTGGGGACGATTAAAACCCACCTGTTGTGCAGGGGATCTTTTCTGAATTCAGACATTTAAAGATTCTTATCCTATATATTTTTTTAGTTCTGTCACTACCCTGTTTGCAACCGCTTTATTTTTAGCCAGCGCAAATATTGTATCGTCTCCGGCGAGTGTTCCCACAATTCCGTCGATTCTTGCGTGATCTATGGCTGTACATACGGCCTGGGCGTTTCCCGTCTTGGTTTTTATCACTATAATATTATTGACGTGAGAAATTTTAACGAGACCCAACCTAAAAAGAAGATCCAGACGCTCTTCCCCTCCTTCAACCTTGATTATTCTATACGATCCATCTCCTATAGGAGCTCTTATATAACCGAGTTCTTTCAAATCTCGCGAAAGGGTCGATTGAGATACGTTTATTCCGTTTTCTGTAAGCCTCTCTTTTAATTCAACCTGAGAATGTATTTTGTTTTCAGTTAATATACTCCTTACAATTTCCAGGCGCTTATTTTTAATTTTTGACATTCTTAAATTTTGGACAAGGAATGTTTTAAAATTCCCGTCGCTTTTTTTATTTGTTTCTTTACCGATTTTGCTCCGGTCCCACCCACTAAATTACGCCGTGAAAGAGCTTTTTCGAAAGAGAGAAAATCATAAATATCCTCTATAAAAAGTGGCGAGAAGTCCTGCAATTTATCTAAAGTAATTTCACTTAGAGAAGTACCTTTTTCTTCAGCCCATTTGACGATTTTTCCTGTGATTTCATGTGCTGTTCTGAATGGAATTCCTTTTCGTGTAAGATAATCCGCTATTTCCGTGGCAAGAAGTTTAGAGGTGAGCCGCAGAGCAATATTTTTCTTTTTCAATATTAAAGTTTTGAGAACGCCTTTAAATATTTCAAGGGATCCTTCAGCAATTTTCAAAATTTCAAAAATATGCTTCTTGTCTTCCTGCAGATCCCGATTATAAGAATGAGGAAGGCCGTGGCACAGCGAGAGCAGAGCTGTTAAGTGCCCTATTACGGAAGCGGTTTTCCCTCTTATCAATTCCAGACTGTCGGGATTTTTTTTCTGCGGCATAATGCTGCTGCCGGTGGCATATTTTTCATCTATCTCTACGAACCCGAATTCTTCGGTCGACCATAATATAAAATCGGACGCGTATCGGCTAAGGTGAGAAGTTATTAAAGACAACATAAAGCTAATGGTTATAGGAATATCCCGATGGGAGGTTATGTCCAGGCTGTTCTGGCTGAGTTCGTTGAATTCTAAATCCCGGGCAACTGATTTAAGGTCTATCGGAAATCCCGTGCCGGCCAGGGCAGCCGAGCCTAAAGGCATAATTCCACAGTGTTTTAACCCTAATTGTAAAAATTTCTTATCCCGTTCCAGAAGCCAGAAAAGAGAAAGAAGGTAATGTGAAAACAGTATAGGTTGAGCCTCCTGGAGATGTGTATATCCGGGTATTATAACCTCGAGATTTTCTTCAGCCACGTCGATGACAACTTTCTCCAGTTCTACTATTTGCTTTAGAATCTTTGAAAGTTCTTTTTTCATATAAAGAAGCAAATCTGTTATCACCTGGTCGTTACGGCTTCGCCCTGTATGAATTTTCTTTCCCGCCTCACCCGCGATTTCCGTTAATCTGCGTTCGATAGCGCTGTGGATATCTTCATCTTTCGGCAGTATGGGAAAACTGCCATCCGTAAATTCCTTATTTATTTTTTTTAAAGCATCCAGAATTAACTTTTTTTCTTTATCTTCGATTATCCCGATTTTGTTTAGCCCTTCGGCCCAGACTATGTTGACAGCGATATCTTCTTGATAAAGAATTTTATCCGTTTCTATGGAATGGCTGAATTTCTCCATTTCAGGGGCGGTTTCTTTTGAAAAACGCCCCTTCCATATTTTCTCTTTTTTTGTTTTTTTATTAAATTTTTCCTTCTTTTTCAAGTTTTTTTAGCCCTCGTATTGTTAATTGTAACCCGAAGAGATTTATAAAACCTTCCGCATCTTTCTGATTGTATACCCGGTCCTCTCCGAAGGTTGCAAAATCTTCACGGTAAGTAGAAAAAATCGACTTTCGCCCCAGCGTAATTACATTTCCCTTATAAAGTTTTAATCGGACGACGCCGCTTACTTTTTCCTGTGTTTTGTCTATAAAAGCGTCCAGTGATTCCTTTAATTCCGAAAACCATAGACCGTTGTAAACCAGGCGAGAATAAAGGTTCGCGACTTCCATCTTATGATGAAGTGTATTGGCGTCGAGCACAACGCTTTCTAATTGTTTGTGGGCTTCGACGAGTATTGTTCCTCCCGGAGTTTCGTACACTCCGCGCGATTTAATACCCACAAGACGATTTTCGACCATGTCCACCATACCGATACCGTGTTTTTTGCCTAATTTATTGAGATGGATAAGTAAATCGACAGGAGCTTTTTTTTCTCCATCGATTGCGACCGGAATTCCTTTCTCAAATGTTATTTCCACTGTCTCTGGGGCATCGGGCGCGTCTTCGGGGGATCGGGTAAATTCGTAAGCGTCCCTGGGGAATTCATTCCAGGGATCTTCGAGCACTCCGCCCTCCGTACTTCTGTGCCAGAGATTTGTATCGTTGCTGTAGATTTTTTCCTTTGAACTTGTAGTCTTAAGTCCGTGTTTTTTCGCGTATTCCAATTCATCTTCTCTGGATTTTAAATCCCATTCTCTCCAGGGAGCGATTATCATAAGTCTGGGGTTAAGGGCTTTATAGGTCAACTCAAAACGAACCTGGTCGTTTCCCTTTCCCGTGCAACCGTGAGCGACGGCATCCGCGCCTTCTTCTTCCGCTATTTCTACCTGTTTTTTTGCAGCTACAGGGCGAGCGAAAGATGTTCCTAAAAGATATTTTCCTTCATATATCGCGCCCGCTTTTAAAACCGGAAAAACATAATCCGCGACAAATTCTTCTTTCAAATCCACAACATAAGCTTTATCGGCTCCCGAAGAAAGGGCTTTTTCTTCGAGACCTTCCAACTCGCCTTCCTGTCCTAAATCGGCGGTAAACGTAATTACCTTGCAACCATAGTTCTCTCTGAGCCAGTGGAGGATTACCGTTGTATCCAGCCCCCCGGAGTACGCGAGAACTACTTTCTTTACTTCTTTCTTCATTTTGCTCCTCCTAAATAATCAAACAGTATTTTATAATACCTCACTTTTTTTAATTGTCAAGACAGAGTTTTCATTTTTTTATGAAATATTATTCATTTCTTCTTTTTTGTTTTGTATTTTTTTTTATAGAATAAATTAATATAAAAGGCTAAAGATTACTTTCGGCTTAAAAGCATTTATGCAAATTTTTGCATAATCTATAATTAAGTGGTTAGTAGAAAAAAAATATCTCGTATGAGCCGGGCTAAAAAACACAGGAGTTTCATGCTTTTTTAAACCTTTATTCTTTTTAAGGGAATAATCGCAATGGTTTTAAGGTTTTTACAAGGGGATAAAATCAACACCCAATTTCACTCCAGGTGAAACACAAGTAGAGTTGGGGCTTGTCCCCAACAGGTAATTTGCGGGGGATAAACCCCCGCGCTACTATATCTCCGAGATATTTCTCTTGAATAGAATCTTTCTTAGCTAACGCTAAAATAAGGTTTTGTGAAGTTTTAAGAAAAAAAATCATGAAACTCCAAAAAAAACAAGCTTGACTTTTTGAGTATAAAGAATATGTATTCGAAAAGGTAAAAAGAAGTTATGAAAATATTAAAAGATGTTCCAGGAAATGTAAAAGCCCTGGGTTTTGTAAGTCTTCTAAACGACGCGGCGAGCGAGATGATCTATCCGCTTCTTCCTATCTTTCTTACTTCTGTTCTGGGTGTCGGAGCCGGGGTTTTGGGTGTTATCGAAGGAGTAGCCGAATCGACCGCCAGCCTTCTGAAATTGTTTTCCGGCTGGATTTCAGATAAATTGAAGAAAAGAAAAGTTCTTATTCTTTTCGGGTATTCCCTTGCTGCATTAGGTAGACCCGTAATCGCTTTAAGCAGATATTGGTGGCAGGTCGCTATCATAAGATTTGTAGATCGTTTCGGCAAAGGGGTACGAACTTCGCCCAGGGACGCTTTGATTTCGCTGTCGACTGCGGAGGAAGTAAAAGGAAAAGCCTTTGGTTTCCACAGGGCTATGGATCACGCCGGAGCCATAATCGGTCCGATTTGCGCTGTAATTCTTTTAAGGTTCGGAATGAGTCTCAAAAATCTGTTTGCCTGGGCTTTACTTCCGGGTATTATAACAATTCTTATAGTTTTTTTCTTCGTAAAAGAAAAAAAGACAGAGGCAAAAGCAAAAAATATAGAGTTTAAATTCTCTTTGCTTTCAAAGAATTTCAGGATTTATCTTTTAATCCTTATCCTTTTTACTCTCGGGAATTCATCGGATGCCTTCCTTATTTTAAAGGCGAAGGACGCAGGAATTTCCACTTTTCTTATCCCTGTTCTTTGGATAGTTCTTCATTTTGTAAAAATGACGACTTCGATTCCGGGAGGAGAATGGTCCGATAGGGCAGGTAGAAGGAAGGTTATTGTTAGCGGCTGGATCGTGTACACGTTTATCTATCTGGGTTTTGGACTTTCTACACAGGCGTTTCACGTCTGGGGATTATTCGCTCTTTACGGGATATATTTCGGTCTTACCGAGGGGGTTGAAAAGGCGTTTGTCAGTGATCTTGTCCGGAATTCTTTTCAGGGTACCGCTTTTGGTTTTTATCATCTGGCTGTGGGGATTACGGCTTTCCCATCGAGTGTATTTTTTGGTTTAATCTGGCAAAGATTCGGCTCTCTTGCTGCCTTTTCCTACGGCTCGGCTCTTGCCGGTCTCGCTTCCATATTACTGTTAATTTTGGTAAAAGAAGAAAAAAAATAAAGTTGCCGGCTGAGACCTTGACAAAATTAATCTGTAAACGATACTAATCCCAGACGATACGAAATGGGACAAAAAAAAACTACGTCTTTATACAAAAAACATCTCGAATTAAAAGCCTCTATTGTAGACTTCGCGGGTTATAAAATGCCCATACAATATTCATCTATATTTGAAGAGACAAAAACCGTACGTGATTCTGCGGGATTATTCGATGTTTCTCATATGGGCGAGATTGAGGTTTCGGGTGAGCAATCAGCAGAATTTGTTAATTACCTTGTAACATTCGATATATCAAAACTTAAAAAATTTCAGGCAAAATATACCGTTATTTTAAACGAAAAAAGCGGAATAATAGACGATCTCGTGGTATATAATTTAGAAAATAAATATTTAATCGTGGTTAACGCGTCGAATCAGGAAAAAGATTTTGAATGGTTCATGAAACATAAAAGCGGTCAGGTAAAAGTGGAAAACGCAGGTAAAAAATATTTTCAGATCGCGCTGCAGGGTCCTCTATCGGAGAAAATTATTAATGGAGTCACGGAAAATGATATTTCTGACTTAAAATTTTACCATGCTAAAGAAGAAAAAATAGCAAACGCACATGTTTTACTTTCAAGAACCGGATATACAGGTGAAGACGGATTCGAAATATACGGAAAAAGCGAAGAAGCAGAAAAAATATGGGATGTAATTATGGAAGAAGGTAAACAACATAATATTTCTCCCTGTGGTTTAGGAGCAAGAGATTTACTCAGGCTTGAAATGGGATACTGCCTTTACGGTAACGATATAACGACGGAAACTACACCTCTGGAGGCAAATCTTTCCTGGGTTGTTTCCTTCGATAAAGAATCTTTTATCGGAAAGAATATACTTCTAAAGCAAAAAGAAAAAGGGGTTAAAAGAAAACTTGTGGGGATTCAGGTTCCGGGTAAAAGAATCCCAAGATACGGATATAACATTCTGCAGAAAGGAGAAAAAATCGGCGTAATAACCAGCGGTAATTTTTCCCCTACGCTGAACTCTTCTATTGCCCTTGGTTACGTGCAAAGTAATTACGAAAAAGAAGGGACGAATGTGGAGGTAGAAATAAGAAATAAGCCTGTAGAAGGTGAAATTATAAGACTTCCGTTCTGGAAGAACGGATCATTAAAAAAGAAACATTAAAATGGAGGTAAAATGGAAATAAAAATACCAAAAGATCTTTTGTATACGGAAGATCACGAATGGGCAAGGAAAGAAAACGGAGAAATCGCTGAAGGAATAACGGATTTCGCTCAATCAGAGCTGCAGGATATTGTTTACATAGAGTTACCCGAAGCGGGACAGGAAGTCGCGCAGGGAGATTCGATAGCCACAATCGAAGCCGTAAAAACGGTAACGGATCTTTACGCGGCTGTCTCGGGAAAAATCGTGAAAGTCAACAGGGAATTAGAAAAGAACCCGGAGTTGATAAACAAAGATCCCTATGACAGCGGATGGATTGTAAAAATAAAGATATCGGACCCCGCGGAATTAGACACCCTGCTTATGCCGGCCGAATATAAAAAAGTGATTCAAGAAGAGTGAATTTTATTCCCGTAAACGAAAAACAGAGGAAAGAAATGCTCAGGGCAATAGGTCGGAGTATAACCGATATACTTGAGGCGATTCCTGAGGATTTGCAATTAAAAAAAACTTTAAAAATTCCGTCCGCCGCGGCTGAATCGGAAATAAAAAATGAAATACAGAGAATTTCCAAATACAACAGAAACTTAGTTGTTTTTGCGGGAGGCGGAGTGTATGATCATTATATCCCTTCGGTTATCAAACACCTGACCGGAAGATCCGAGTTTTATACTTCTTATACTCCCTATCAGGCAGAGGTTTCTCAGGGTACTCTTCAGGCAATTTATGAATATCAATCTATGATTTGTGAGTTGACGGGAATGGAAGTTTCGAACGCTTCTATTTATGATGGAGCGACAGCTCTTGCCGAAGCCGTATTTATGTCTCTCGGGATTAATAAAAACAGAAACAAAGTGATTCTTTCTGAAGGGATTAATCCTTATTATATCGAAGTAGTAAAAACATATCTGGGTAAAAATTATTTTGTTGAAAGATTGCTTCTTGCCGATGGAGTTACGGATACCGGTCAGATTGAAGGAATCGACCAAAAAACAGCCTGTATAGCGATTCAAAACCCCAATTTTCTGGGAAATCTCGAAGACGTGGAAGCGTTTGTCAAAAAGGCGAAAGAATACGGTGTTATCGTAATATTGCATTTCGATCCGATTTCGCTTGGACTGCTTAGAACGCCGGGTGAATACGGAGCTAATATCGCAACCGCAGAAGGGCAGTGCCTGGGTCTTCCCATGAGTTTGGGAGGACCACATTTAGGTATATTTACAGCCGGGAAAGAACATATCAGGGCTATGCCGGGGAGAATAGTGGGAAAAACGGTCGATAAAAAAGGGAAAGAAGGATACGTGATGGTTTTGCAGACCCGTGAACAGCACATAAGAAGAGAAAGAGCCACATCAAATATCTGCACAAACCAGCAACTCTGCGCTCTCTCCGCAGCGATTTATCTGGCTTTGCATGGCAAGGAAGGAATAAGAGATATAGCCAACAAAACGGCTCAAAAGGCGCACTATCTCGCCGGGGAATTGCAGAAAGCAGGACTTAAACTTCCTTATAAACAAAATTTTTTCAGAGAATTTGTTGTCGAAATACCCACGGGAGCAAAAAAGGCAATCAAGGAAGGCGTTAAAAAAGGATACCTTGCCGGCATCTATCTCGGAAAATTCAAAAAAGAATGGGGAAACCATCTTCTCGTTTCGGTTACCGAAAAAAGAACAAAAGAGGAGATGGACGAATTAGTTCAAATCCTTTCCTCATAATTAAATAAACCTCAGCGCGACAAAACTGCTGACACATAAAATTTACCGCAGAGACTGGGCCAAATTTATCAATTTCGCTCGTAGGGCACGGCTTTAGCCGTGCTAAGATATTGGCAATCATTTATTTTGCAAACCTAAAGGTTTGCCCTACAATGAAAAACTGGGATTTTGGCACAACCTCCGCAGAGACGCAATAAATTTATTAAACCACGAAATACACGGAACCCACAACCCCAAAAAATATTATCACATGTAGAAATGGATTCTCGAGTTTTTATGTGTTTTTCTTTTTGCTTTTAAATTTATACCCGCAATAATGGCAGACTTTTGCGATTTTGTTGACGGTTTCACCACAGTTAGGACAAACTTTAGTATTTTGTCTTTCGATTTCTTTTTCCAACCTTTCAAAAGTTGTTATATAATTTGCAGTCGATTTCATTCCCAATATAAAAAACTCTGGTTTGAAATTAAATCCAATTTTGAAAATTTCTGAAGTTACAGACAAAGCAAGCGGAAAAAGAGAAATAAAGAATCCTCGCAGGAAGGCATTAAAAAACCAAACCGTCTTTTTAGAAGATAAAGAGGATAGATAGATAGATATGTAGAGAAGTATTGCGGCTATCAGAACAATACAGTTATTAATCAATTGTTTTTCTTGCTCTTTTTATGAGAGACAGCTTCGTTAACCTTTTTTAGTTTTTCCGTTATTTCTTTCGCCTTTTTTTCGGCATCCTTTTTGGCCAGCTCTTCCCCGAGTTTAGGAGGATAGAGATAGTACCATAAAGGTATCTTATTTCTTTTGGTTAAAGTTTTCATTTGTTTGCCTCTATAATAATTTTACTTTATTTGGGTCCGTCTGTAAAGAGGTAAACTTTAATTTTTTGTCCATCCCGCTATTTATTCGTCTCCGGTGATTCTTGCCGAAGCAATTAATAAAAAAACAGGTGTTTGCCAACAAACAAAAACCCCTTGACAAAATACATAGATTTTATTATAATAATTTTGTATTAATGCAATAATACAAAGTTTTGTTTGGCGGATATGGTGTTTTTTTGAAACATTTTTGAAGAGGCTGTCGTCAAACGTAAAAAGGTAAGTAAATTTTTAAATTTTTTGAATTATTAAAGGAGGTTAAATAATGTTTCGCAGAAAGAGGTTAATGTTTGTGGGGGTGTTGGTTGTGGTGGTGGTTTTTCTTGTTGCGGGTTTGGGGCGAGGTCGGAGAGGAGGGGATTTGAATTCTTCTGTAAAGGTTTCGAAAGGAGATATAAGGGATGTGGCGGTGGCGCTGGGTACGATCGAAGTAAAATATGAAACGAGCGTTAAGTCTACTATTTCAGGAGTAATAAAAAAGGTGTTCGTAGAGATTGGCGACGTAGTGAGAAAAGGAGATCCTCTTTTTGAGATAAGCCCGACTCCGACCCCGTTTGAACTGGCTTCTGTCAGAAAAGAGGTCAAGGTGGCGGAAATCCGGCTGGAAAACGCTAAAAAAGATATCGAAAGAAAAAAGGCTCTTTTCGAAAAAGATTTGATATCGGATAAGGAATACGAAATTATGCAGCAGGACTTACAGGAAGCTCAATCAAATTACAACCTGGCGAAGCAGAGGTTGGATCTTATGGAAAAAGGAAGCGCTAAGGTCGGAGGAACGGCGCTCGATGCCGTAATCAGGTCCCCCGTTTCCGGAACCATTCTTTCAAGGGAAGTTAGTATCGGAGATCCCGTTGTGCCTCTTACGTCTTATCAGCCGGGAACCGAACTAATGCAAATCGCGCGTCTGGAGGATTTATTGTTTAAAGGGACTGTCGATGAAATAGATGTCGGAAGATTGGAAGAAGGGATGAAGGCAAAAATAACGGTGGGCGCTATCCCCGATGAAGAGGTGTATGGAATAATAGATATTATAGCTCCCAAAGCATGGAATAAGGAAGGAGCCACGGTTTTTGATATAGAGATAATCGTTACGGAAAAAGGCAGTAAACCCCTCCGAGTCGGTTATTCGGCAACCGCCGATATTATTATAGATGAGAGGAACGATGTGCTGGTAATCCCGGAAGGCGCGGTAAAGTTTGAAGAGGAGAAAACATATGTATATCTCTCGAACGGAGAAAAACGGAAAATTGAAATTGGTTTATCCGATGGGCTTAACATTGAAGTCGTTTCCGGTCTTTCCGAAGGAGAAGAGATAAAAAAATGAAAAAAATATTTTTTCATTTTTTTCAGGATTTTAGAGCGTACAAAATTAGATTTCTCTTAGTCCTATTCGGTGTAGCATGGGGAACAACTACCATTATCCTGCTTATGGGATTCGGAGTCGGAATGATGACAGGAATACAGGAAGGTATGAGTGGGATGGGAGAACATATTGCTATTCTATGGGCAGGGCAAACCAGTATACCCTACAAAGGACTCGGTATAGGAAGATATATACATTTTGTTCCGGAAGACGCGAAACTATTAAGAGAAAAAATAGATATAATAGATGAGATATCTCCCGAATATATAGCCTGGGGAAAACCAATAAAGTATAAGGAAATGCTGCGACAAGCGAAAATATCAGGAGTAAACCCCACTTACGGCAAGATGAGAAATTTGGTGCCGGAAGACGGGAGATTTATAAACAAGCTTGATGTCGAGCAAAGAAGGAGAATAATTTTTCTTGGCACCGAAGAAAAAGAAAAAATTTTTGGCGAACGAAAAGCAGTGGGAGAAAAAGTTCTTCTTAACGGAATTCCGTTTTTGGTAATAGGGGTTTTAAAAGAAAAAATTCAGATGAGTTCATATTCCGGCTCAGACGAACAAGCTGCTTTTATCCCATATACGACTTTCAAAGTAATGTACGGAAGAAGATACCTAAATAATATTGTATATAGACCTGTTTCTCCGGAACTCGCCGAAAAAGCTCAAAAAAAGGTCTATGAGGTTCTCAGCAAAAAATATAAATTCGATCCAAACGACAAAGAAGCGTTATCCTTTTGGGATGTTACAGAAACAGAAGCGATGATGAGCAAAATAACTAAAGTAATCGAGATATTTTTGGCTCTTGTAGGAGCAATGACTCTTTTAATTGCCGGAGCAGCAGTGGCTAATATTATGTATTTTCTAATAGATGAAAGAACTAAGGAAATTGGAATAAAGAGGTCCGTAGGCGCCACGGCAAAAGATATTTTAAAACAATTCTTCATTGAATCTCTACTGCTATCATCAATCGGCGGCATTATTGGAATTGGGTTTAGTTCCTTTGTTCTTCATCTATGTTCTTTTATCCCGAGAGTAGGTATGCTTGAATTCTTTGGAGCTCCTAAGTTGTCCCCCGAGATACCGTTAGTAACATTTATCATATTACTTATCATCTCTTTTTTCGCGGGCTATTTTCCGGCGAAGAAAGCGGCGAGTTTAAACCCAGTGGAGTGTTTACGTTATGAGTAACATATTAATAGAAGCAAAAAAAATAAGAAAAGAATATAAAATGGGAGAAGAAAAAGTAGAAGCTCTCAAAGGCGTTTCTATAAGGGTTAAAGAAAGAGAATTTATAGCAATTGTAGGGACTTCAGGCTCAGGTAAGTCGACATTACTTCACATATTAGGATGTCTGGATAAACCTACGAGCGGGAAATATAGTTATAGAGGGAAAGAGACGAAAGATCTCTCTGATAAGGAACTGTCCAGCCTTAGAAACAAGGAAATCGGGTTTGTTTTTCAATTTTTCTATCTGCTTCCCCGGGAGAACATACTACAAAATGTCGAGCTTCCACTTCTCTATCGTGATACATCACCTGAAATGAGAAACAATATGGCGCGCGAAGCCTTAGATAAAGTAGGCATGAGCCACAGAATAAATCATCTTCCGAGCGAACTATCCGGAGGCGAACGTCAGAGAGTCGCCATCGCCAGAGCTCTTGTGGGAGAACCAAATTTAATTCTTGCCGACGAACCCACGGGAAACCTGGATACTAAAACCGGAGAGGCTATAATTTCTATTTTTGAAGAACTGAGTGACGCGGGAAGAACCGTTATTCTTATAACCCATGAAATGGAACTCGCAGAAAAGGCAGAAAGAATAATTAAAATAAGAGACGGAAAAATCGAAGGAGGTTGATGTGGTCGTTTTAATTTTGTTTGCTTTTAATTTAACGTTGAAAGACGCAATGGAAATGGGATTACAGAAAAGTCCTGTATACCTTAAGGCAAAAAAGAGTTTCTTCATCGAGCAAAAAAACAATTCGTTCGTTTATTCAGAGCTTTTACCGGAGATAAACGGAGGGTACAGCCGGATAAGGACTCATAGTGAAACCGAAGGAGTTTCTTTGTTCGACACAACCAGCGGATATAGTCTTTCCGCCACCTGGGAAATAGGGCCGGGGGATTTTTTTGGTTCGATGGGAGCTCATTACAAAAACAGTTTCGCCTATTATTCCTTCGTCGAGGCTCAAAACAGCATAGTATACGAGATCGCTTTTCAATATCTAAAAACTTTGATGATGCAGAAATTGCTCGAAAGTAGAAAAGCCGGAGTTATGAGGACAGAAAAAAATCTTCGTCTGGTAGAAGAAAAAAAGGCTCTCGGTCTTGCTTCGAAAGCTGAAGTTCTAAAAGCGCAGGTCGATTACTATCAGTCGAAAATAAATATTCTGGAAACAAAAAAAGAGGCAAGAGTTTCCGCTTTGATGTTAAATAATATTCTGGGCCTCTCGGAAAAAGATTCCCTGCAGCTCGAAGAGCCTGAAATAGAATTCGAAATTCCCGCAAAAGATTCAATTTTATATTTAGCTATGTCAAGCGATCCTCTTTACAATAAATACAAATCGGAAAGCAGCGCGGCAAAATACGATTTATTGGGCGGAACAACGAAGGATCTATTTTCTATTTCTTTGTTCGCGGACTTTCAATATGCAGGGGATAATTTCCCGACAAAGTCTGTTCTGGAAGATAATTATGATTATTCGGTCGGTCTGGCTGTAACCGTACCCATATTTACAGGTTTTTCGAGATGGAGTAATTTAACTATAAATCGCTTGAAAAAAGATCTGGCTGATATAAATTTATCGGATAGAGAAAGGGAGCTCGCTGTGGCTGTTGAAGACGAATATTTGAGTTATCAGGAAACATTAGAAAAACTCGGTCTTGCCCGGGCAACGCTGGAATTCGCAAAAGAGAGTCATGAGGCAACGAACCAAAGATATAAGCTGGGAGAAGCTTCGGTGATTGAATTTCTGGAAGCGGAAGAAGATTTGCTTGAAGCGGAGTATTCGATGACTCAGGCGCGGTTCGACTGGTATCTATCTATTTATAAAATTAAAAGACTAACAGGGAAATTAGTAATAGAGTAAAAAAGGAGGGGAAAATGAAAAAAAATCTTCAAAAGTTTTTTCTCGCTGTTATTCTGCCGGTTTTCGTTTTATTTTCTTTGCCGGCAGAGAGTTCATACGACTATGAAACGGAATTCCGTAAAACTTATGAAGCAAAACCGGGTACGGAAATCGCGGTCTGCAGTCGAAACGGAACAATAGATATCGAAGCATGGGATAAAGAAGAGGTTGAGGTCTTCGCGGTTATCGGATCGAACAAAAGCATGAAGGAATTAACAAAAGTCAGTGTGGAAGTTACAATCGATGATAAAGAAATGGAAATAGAAACTGTTTATTCAGGAAAATCTAAAGAAGATGATAGCAATTTTAGAATCTGGAATTTTCTTAAATGGATTTTAGAAGGCGAATATTCTGGCGGTAAGGTTAACGTGAACTACGAAATCAAGGTTCCCGAACATGTCATGATTTCGGAAGTCAATACCACTAACGGAAAGGTTTTTTTAAAGGGAACGAAAGGTTCTTCTCTGTTACACACAACAAATGGGGAAATTAAAGTCGAGAAAGCAAAAGGAGATATCGAGGCGCGGAGTACAAACGGTAAAATAATAATTGAAAATGTTGATGGTTTTGTTACAGCCGCCACCACAAACGGCTACATAAAAGCTAAAAGTGACAAAATAAAGGAATTGAGAACCACAAACGGATCTATCGAAGCGGAACTAAAAAGTATAGAAAAAGGAGGAACAGATCTCAGCACCATTAATGGCGCTATTACGATTCGTTTGTCTCAGGCGCTTAATTGTATTCTTGAACTGAAAACCATTAACGGAGGAATCGATGTTGGCGATGTCGGCATGGAAATTATTTCCAGGGATAAAAACAAATACATAAAAGGAAAAATGGGCAAAGGCGGAGAAGAAATAAGCGCGAGTACCACAAACGGTGGGATAAAGGTCAGGAAATTGTAAGAATATTTATAGGGATGGTGCTTTAATTTTTTATAATTGAGACAATCTTTCAGATAATACTTTTACTTACCATAACCTTACAGATTAAGCCTATACTGAAATTTCAAAAAAATCTGGTGTCGTTCAAGTTCATAATCCCTATAACTATTGTAAAGCGTGGAGGAATTGGCTCCGATAAAAAATATGGTAAAAGGCGAAGGTTGATATTTAATAAGAGGCATAACTTCCAAATTTTCCGCCTGTCCGTCGTAATCGACATTTAATCGTAGAGAAAGTGCAGATGAGAAAAAATATTCGAATGTGGTGTGTAGAATCGATACATCGTATATCCCGTCCTCCCACATTTCTCTGAAAAAACAGTATCTTCCAAAAGAACTTTCAATCTGAAAAAATGAAGACGGTTTAAGTGTTACGGATAAATAAAAGTTCCTTTCATATCCATAGTCAAATTCATTGTGATTCACAGCCCTGGCAAAGTATAAATAGGTATAGAAGGAAAGAAGTTTGCCCGGAGATGTCGAGAAATCGAGTTGATAATATTTCAAACCTGAAAAATATTCTCCCCAGAATCTCTCATCCCAGCCACAGTGGGAAAAAGTAATATCGGTCTGTTTTACAAGGAATAAAAATAGCCTGGCTACATAAAATTTTTCCTCATCGATATTATCGAAGTCTCGACCCCGCCCGGTAGAAAACTGAAAACCCATTTGATTGATCCCGAATTTGTTTGGATATATCTGCGGTTGAAACCATACATAACCTTTTTTCAAATCGTTTTTCTGGATAAACCCGAGGTCACTGCGGAAAGTCGGGGAGTAAACTTCGTATCTTCCACCGCCCTGAAGATTACGGAAGCTTGAATAGAAATTGAAAAAATGAGCGTACCCTTTGAAGTTCTCTCCGTCGAAAGCGGCCGTATGATCTCTGAAATTATACCAGTTTACGTTATTACTTAAAACCGTGTCTTCAGATTCTTTTGTGTCCGAGTAAACTCCCTGATAATTTATAATATAATGCTCAAGAAAAGAGGGATTTATCTCCATACTGTAAACAGTATTAAATCCGCCTTCTATTCTCCTGTCGGTTATGGCCCCAGCAATCTTTGTATTCTCCAGTATATTTCTTTCCACCTTAAAAATATTTGAAACAGAAGCTTTTGAAGATGGAATCGTTCCGCTGAAATCTTTAAAGGGGATTATCCAGGGAGTATTTTCATCTCGGGCGGAAAGAAAAAGGAAATCATTGCCCCCTAAGTTTCCCATTATTTTCCCCGCATAGATGGGATTGTTTATAGTCCTTGTGTAGATAACTTCAATACGGCTTTCAAGAAGCGATTTACCTTCAAGAAAAAATGGACGTTTTTCAGAGTAATAGAGAGCGAAAGGATCGTTTATTCGAAGCTGCGACGCATCCGCTTCGATTTCCGCGAAATCAGGATTTAAAGCAAAGTCGATTTTCATATCGGTTGAAGGAGAATACCTCAGAGAAATTCCTCCTTTATAATTTATTTTGCTATGTTCGTACTCTTCTTCTCTTTTCCCCTCCTGAGAAGAAGAGAGATATGGAATAAGAATTAAATTTTTACTTCCCAATGAAATATTCTCACCTATAATCAATGTTCCTCCCTGAGACAGAAACCCGGGTATATTTTTCGAAATAGGAGCCCATACATATGTTTCTACATCGTCCCTGGGTCTAATTCTGTAAAAGTTAACTCTCCATTTTTTTTCTCCTTTTTCTTCAAAACTCAAAGAAGAAAAAGGTATTTTAAATTCCGCAACCCAGAATTCCTCGTTCTCTTTCGTAGAAACAGTCCATTCTGTGTCGTAAGAAGAATCCCCCCCACCATCATCTTTCTTTCTTATCCCATCCCATTGTATTCCCCGTGAATTTACATAAAACTCATAGGCATCTTTTAAATCCCCGTAAGTATCAAGATAAAAACCCACTTCATCATTATTAGATACTTCATCCCTCTGAGCAAAATCAGCCCTGAGCTTTGTCATGTCATTCTCATAACATCTAAAAGCGATATAAAGATTATACTTATCACATCCAATCCAGGCTTCTGTTTTAACGGATGGTTTTGAATTTTCTACCGGTTCGAATCCTGTAAAATTCGTTAATAATCTTGCTTTCGAGTATTCATCTTGGCCAATCATACCGTCAATTTTAGGTGAAACTTCTAAATAAGGTAAATTTATTACGAGGTCATCACCCGAATTCGGTGCCCACTCTGGAGAGGTTGAATTAGAAGCAATTAAAGTAAATATAGAAAAGTAAAGGTAAAGCATAAATATCTCACCGTTTTTTTAGTTAACACTTAAACAATAAATCTGAGATATCTTTCATTTTTATTTCTCCTACTATAATATATCACACTCAAAGTATTTCAGTATAATTATACAGATTTTTTAGATTATGTCAAGACAATTTTTTTGCGGACTTTCTGTATTAATCTGTGCAATTTCAATCTTTAAAAACACCCTCGACAAATTCTGAGTTTTCAATATAATATAACAGAAAAAAGGAAAAATAATGAAAACAAGTATAAGGAATCTTAAAAAGTCTTTTCGGATAAAAGGTCTCCGGTTAAGTATGTTTTTACTTTTTTTTATTGGAACGAGGTTGACGGGATTCTTTTCCGAGTCGGAAACCCCGAAGGATTCTCTCCTGAATATTCCGAGAATCGATTCTGTAATAAATATAGACGGATATCTCGATGAGTATGTCTGGAGTCGGGCGGTTAAAATAAACGCGAATATAGAGGTCGATCCGGGGCATAATATTCCCGCTCCCGTAAAAACCGA
>CAZSEX010000019.1:15419-34648 GCA_964606065.1 uncultured bacterium | reverse complement strand
AGACTGGCGGCACGCGACCAGGTGTAAGTTATGAGGCAATTAAACGGATTCCACATATTCATCATGTGATCGAATTCCGGATCGGGAGTTTTTACCGCCATTCCTTCCAATCGGCTGTGCCAGTATTTTTTAACTTTATTGAATTCATCGTGAACCTTATCTAAATGTCCGAATTCCTCGAGCGCTTTTTTACCTTCCACCGCCGCTTTTCCGACTCCCATCAGAACCACAAGTTCTTTTGATTCTCCCGGTTTCAGTTCGACGTCCATCTGCAGAGTGCCGCAGCCGTTGTCTCCCTTGGCGAGCGAATTTTCGCACTCTCCTTTTTCTACGACCAGCGGATTATGATAGGAACGGTAAGGCCCCAGAAATACGTCGCGGTCTGTGTCGTACCCGGTAACTTTCGAGCCTGCCGCGCCGAGAAATGTATGGCGATTGCCGTCGTGATTTTCTAAGTCTCCGCTTGTATCGTCGGGAAGAAGTACGTTTATTCCGTGATCGATTATATTATCCACGATGTCCATGCTGAGAATTGCTTGTGTGTATTGAAGATTTACAAAATCCTGAAGCATAAACCAGTTGTTGGCATATTCGACGAAAGTGAATAATCTGAGGTTCCTTTTTATTGAATCGTTATTGGTAATTTTGAAAAGCCAGCATTCAAAATAACGGTCTAAAGGCACAAAATAGGTTGTCGCGGTTTTTATTTTCGAATATTCGGAAGTTATAGTCGTATATGCTGTTCCGTGTCGGCATTCGGATTTATATTCAGTGAGTGGTTTTCCTACAGGCTGCCAGGAAGCTGACCAGAAGTCTTTACTGTCGCGGTCGTGTATATATATGTAACGTCCGGGCTGGTCCATGGGAATAGAGTTAAATCGGAGACGCGTGAATCGACCCTGAGCCGAAGATTTAAGAAAACTGTAACCTCCGGCGTTGTTGGTTATAATGGCTCCGTACTCGGTGGAGCCGAGGTAATTACTCCATGATTTGGGAGTATTCTGCCATTCTATTACGTATTCTTTGTTATCATCGTCGAAATAGCCGTATTGCATTTACCTTTCCTGTTTAAATAGGTTTTTGAGGATTGGTTTTGATGTATTCGATAAGTTCATCCACCTGAGTAAAAGCCAGAGAGCAGGTTGTATCCGCGGAACCGTAAAAAATCGCTATTCTTCCTTTTTTAGCGCAGTGAAGAGTGGCGCAGGGGAATACGACGTTGTCGACAAAGCCTATTCTTTCGTATGGTTCCCGGGGAGTAAGTATATAATTTTCACAGTCATAGATTACTTTGGAAGGGTCGTCGATGTCCAGCAGGGCGGCTCCCATACTGTATATGTAACCGGTGCAGGACTGGCAGACTCCGTGGTATATCAAAAGCCAGCCTTCGGCTGTTTCTATCGGAACAGGTCCGGGACCGATCTTCAGATTTTTCCACCAGTTATGCGGCGCTTTCATTACCAATCTATGTTTTCCCCAGTACGTCATATCCGGACTCTGGCTAAGAAAAATATCTCCGAAAGGAGTATGCCCATTATCGCTGGGGCGGTTCAGCATAACGAAATTTCCGTTTATCTTTCGGGGGAATAAAACCCCGTTGCGGTTGAACGGTACGAATGCGTTTTCGAGTTGAATAAAGGTTTTAAAGTCCTTCGTTCTCGCGATTCCTATAGTCGGTCCGTCGAAGAAATTGCACCATGTGATGTAATAATCGTTTTCGATTTTAACCAGTCTCGGATCGTAACCGTAGAGAATCGGTTTTGCGGGAGAACCGTCTTCATTTTGAAACTTGATTGTTTCTTTTTCTATTTTCCAGTTTATGGCGTTTTTACTTCTACCGAGATGCAAATTTGGGTATCCGTTTCTGTGATCTGCTCTAAAAACGCCTATAAATTGGTTTTTATAAGGTATTACCGCACTGTTGAAGACCCTGAGCCCGTTTAGGACGTCTGTCCCGATTACCGGGTTTTTATCATATCTCCAGACGACATCCGTACACCCTTCGGGTCTGTCCTGCCAGGGAATATTCGGTAAAGGGTCTCCTAAAATTGTATTTTTCATTCTTCCTCTATTTTTGTGTCATTTGTTGAAGAAAAACCGTTTTGATTATTTTCGTTTTCACTTTCGCGTCTTTTTTTCAATTCTAAACCAATTTCTTCCACGTGCTGTTCATTTAAAGGATACGCTAATGACAATATAAGGAGAGATAAGACGCCGAGTCCCGCCGGAATCAAACTGAACAGCAGGATTAAATTTTTCAGACTCTCAGGAGTTTGCGCCTGATTCGGAATAAATCCAACCTGGGACATAAGCATGAGTGCGATATAAGCGCCTATAGCCCATCCCATTTTCTGCGACATGGTGGAAGCGGAAAAGACCAGACCTGTAGCCCTGCGTTTGTTTTTCCACTCGGCGTAGTCGGCTGTATCCGCGTACATTGCCCAAAGCAGCACGCTGAGCGGTCCGCCGGTTATAGAACCCGTGAACTGCAGAACAAAAATAAAACCGAGTTGTTCGGCGGTCATAAAATAAAAACCGGCTGTGCTTGTTATGGCGATGAGAAAGAGGATTATAAATGTTTTTTTCTTCCCGATTTTTTTAGCGACCAGGCTGACGAGTAAAGCTCCTATCAGTGACGCTATCTGTCCGACACCGTTAAATAAAGAAGTTATGGTATTAAAATCGTAAATGCGTTTTCCGAAAAACGGAAAAGAAAGCTCTTTCGAACCGATAACATATTTGAAGTAATGCACGGTAACACTGCTCCTGACCGCGACAAAAAGGATAAAAGTGATAGTGGTGGCGAGAAGAATGAGCCAGGGACGGTTGGTTACTAATTCTAAAAGGTCTTTTTTGATCGATGATATTTGTGTTTTGGGAGGCTGGACTCGTTCGCGCGTATTTTTAAAGGTAATAAGGAAGAAAATAACGGCTGCGATACCATAAATTATGAAAGATAATTGCCAGCCTCGCGCATCATTACCGGCTCCGAGTTTCTTGGTCATCGGCAGCAGTGTAAAAGAAACGATTGTCCCCGCCAGAAAGGCAAAAATAAATTTTATGGAGGAAACGGTGGTTCGTTCGTTCGAATCCGGCGAGATGACGCCGAGCAGCGCGGTATAAGGAATATTGATAGCGGTATAGAGAATCATAATGAGGTTGAACGTGATGTAAGCCCAGATAAGTTTTCCCGTCGAACCGAAATCCGGTGTGGTAAAAGTCAGTACCCCGATAAACGCGAACGGCACACATAACCAGAGCAGATAGGGTCGAAATTTCCCCCATCGGGTTTTTGTTCGGTCGGCTATCATACCCATTACGGGATCGTTTACTCCGTCGAAGATACGGCTAACCAGAAAAAGAGTGGCTGCGGCGGCTGCCGGGATTACAAATATATCTGTATAAAAATAAGTGAAGTACAACATAAAAGTCTGCCAGTACAATACCGAGGCAAGATCTCCGAAACCGTAGCTGATTTTTTCGGTCATCGATAATTTACCATTGATTGTATTCATAAATTCTCCTTGTTTTGTTTTTCTTTCTGTAAGTTCCTGTGGTTATCCTATTAGTTTTTTTCCAATTTATTATACCAGTTAAATTTCAGGAAGATAGAAGTTACCGCGAGAGCCGCGATGCCAATCCACATTCCTGTAAATTGTTTTATTAAAAGATATATGGGTATTAAAACGAAAGTCATCTGCCAGACGATACCCACGATTACGTTTGCCATGTCTCTCGAGAAATCTTTATTTCTTTCGAAGTCGGGGTCGGCCGCTTTTACTTTTTCATATACGGGTCTCCATAATCCCCATGGGCGTACGTTTTTATAGAAATCCATCAAAACTTCGTCTTTTTCCGGAGCTGTCGCGAGAGCTCCGATAATCGAAGCGGCCGTACTTATCGCGAGAACAAATGGGAAAAGAGCCAGATTTGTTTGAATGCCGAATAAAACATCGGGATTTCCGAGGGCGAGGGGTAATATCATTGCCGTCGCCATTCCGGATATCATACCCCAGAAGAACCCGTAGCCGTTGAATCTCCACCAGTACCACTTGAGAACATTGGGCGCCACATACCCGCCCCAGAGACCTGAAACAATCCACATCGTAATTTGATGAATGGATTTCCCGAGCATCCCGAAAATAAAACCGAGAATTATAAGCAAAAAAGTGCTCAGGTAACTTACTAAAACATATTTGCCTTCTTTAGCGTCTTTGTTTATGTATCTTTTGTAGATGTCATTGGTAATATAAGAAGCGCCGCAGTTGAGTGTTCCGTCGTAAGTACTCATAAAAGCGGAAATAAGACCGGCGAGTATAAGTCCGGTAAGACCCACAGGTACAAAATTATGAACAACATAGGGGAAAATCTGCTCGAAGTCCACAGCCGCTCCCATGGAATTTAGCTGTGGGCTGAAAAATACCAGTCCCAGAACGCAGATACCGGTTACAAGCAAATAACGCGGCAGGAAAAGAACAACAGTAACGAATCCGCTCATCAGAGAAGCTTCCCTGGGGTTTTTGGTGGCAAGAATTTTCTGCATATCGTAATTCGGAGCAGGTCCGGCTGCGCTTACGAGCACGCCTTTGAAGAGCATCATCATGAGAACGATGCCCGCTAAAGAAAAGCCGTCTGTGGCTATCCTGCTGTTTATGGCGGGCATTAAAGTCGACCAGTCGAGATTAAGACTGGTCCACCCGATTTTGAGGCTGTCCCAACCTGCGGGTATTGCCGAGACGATTGCTTCACGCGTAACATTTGTAAACGCTATGTAAGCGATAAATACGGATACAATCGTGAGAATAAAAAACTGAAATACGTCGGTTATCAGAACAGCGAACAGTCCGCCAATAATAGTATAGATGCTCGCTATACTCATTATAATGATTCCGTATGTGTTGGCGGAAAGCTCCCACGGCAGGAATATTTGAGAAAATTTACCTATGCCCTGGAACGCGTAGGCGAGAAAACCTATTGTACTTACTATGGCAAAAACCACGACGCTGATATCGGATAGTCTGGCTCCGGTATCTGTTCCGAACCTGGTTTTTATCCATTCTGCGCCGGTTATAACATTGGAGCGTCTTAGCCATTTGGCGAGAAATACCATCAGAAAAATCTGGTTGAATACCGGCCAGACCCAGGGCAGGAAAGCTCCTTTTATTCCGTACACGAACAGCCATGTTACCAGCATCATGGTGCCCGTTACATCGAACATTCCGGAAGCGTTTGCCAGACCTAAGATATAAAAAGGTACTTTATTACCGCCCAGAAAGTAGGCTCTTATGTCCTGGGCAGCTAACTTTCTTACGTATATACCTATAGCAACTACCGCAATAAAGTAAACCAATATAATGCTTATATCAATTAAGTTCATAACACTATACCTCCTCAATAAAAAATCGTTTTAATAAAAAAATCATTACATAGTCACTTCAATTTTATGGATTCTTTTATCCTCGAATACAGGGACTTTATTTCCCTCTATTTCTTTTCCATCCACATTTAATTTTTTTACACCCTTGCTTTTTTTATCGGGATTATCGATTTTTATATCGTAAACGGCATCCCTGAATTTTCTTTTTACTCTGAAGCCATCCCAATCGGTTGGAATACAGGGATCGATAATAAGACCGTCGTAATCCGGTCTTATCCCCAGAATATACTGTGTAATTGCCACGTAATTCCAGGCTGCCGTACCGGTAAGCCAGGAATTTTTCGCCTCTCCTTTTTTATAAGCGTCTTTTCCCGATACCATCTGAGAATATACGTATGGTTCGGTTTTGTGAATTTCGCTTATTTCTTCCAGGTATGCGGGAGCGATTCTTTTATAGTAATCGAAAGCGTTTTCTCCTCTGCCTATAACAGTTTCCGCGATCATGATCCAGGGATTGTTGTGGCAGAAAACACCCGCGTTTTCCTTGTATCCCGGAGGATAGCTGGATATTTCGCCCAGGTTAATATAATATTTTGAATAGGGAGGGTTTTGAAGGACTATACCGTATTCGCATAAAAGTCTTTCTTTTACCGAGTCCAGGGCCTGTTTCGCCTTACCGTCGTCGACTCCGATTCCCGCCATGATACAAAAACCCTGAGATTCGATAAATATCTGTCCTTCTTTATTCTCTTTGCTTCCCACTTTATCACCGTTGTCGTCGTAAGCCCTTAAAAACCAGTTACCATCCCAGCCGTGTTTATTTATAACTTCTATCATATTATCGATGTGTCTTTTCGCTTTTTCTGCTTCTTCAGTTTTTTCGGTTTTTTTGCATATCTCTTCGAATTCTCTTCCGTAGCAGACGAACATACCCGCGATCAAAACGGATTCAGCGTTTTTCCCTTCTTTGTTTTCTGTTGTCTGAAAAGATTCATCCGGATTTTCGGAAAAACAGTTAAGATTCAGACAGTCGTTCCAATCCGCTCTGCCGATAAGGGGCAAACCGTGCGGACCCAGATTATTGACGACATGGTAAAAAGATCTTTTTAGATGTTCAAAAAGGGTTGCGCTTTTACTCCTATCGTTATCGAATGGTACTTTTTCGTCTAATATGGAAAAGTCTCCGGTTTCTTTTATATAAGCGGAAACGGAAGCTATTAACCACAGAGGATCGTCGTTAAAGTTGCCGCCTATTTCGTCATTTCCTCTTTTTGTCAGGGGCTGATACTGGTGATACGCGCTTCCGTCTTCTAACTGTGTGGCGGCAAGATCTAAAATTCGCTGTTTTGATTTTTCAGGTATCTGATGCGTGCATCCTAACTGGTCCTGATTGGAATCTCTGAAACCGACGCCCCTTCCTATGCCGGATTCAAAATATGAAGCGCTTCTTGCCATATGGTAAGTTATGATGCACTGATAGGGATTCCATATATTTACCATTCTCGATAATTTTTCATCGGGATGCTCGATCTGATAGACGGAAAGGAGCTTGTCCCAGTAATTGTTAATAGCGGTTAGTTCCCGATCGACGTCTTCCGGAGTTTTTATTTTTGCTATCATCTCTTCAGCTTTGGTTTTATTTATGACCCCGGGCTTTTCCCACTTTTTATCGGCATCATTTTCCACATAGCCGAGAATAAATATGTAATCCTTTGATTCTCCGGGTTTCAGTTCGACGTCGATGCAGTGAGACGCTATAGGCTGCCATCCGTGGGCTTCGGAATTCCTCGGTTCACCTTCGAAAACAGCGTCCGGGGAAGAAAACCCGTTGTAAAGTCCCATGAAGTCTTTCATCTGTGTATCATAACCCCCGATTTTTGAATTTACGGAATAAAAAGCAAAATGATTTCTTCTTTCCCTGTATTCTGTTTTGTGGTAGATAACCGAACCTTTAATTTCTACTTCACCGATGGAAAAATTTCTCTGGAAATTGGTCATGTCGTCGAGAGCGTTCCACAAACAGAATTCGACGAACGAAAAGAGTTTAAAATTTTTCATGGAATCGGATTTGTTTGCGAGACGAACTCTCTGTACTTCACCGTTGAATCCCAGAGGCACAAAATAAAGAACTTCCGACTCCAGGTTATTTCTTTCCCCCGTGATTTTTGTATAACCCAGGCCGTGACGGCATTCATATTTATTTAATTTTGCTTTTACCGGTTTCCATCCCGGCGACCAGATGTCACCGCATTCATTTATGTAGAAATATTTTCCGCCGTCGTCGACGGGAATATTGTTGTATCGATACCTGGTGATTCTTCTCAGTCTGGCATCCTTGTAGAAGCTGTAACCGCCCCCCGTGTTGGAAACTAAAGAAAAAAAACCGTCATAACCGAGATAGTTGATCCACGGGTAAGGCACTCTGGGTAAATTAATTACATATTCTCTTTTTTTATCGTCGAAATAACCGAATTTCAAATTAACCCCCTCAATAATACTACAGAAAAATTTATAATTACCCTCTTCACTCTAATTATATGGTTAAAGCAGTCAATAATAATAACAAGGTTTAACGAAATGTCAAGAGCGGCTAAGTAACTTATTTTCAAAGCCTTAGGTTTTTATACTAATACAAAACCTTAAATTGGGGTAAGGAAACGGTACATATATTTTTTGGGTCTGGGTGTGAGCTATATTTTTAAAGTTTATTGGAAAAGCAGTAAGGGTTAATAGTTATGAATTTTTAGTTTTGAATTTTGAATTAGATTTTAGTCATGACACATAACTGTTTTCGTGTCTTTGTGTTTCCTGTGTTTTTGTATATGCTATGGTTTCGTGTTTCGGATTACTTGTTTTGAGTCAAAAAAATGAAAGTATTTGTGATATTAGTTGTTTCTTGATTTAGTTGGTGTGTAAATGTGTAGAAGCGTAAATGAGTTAGCCGCCCATCCCATTCGAATATTTGATTTTTTAACTCTCTAACCCTCTAATGCTCCAACCCTCCAACCTTTTTGCGGGCTTTGTGGTTCATATTATGTGTTAGCGGCTTTACCGTGTTGTGTTCTCTATGGTTACTTTCTCTTGTTGTTCTTCTCCTTCCAGGTCGAATTTCAACGAGAAAAATTCTACAAGATCCTTTAAGGTTATTATTCCCGCCAGTTTATCGTTTTCCGCCACCATCAATCTGCTATTTCCGCTTTTCTTGATTTTTTTCAAGGCTTCTATGGCTTCTTCTTCAGGGGAAATGGTGTTTTCCTGGGAGCATTTGTTCATCGCGTTTTTCACTTTTGTGTTTTTCCACTCTTCCCTCGGTACATTTTTAACGTCTTTAGTCGTTATGCATCCTAACAGCTTTTCTCCTTCGACTACCGGAAACATTTTATAGTGATGCGTATAGATATAGTCCTCTACAAGTTCGTTCAGAGTGAGTGAAAAGGATACGCTTACAGGATTTGTTTTCATGAATTTTTCAACTTTATAGCCTTTCAGGATTTCGGTTAATTGCATTCTTCTGTAAGCCGAGGAAGAAGCGTTTCGCATGAATAAACCTATCAGGGACCACCAAATACCTGTAATGAAAGCTCCTCTTAAGAACATAAAAATACCCACCGCGATAAGAACAAAGCCGAATACCGAACCGATATTCGAAGCAATTTTTGTCGCCCACCGCAGGTCTTTTTTTATATACCAGAGAGCGGCTCTGAAAACTCTGCCGCCGTCGAGAGGAAAAGCGGGGAGGAGGTTGAACCCAGCCAGCACAAAATTCAATAATCTCAAGTATCCGAAAATTCCGTTTACAGGTTCGGGAAAGCCTATTTTTTGTCCCTGAATGTATATAAGATAGAAAACTCCCCCCAGAAATATGCTCATAATAGGTCCCGCTATTGCCATAAAAAACTCCGCTTTCGGGTTTTCGGGTTCTTCTTCCATTTGTGCTATTCCTCCGAAAATAAAAAGTGTAATTCCTTTTATGGGTAGATCGAATTTTCTGGCGACAAGGGAATGTGAAAGTTCGTGCAGAATTATAGAAATAAAAAGCCCCAACGCTCCGGTT
Source organism: uncultured bacterium (assembly GCA_964606065.1). Lineage (GTDB taxonomy): Bacteria > Hydrothermota > UBA3072 > UBA3072 > UBA3072 > JAFGHJ01. The sequence continues at coordinate 25,217 of CAZSEX010000019.1, read as the reverse complement.
AATCCCATTAACCAGTAAGTCATTGTGGATAAATTTTTATAATAGTTGGGAAAAACTCCTTTGGCGAGAGTCCAGGTTATCAAAACAAAAATAATCAACCAGCTCATATCGAGGCTAACTTCAAATCCGAAAAGTTTAAATAATTTTATTCTTTTCCCAAACATTTTTATACCTCCTGCTTTTATTATAGGCGCAAAAACATAAAAAACAAGTAAAGAACTTTGTGCCTTAGTGTCTTTGTGTGAGAATGATTTGTTGGGTTGGGTGGAAGTAAAATGACATAAATTTTCTTTTGTTCTCTGCGGTCTTTGTGTCTCTGCGGTGATCAATCTTTCCTCCTTGTTTTTATTCGGTTTCCGGTTACTTTTATATAAAAAGGAGGGATAAATGGCTGATTTATTTGAAAAAATACTGCTAACAGGTCTTGGCACTATTTCTTTGACCAGGGAAAAAGCCGAGAAATTGGTTAATGAACTGATAGCAAGAGGAGAGATAGAAAAAGCCCGTAAGAAAGAAACTGTAGATGATCTGGTGAAAAAGGGTAAGATTATTAAAGAATCTCTGGAAGAAATAATTGAAAAGAAGATAAAAGTAATGATGGAAAAAATGCCGCTGGTAACCAAATCCGACCTCGATAAGTTGAAAAAGAAAGTCGAACTTCTGGAAAAAGAATTATTGAAGAAGAAAAAGAGAAAATGAGCTGAAAAATAAATGTTCCCTTTCAGGTTTAAAAACATAAAAAGAATACGGAAAATCATAGAAGTCGCCATCAAGTATGGTTTTAAAGATGTGGTTTACAGGATCGCTCCCGTCAGGAAATTCATACCTTCCAGGTTACGCACGAAGGTGCTGGAAGGTTCGACAGAAGAAAGAATTCGTCTGGCACTGGATGAATTGGGGGGGACTTTTGTTAAATTAGGGCAATTCATGTCCCTTCGTACAGATATTTTATCCGAAGAGTTTACAAACGAGCTTTCCAAATTACAGGATGAAGTGGAGCCGGTCGATTTTTCGGAAATAAAGGGAATATTAACCGAAGAGTTAGAGAATTCTTTGGAAAAGGTTTTTTATAAATTCGATAAAGAGCCAATAGCAGCCGCTTCCTTAGCTCAGGTTTATAAAGCGGAATGCAAAAAAGGAGAAGCGGTCGTGGTCAAGGTTCTGCGCCCGGGTATAAAGGAATTAGTGGAAAGTGATCTTTCTATTTTATCTGATTTAGCCCGTCTGGTGGAAAAATATATTCCGGAAGCAAAAAAATATCAGCCGAGAGAAATAATAAAGGAACTTGAAAGAAATTTAAAAAGAGAATTAAATTTCTCGGCTGAGAGCAGGGCGATCCAGAGGTTTAAAGACAACTTTAAAGATGAGGAAGATTATTTGATACCCCAAATTTATCCCGAGCTTACCACGTCGAAGGTGTTGACTCTCGAGTATATTGAGGGTTTAAAGATAACTGATGCCAAAGTTTACGAAGAGTGGGGTTTATCGAAAGAGAAAATTTTAAATAAGCTTATAGATTTCACGTTTAAGCAAATATTCGAGTATAAATTATTCCATGCGGATCCACATCCGGGAAATATAATAATAAATAAAAAAGGGCAGATTTCTCTTCTGGATTTCGGACTTATAGGTTTTTTGCATGACGAAGATATCAATATTTTATCCGATATGCTCATAGCGGTTACTAACAAAGATGTAGATAGAATTGTGGAAGTGATTCTTGAATTGGAATCTGTGGGCGAAAAGGTTAATTTGACCGAATTGAAATCCGATATTAGATTTTTTATGGATGAATATTACAATGTATCTCTTGAAGATATCGAATTTAAAGAATTTTCGAATGAACTCTTTTTTATTATAAGAAAATATAGTTTAAAAGTCCCCAAAAATTTAGTTCTTTTGATAAAAACGGTTGCTACTCTCGAAGGTGTCGCTTTTGAACTCGATTCCGGATTTAATGTTATAGAGGGTATTAAACCCTATATTAGGAAAGTAATAGAAAAGAAATACAGTATTACTAAATTGACAAAGGATTTATCCAAATTATTAAGGGCTTATTTACTGCTTTTTAAAAAGTTGCCGGGTGAGCTGTCTATGATAATAAAGGAAGTCAGAGACGGCACGATAAAAGTTAATTTTGAACACAAAGGTCTGGATAGTTTTATAAAACACGCGGAAAGTTCTATAAATAGATTGTCGATTAGTATGATTCTTGCGGCTCTTATCGTTGGTTCTTCACTTTTAATTCAATCCGATAAACTTACTCCGTTGGGGGTAGGGGGGTATATCTTCGCCGGTTTTCTCGGTTTATCTATTTTGGTTTCCATGTTTCGTTCGAGGAGATAAATTACTATGTGAACATTAAAATAAAAAAGGGCTGCGAAAACAGCCCTTTTTTATTTTTTTTGATTTATTACTTAACTTTTATGTCGATCTCTTTAGGTTTTTCCTGTTCGCTTTTCGGCAGAGTTACGATTAATACACCATCTTTAAATTCCGCGGTCGCTTTTTTTGTATCCAGTTGAGATGAGAAGTTGAAAGCTCTGCGGAAATTACCATAGGATCTTTCCACTCTAAGGTAAGATTCGCCTTCTTCTTTGTTTTCCTCTTTCTTTTCGCCTTCGACCAGCAGGCTGTTATCCTTCATTTTGATTTTTATATCCTTTTTGTCGATTCCCGGAACCTCTACGGTAACTGTGTATTTATTCTCATATTCCTTTACATCCGCCACCGGAAATACTTCTCTGCTCGATACAATCGGACTTCCAAAACCTCTTAAGAAGTCCCTCATTACATTGTCGAAGTCCTCCCTGATGTCAAAAAACCTGTCTAAAGGATCATAATTTACTAAATCTTTCTTAACCATAAAACCCTCCTTTTTTAATTTTCTTCTTTTTTTAAGATTCTTTACTCATCTTTCATATATAAAGACGAAAAAAACGCTAAAATGTTCCATTTCGAGAAGGGGAAATAAATGGTGGAAAGTTTAAGAGGTGGTATGTTGCAGGTGGTTTTTGAGTCTGTGCCGTTTGAGTTTTCGATTATAATTATAGGCGAGTAGGCATTTTATAAAAATAGCCAAGAAACTTATTTAAACTTCGATTCTTTATAATTATCGTAGATCCATTTAAGGGCGCCGTCCGAGTAATTCCATGCGGATAGGGCTTTATTTATGTATACATTTGCTTCTTCTATACTCCCGGGACTGTAACCATAGGGCAGTTCCTTTGGAATTTTTCTTTTGCCTGTCAGAATTTCCGCAACGTATTTATTTGACGCTATTGCTCTTTTGAGCAGCATATTGGATATAGCGCATTTCCCTTTTTTACGAAAAGTGAGTAATGCTCTGTTATATCTCCATTGGGTGGAATTTTCTTTGTATTTCTTGAGTAAATTCCACGCTTTATCATCTTTTCCTTCCGTAATAAGCCAGTTTAAGAGTAAATATCTAATGCCCTGATTATCATTCGGATTCAGAAGAAGCATATCAAAAAGCTCTTCTATTGCTTCTTCTCTTTTTTTTAAAAGCCAGAGACACTGGGCGTAAGAAAGTTTTGCTCTCATATAAGGTCGGGTTCTCGTAAACCCCCAGAAGCGCCCTTTGTTTTTTTTGAAATATTCCTTCCCAAGAGTTTTTTCTCCCGCTTGCATTCCTTTTTTGTATATTTCGCCTGCTTTTTTTGTGTCCTCTGTGTAATTTCCAAGAATAACGTAAGCATCCACGCAGTCTTCCGATATCTCGAGAGCCTTTCTCGCGAGCTTTATTTCCTCATTTTTGTCGTTGGTTTCCCAGGCCTGATAAATTAATTCCTGAGCTTTCTCCCGAGGTGTTCTTGGTTCCGGAGGAGTAAAGTCTTTAAAATTCATCTTATTGATAAACTTATGTATTTCGTCGGGGGACGAAAGCCCGGCATTTTCGATTGCCTTTTCAATATCAGACATGGTTTTTTCCATCGTCCTGAAAATTTTAAAAGTTTTATCTTTGTCTTCTTTCTTTTTCTTTGCCATTGTTTTTTATGTTTATATTTTTATTTTAATCATTTAAACACTTTTAACAAGTGCTTAATTTAAAACCGGATTTAAGCTCTATATTGTAATAAAGTCATGATAAATTGGAAAGTGAGAATTTTAAAAAAGAAACGGGACGCGGATAAAATCAGATTTGCGGGATTTTTTCTCCCGTTTTCGGGTTTTTTGTTCTCTTTTTTCATAGGTGACCCAGTTGACATACGTTGGCATATGGAAAAACTTGACAGAAAATTAGTATTTCTGTATTATGGTATAAGCTTTAGTTATCGTTGCAAAAAAAATGCTTTTTATTATAGAGAATTGCTAAGAATAAATATTTTATTGTTGAAAGACGAAGATGAACAGTAAAGATTGGTTTAAATCAAAACCATATTGGTTTAGAGTAGGAATTATTGTAGGAATAATTTCTTTAATTTTCAATGGACCAATCTCTTTGTTTTGTTCCAATAGTAGAGTAGCCGGCGACTGGTGTTTTATTTTATTTTTTACAACCCTACCATTAATCAGTTTAGCTCGGTTGTTTTCCTCCTCTGGGTTAGGGTTATACATCGATAAAATGTTTTTACCTTTAACAATTATTACGCATTTTGTGATTGGTGCGGCATTCGGATTAATAATTGGAAAAATAAAATATAGAAAATAGAATTTTTTACTTAAACTCTAATTCGTATATATAACATACAAACAATGTAACTTGACTTAGAAGTCCGTCGAGATATATTTTAAGCGTGATTGAGGAAGAATAAGTCTAATGATAAGGAAATGCAGAGAAGAAGATTTTGATACGATTTATGAAATAATTAACGATGCCGCTAAAGCTTATGATGGTATTATACCGGAAGATTGTTTTCGTGAACCGTATATGTCCAGAGAAGAGTTGAAAAATGAAATCGCAAGCGGTATTAATTTTTACGGATTTGAAAAAGATGGAGAACTGATAGGTGTAATGGGTATTCAAGATGTTCTCGATATTACTTTAATCAGGCATGCTTACGTTGTGACAAAAGAAAGAAATAAAGGTATTGGAAGTAAATTGTTGAATTTTTTAAAGACTGAAACCGAAAAACCGGTTTTAATCGGAACGTGGGCTGCCGCAAAATGGGCGATCGGTTTTTACCGGAGACATGGCTATAAATTAGTCTCAGTTGAAGAAAAAGACTTTTTGCTCAGAAAATACTGGAACATTCCCGACAGACAAATCGAAACCTCAGTGGTCCTTGTTGATAGTAAATACCGTAAACGGTAAAACCGCTGAGTTTCACCACTAAATACAATAATTTTTTTTTGGTTTTTACTAAACCCCAATCTCTGAATCCGAAATTCTAAACTTTAGCCGCAGATTACAACTATTAACACAGAAAATTTCACAGCAAAGACACGAAGGACGCAAAGGAAAAAGATATATTGCTGTTTACCCACCAACTCCCAACACTAAACAGGAACCACCAGATTCCACTGATTAACACTGATTCTTTTATTATTTTTTCCTAAATTCCAATCCCTGAATCCTAAACCCTAAAAATAGACCGATATCCGGAGACCGGCGACTGATGATTCAATTATTTGAAATTGTCAAAGGTTGAGATTTACCTCCGGAAACATTTGCCTTAATTAATAAATAATTTTGAACCGGATGAGAGAATGAGATTCGTTTTCGTAAGTGGTAAAAATATTATCCGCGTCGATCGATAATCCTTTCGCGTCAGTTACGAGAATATCATATATTGCTAATAACATTTCGCTTGTCTCTCCGTTGAGACTTCGCAATATACTTTCCATACCTGACGACCCTCCTCCGCGATTACTTAAATACCATAACATTTCATTTTTATAAAACGTACCGCTCGGTATACCTTTTATATACCAGAAGAAATCTTCTTCACCGGTTTGAGGGTCTATCTTCATTATTCGGCTCGAATAAGACCAATCGAAATAGCAGGCATAATAAATATTATCACCTTTGCAGAAATATTTATAATATTCGTAGTCATAATCCAGGGGAAGTGTGCCGTTTACTTTCATTTCATAAAACCTTTCAAAATTATTGGTGTCGAATACACTCGTTTCTCCGTTATCGGATAATTCCAGTATATCTCCGTCCACAGTAAGTAAAAGGCGGCTATCTCCTTCTATCAAAATATCGGAAATTTCCTCTTCGGTTTGTATTGTATCGCTTGAAATAAAAACATAGAAGGGAATAGTATCAATATTAACAGTTAGAGGTGGAGACCATTCTGAAGTAAGATTTTCGTTGTCTTTAGCTCGCACGGTTATTTCATAAGTTCCTCTTGCGGTATAGGTATGATTTTCGTTCGCAGAATCACCGCTCGAATAATAATCACTCAATGTCAAATCGCTGCCGTCACCCCAATCGAATTCATAAGCTATCTCATCTCCGTCGGGATCAGTTGTGCTGGCTCCGCAGGAGAGTATTTCATTTGCAATCCCTCCTGAAATCCAGAAGGGGGAATTAGGGGTATAGGGAGGGCTATTCTGGTTACAACTTGTTATGAAAAAAAGTGAAAATATGACCACTAATATGTTAATATTTCGCATAATGCCTCCTTAAATATTATTATACGTATAATTAACAGAATTGCAATACTAAAAAAAATGCGTCTTTTTTTTGACTTTAGATAAAAAGTATTTAATTCAGTTCCTTAAAAATTAACATTCTTCGATTTTCTCTGGTTCTAACTTTACTAATGCCTCTCAGGTTCCGGGCGATTGTTTTTGTAACCGTAGATATTTTCGGAAAACTGTTAAGAATATAATCTCGCGCAAAGCCATAGAGAACAAGAGAATTTTCAGATTCAGTTCAATCGAAATCGCCTTGTTTTTTTTGGAAACGGAAGGGGATAGTATTCTTCCAGTTTAAAGTTTGCCATCCAGCTTTTATTTTTTAAGTCTTTTTACTAATTCATTAACAACTTTAGTAGCTCTACCCTCTAAAAAAATATCCGTTATGGAATTAGTGTAATTCGATGGATTAATATTTATCTCAATTATTGAAACGCCGTTACTTTTTGCTAAAAAGGGAATCTGAGAAGCAGGCATAATTTCACCTGTTGTACCAATAAGTAAAAAGACATCTGCCATGTGCGCTTCTTCAAAGGATTTTGTTCTCGCGGGTTCAGGAATAGGTTCTCCGAAAAAAACAAAATCGGGTTTCAGAATTCCGCCGCAATTTTTACATCGGGGAGGCAAATGTTCAAATCCAATCTTACTCACCGGGAATCTTTGTCCGCAATTCATACATATTAAATCCCTTGAATTTCCGTGGAATTCATAGATGTTTTTACTTCCCCCTTCAAAATGTAAATTATCTATATTTTGCGTGATAATCGTATGCAAAAATCCTTTTCCCTCTATTTCCGCGAGTCCGATGTGAGCTTCATTGGGTTTTGCCTTACCAAAAAAATCGTAAAAGATTTCTTTTATTAATTTCCATGACCCTTCTGGATTACTTCTGAATCTACCAATCTCGAGAAATGAAGGATCATACTTACTCCAGAGACCATTCTCGCCTCTAAAAGGAGGAATACCGCTTTCAACAGATATTCCGGCTCCGGTAAAAGCTACGATTCTTTTTGAATTTTCGATTAATTTAATCGCTTCATCGACCAACATTTTATTTATTACCTCCAATAACGCTGCAGTATAAACTCAAAATATATACCAGTGGCAACAAAGTTTCCTGAACTATTTTCCCCATTCCACCTCACATAGTTATTACCCGACCGCATTTCCCCATTATTAATATAAAGTAAACAAGTTCATAATAATTGTCAAGCAACTTATTTGTTTTCCGTGTGAAAACCAAAGCACATGGTTTACACTTTGGGGAGGGGTTGGGAGTTAAAAAAATTGTCTTGACCCGCAAAAAGTGGAAACTTTTTGCCCTACTTTTTATGTTAGAGTTGTTCGGGTTAATTTGGGTTATTGATTTAAGCAACTTTTGCCTCCGTCGATCTTAATTCCTTTGGTTCTAAATAACTAAGTCCAGTATATGCTTCTATCGGCGTCTTTAAACTTATACCCCAAGGGGGACTTTTCCAAGGTAAAAAAAGGAAAATTTAACCCCACCCCCTGACACTTTTCAAAGAAGATTCGACTCCAGAAATATAACCCCAGAAATACCAGAAACACTGATATACCGATTTGTAGAATCCTTGATATTCAAGAAACAAAACCAGACCCAGCCACTCTTTTTAGTAAGTTAGAAATTTTTCAGGTGTTGGGATGCGACCCTACAAACGTGGATTCGAATTTCCAAAAATCCCTTGGAGAGATTATCGGTATATTTTTGAATTTTTTCAAAATAAGTAAATCTTTATCGCCGGTGATAAGGCAATCTGCCTTTCCGCTTAGAGCACCTGCTATGATTTTATCGTCGTCCTCATCACGGCAAACTTTCTTTTCTAAAGTCTGGGCTTTTACAACAGTTAAGTTTCTTCTTAGAAACGATAAAGATTCTTCTGTTAAACGCTTATCTAAGGAAAATTTTTCTCTTAAAGCCCCGTAATATTCGTCGAGTACCCATTCTGTAGTTAAAATTTCGAGTCTTACCAGACAATACTCAAAAAGTTCCGCGCAAACACCGTGAGAAATGAAAGCGGCAACGAGAACATTCGTATCGAAAAATACCCTCATGAGACTTTCTCGAATACATCCTCATCGGTATATACGCCTCTTTTTTTTGCTTCAGGGACCATTTTGCCCCTCAAATTAGCAAATTCTTCCTTCGCGAAAAATTGACGCAAAGCTTGCTTTACGATTTCGCTTTTACTGCTCTGCAAATTTTTAGAAAGCTCTTCTAATTTTTTCTTTAATTCCTTGGTTAAACTTATCGAAATGACTTCTCTCATCTCTGCCTCCTGTATTACAATTTAATAAAGTTACTCCATTTGTCAAGTATTGGCTAAGCCGCGGATTATTAACTGCCAGTTGGTTGGTACGTTTTTTACCGGCCGACTAACTTAGACAGGATTACACGAGATTTTTTTTACCGCAAAGACGCCCTTCATGGAATAGAAGTCATTATTCCACAGGGCAAGCAGAGGTCGCAGAGAAAAAAACAAATAGCACAAATTACTCGAATGATTCTTTGTTTTTACTTACTAAGTTTCTAACGCTCTTGTTTCTTCGTATCTTCGCGGCCAATTTAGGATTCCTTGACGTAGTGCCCAAATATCATTATACTTATGGCAATAAAAGAAAGGAGGAAGTATTTTTATTTTAAGAAAGAATTTGTTTTTCATAGCTATTTTAATTTCAATGTTTACGGTAATTTTATGTGGTTGCAGTGAAGGGTCCGATTTGCCAACGGAAGTGGATGAAGATCCTGTTGTTGTTATTGAATCTTATCGGGTAACTGGTTGTCCCGATGAACAATATACTGCCAATGATACTGTAGTTTCAAAAACTAAAGTAGATAAAATCTGGGGTAGGTTGGATAACTTTACGCAGGATTCTATTGCCAGTAGTAATGTCAGATTTAATGGAGATTCAGTGGGTTATTTGGAACAATTTATGAATAATCAAACAACTTTTGAAATAGATATTCCGGAGGATTGGTATAGAGTTGGGGATAATATGATGGTTTTCGAGGTTCAAACTTCTTCAGGAACAGGAATAGCCAGTATGTTTATCCGGTATTTCCCTTTTCAAATATATATGGGTACAAATTTTAGTCTCCAGACTTTTGATTCAATACCGGTTCCTTTAATATTTAATATAAGTTATTCACTTACAGGCTTTGATTCTTCA
>CAZSEX010000019.1:0-15319 GCA_964606065.1 uncultured bacterium | reverse complement strand
ACTATAAAAAATTTATAGCTATCTAATTAGCGTTATTTTGGAAGTTTTTTTGGTGTTTTCCGTTTTCAGGACACAGAAGTATATTCCGTTAGAGACGGGGTTTCCGTCGGTATCATCACCCTTCCATTTTAGGAGATGCTTGCCCGCAGGCATCCTTCCTTCAAAGAGCGTTTTGACTTTTCTCCCCAGAGCGTCGTGTATTTCTAAAGCGATATTATCCCGTGAGTTCGACAGATAATATACAATATCGGTGCTGCTGTTGAATACGGATGGTTTAATGGATATTATGTTTTCATCCGGAATATTTACATTTTCTTCAATTCCACTTAAATTATCACTTGTCTCGAACAACGCAATTTGCTCAGGGTTATTGACATATACAATCCCGTAAAGTCCCTCCGCTATTCTCTCTATCGAAGGTTTAACATTAATCCTTGGCACACTATCGGTAAATGAGTAAGGAGGGCTCCAGGTTGCAAGGTAAGTATAATTTCTATGAGTAAATAATCCTTCGCCGTCTAAAGCCGAGGTTTGATAAACTAATCCGATTCCGTCTCCGTTTCTTGCCGTGACATCGGGCGTGAAAAAACTTTTATTAGAAGAACCTACCAGTGTAACAATTCCCCATACACCTCCGCCGGTAACAGAGTACATATATTTCATCTCGTAATTGGCGCTATCGGCATTATAGTGAGGATAGGTTAGTATAACCGTGTCTCCGTATGCCCCGATAGAAGTAGATACGTAAGGAGAAGATCCAACATAATCCAAATATCCACCATAGTGTTTCCAGGAAGTATATGCCCTTGAGACGTAGATGCTGTCGTTTGTCCCGACGTAAGAAATCCATAAAGTATCTATAAAATCAGAAGCAGCGTCTAAACCTCTGCTTGCGTTTCCGATGTCAGGATGGAAGCTAGTCCAGCTTGTTGCGACAGTATCGCTCCAGTAAAATTTTAGTGAATCGTTATCCATAATGGCGGAATAACCCAGGTAATTAGGCATGGGACTGTCGTTGTTAGCGGCTAACGCGATTTCCCGAACATCAGATGCTTCATATATTACATATTTAGAACCATATTCATCGTCAGAATCACCATCGCTTGTTTTAAATCTTCTGAGCCGCCCGGAGCCTGTAGAGGAATATGCTACATATAAGTAATTGCCAAGTACAGTGGCATCTACATCGGTAACACCTGCTCCCCAGTTGAAGGTTTCTGTCCAGGTTTCGCCTATATCGTCTGATATATTCATACACCAGTATTTGTGTCCGTTATTTTCATGTTTTAATACAGCGAATAAATTCCCGGTAGAGTTGTCCACATCCAGAGCTACTGTCGAAATCGAGTCCCTGCTTCCGATTCGCACATCGCCACCCCACCTTAGATGAGTTTTTACGGGTTTTTTCCATTCAACTCCTACTGCTGCGTTATCTAATAGGTTTGAGTTTTGGATCAACTCTATGGCTTCTTCGTAATTTCCATTGTTCCACGCTTCTTCAGCCTGATTTGCCTGCGTTTCGGCGGCAGCTTCACATTCGATGTCTATAAGCGCGTTTTCTTTTTCGCTTTGGCTTAGGTTATCGAGTATTTGCCATACAGCTTCTCCGGCGTATAGAGAAAAAACCATCAGGAAACTAACAAGAGATAAGAACTTTTTCATGAAATCTCCTTTTTTATATCGATTATAGGAGAACTATTTAATTTGTCAATGGTAAGAAATTTTTATATGTGAAAGGCTTTTCCCCTTGACAAAAATTAGAATACGTGTATATTGTTATTAGTTCTACTAATTCAATAGAACTGGTAGAGTTAAATTATGCAAAAATGAAAAAGGAGTGAAAAATGCTAAAAGAAAAACAAGCAAATAAAGTTAAGAAAAAAGTAGAAGAAGCAATAAATGATATCAAGCCTTCACTGATGTCTCATGGAGGGGATGTGGAGCTGGTGGAGGTTTCAGAAGAAGGAGTGGTTAAGGTCAGGCTTATGGGTGCCTGTTCTGGATGCATGATGTCTCAGATAACTTTGAAGGCTGGTATAGAAAGTTACCTTAAGAAGAGGATTTCTGAAGTTAAAGAAGTGGTCGCCGTAGCTTAGCGGAATTGATGATGAGGATAGAAAGGAAAAAATGGGGGGGTCTGTGGGATGAGATTTTCGACTAAAACAAGGTACGGAATGAGAACGATGATCGAGCTCGCTAATTGTTATAAAGATAAGCCGCTCCTATTGAAAGATATATCTTCACGTCTGGATGTTTCGATGAAGTATCTCGACCACATTATTTCTTCATTGAAAGCGAAAGGTTTGATTGTGAGATTAAAAGACGGATATATTCTTGGTAGATCCCCCGAAAAAATAAAGTGCGATGAGATAGTAGATATTCTCGAGGGTTCGTTAAATCCGGTTGTTTGTATAGATTCGCCCTCGGTGTGTGAAAAGTATAATGAATGTAAAGCAAGAAATTTGTGGGGAAAAGTGGGAATGGTCTTGCGGGAAACATTAAAATCTTCTACTTTAAAAGATTTGATTGACAACGATCTATAAAACTTCAAAAGGGGGATAAATGGATGTAAAGCATGTAGAAGGAAAAAATAGGGGGAAAATAATGCTTTATGCTATATCTACCTGTGTCTGGTGTAAAAAGGTAAAAAGATTTTTGGAAAATATGAATGTCGAATATTACTATATAGATGTGGACCTTTTAGGTAAAGAAGAGAAAGAAAAAGTAAAGGAAGAGGTGAAAAAATGGAATTCTTTATCTTCTTTTCCTACACTTGTAATAAATGACGAAGAATGTGTGGTTGGCTATGATGAAGAAGAAATAAAGGATAAGATTTCAAATGAGTGAAAGGAAAATATCAGAGGAACAGATCGATAAGCTGTATAAGAGTTTAGATGAAGAGGCGGAATCTTCGGGTTACCATTTGAATCCTGATGAGGAATTTACGAAAGATTTAGTGAAGGGTTTACTGGTAAATGAAGAGAGATACGGATACTGGGCGTGTCCCTGCCGGCTCGCGTCGGGAGATAGAGAAGAGGATCTCGATATAATATGTCCCTGCGATTACAGGGACCCGGATTTAAATGATTATGACACATGTTACTGCGGACTTTATGTGTCGCAGGCGGTCGTTGACGGAGGAAAGAAAATAAAAAAAATACCGGAGAGAAGGCCTCCGGAGGCGGAAAGAAAAGAAACGAAAAAAGAATCCAAAGAAAACAAAATCGGGCAAAAGAAATTGTCGAAACCGGTTTGGCGGTGTAAAGTTTGCGGCTATTTGTGCGGGCGTGACGAGCCACCCGGTGTTTGTCCGATATGCAGGGCTAAGAAAGAACGGTTCGAAAAATTTTTGGAATGAAAAATAAGATTGATAGTAAAAAATTGGCAGTTATACATATTGTAAAAAAGGAACTCGGATTATCGGATTCCGAGTACCGGAAGATATTACGGAAAGTCGCGGGAGTGGGCAGCGCGAAAGAGCTCGATGATAAACTTTTTAGAAAACTGATGAATTATTTTGTCAGGAGTGACCATTACAGGATTAATTCTTTCGGAATGACATTAAAACAGAAAATGTTTATAGATAAACTTGCCAGTGATTTAGAATGGGACGACGAGCACCTTAGAAATTTTATGAATAAATATTACGGTAAATCTGAGATTAGAGAATTGACAAAAAAAGAAGCGAGTAGGCTAATTGAATCTCTTAAAAATGTAAAAGAACATCAGATGGTTAAAACAGGCAGAGATTAAAGAGGGACTTTTAAGCGGGATAGATTTGTTAAAAGTTTAGAAATTAGGAGGAAAAGTATGAAGAAAGGAAATTCACCAAAGAAAATCAGAAAAAGGGATGGAACAATCGTTGTTTTTAAAAAAGAAAAAATTTCCAATGCTATAGAGAAAGCAGCATTAACAGTTATCCAGGATAAGAATGAGTCGAAAAAAATCGCTTCCCGATTGACAGATATAGTTATAGATGAATTGAAAAAATCATATGAAAGAAGGATTCCTTCTGTAGAAAACATCCAGGATATCGTGGAATCGATTTTAATGAAGGAAGATTACAGCCGGATCGCGAAAGCCTATATACTTTACAGACAGAGAAGAAGCGATGCTCGTACCGTAAAATCTCTTTTAGGATTGAAAGATGATGTTAAACTGTCTATTAATTCTTTGGAAGTCTTAAAAAAGAGATATCTTTTAAAAGATAAGAACAAAAGCATAATAGAGACTCCCAGCGAGCTTTTCAGAAGAGTGGCCTATAATATCAGCCTTGCCGAAGAGAATTTTAAATCTCGATATAAACGTACAGAGGTAGAAGAGAAATTTTATAATATGATAAGAAGTCTGGAATTTATGCCAAACTCTCCTACTCTTATGAATGCGGGTACTTCATTGGGGCAGCTTTCCGCCTGTTTTGTACTTCCCGTTGATGATTCCATACATGGTATATTCGAGACGCTTCATAATATGGCTAAGATACATCAATCCGGAGGTGGAACGGGGTTCGATTTTTCACATATACGTCCCAGAGGGGATCTTGTAAATTCGACTAAAGGGGAAGCTTCAGGTCCAATTTCTTTTATGAGTGTTTTTGACAGGGCAACAGATGTAATCGTTCAGGGTGGTAGACGTCGGGGCGCCAATATGGGTATTATGCGGTGCGATCATCCTGATATTTTTGAATTCATAGAAGCAAAAAGTGAGGGTGAAGCCCTTTCCAATTTTAATTTATCAGTAGGTGCAACCGATGCTTTTATGGAAGCTGTTAAAAAAAATCAGAAGTTTGATTTGATAAATCCCCGGACTAAAGAAAAAGTTAAAAGTATAAAAGCCAAAACATTATTTGAGCTTATTGTGAATGCTGCCTGGCGTACCGGAGATCCCGGGTTAATATTTCTCGATGAAATCAATCGAAAAAATCCGACTCCGGAAATAGGAAGAATTGAAGCAACGAATCCCTGCGGTGAATTGCCTCTCCTCCCGTATGAGAGTTGTAATTTGGCATCTATTAATTTATCTAAAATGGTTAAGGAGAAGAAGGTTGACTGGGATAAATTGAAAGAAACCGTGAGTTGGGGTGTACGTTTTTTGGATGATGTGATAGAAGTTAACAAATTTCCTCTTCCCCAGATAAAAGAAGTTACTTCTGCCAACAGAAAAATAGGATTGGGAGTAATGGGTTTTGCCGATATGCTGATAAAACTTGGTATTCCCTATAATTCTCCGAAAGCCATAACATTCGCAAGAAAACTTATGCGTTTTGTTCAAGAAGAATCAGTGTCAGCTTCGTGTATGCTGGCTGAAAACAGAGGGGTTTTTCCGAATTTTGAAAAATCGATTTATAAGAGTAAAGGCTTAAAACTTCGTAATGCGACCGTCAATACGGTGGCGCCCACCGGCACAATAAGTATTATTGCTGGTTGTTCTTCAGGAATTGAACCGATTTTTGCGATCAGTTTTAAGCGTAATGTCCTCTCGGGTACTGGACTTTTTGAGATGCATCCTATATTCGAAGAAATTGCGAAAGATAAAGGTTTTTATTCACAGGAAATTATCACAGAGATTGCCAGGAGCGGATCTTTACAAAAAGTAAAGGGAGTTCCGGATGAAGTAAAAAAGGTATTTGTTACCGCATTTGATGTCAGTCCGGCCCAGCATCTTAAAATCCAGGCTGCGTTCCAGGAATATACGGATAACTCTGTATCTAAAACAATAAATTTACCTTCCGAGGCAACTGTAGATGATGTCAGGGAAATATACAATATGGCTTATAGGTTAAAATGTAAAGGTATAACGGTTTATAGATACGGCAGTAAAGAAAAACAGGTACTGTCCTTCGATTATGGGACAAAGGAGCAAAGTGAAAATGCGAGAGGCGCGATTATCGCAGATTCTGAATATTCAGGTGGATGTGCTTCAGGGGAGTGTTCCTCTTGATATAAATGTGAAAATCAGGCATTTTAAAGATAGGGAAGAAGCGGGAAGGGATACCGCGGGGAGGAGTACTCCTCGGATATTGTCTGGCAAACGGGTACACTATGTTTGCCGCGATCCGTTTTTGCAGGGAAAAAAAGCCGAAAGAGATAATTGCGGTTTCTCCTGTGGCTCACAGAGGTTCTTATAAGATGATGGAGAAAAAGGTCTACAATATCACGGTTTTGCAGGTTAGCGATTTTCCTTATTTTGCGGTATCTTCTTTCTATGACAAATTTCCGGATATGAGTGAAGAGGAGGTTATTTCTTATTTAGGAAAAGGAAAGGAAAAATGAAAGAACTAAAGGGCGTTAGCGCGAATTCCGGTTTAGTTAAAGGTTTTGCTGATGTTTATAGAGAGAAGGCAGAAGAAAAGATTCCTCATTATATGATTGAAGAGGACAACGCAGAAAAAGAAATTAAACGTTTAAAAGAAGCTTACAGTAAAACTAAAGAAGCCATAGAACAAATGTTGAAGGCTTCCGAAGAACTATTCGGTAAAACCGGTCATGAAATATTTACCGCCCATGAAACTATTTTGAAGGATGAAACTCTGTTCGAGGAAATTGTTTCGATTATAAAGAAAAGATTGATTAATGCCGAGCATGCGGTCAATGATGCTTTTGAAAGTTATCGGGAAAAATTTAAACAGAAAGACTTTCATTTCTCAGAAATGATACACGATTTTGCGGATGTTAAGAACAGGTTGCTTTCTTCTTTTAAAGATGTTTCTGGTGAGTTTGAGTGTCCTGAAGAAAAAAGACAACCTGTAATAGTGGTTTCCAAACGGTTAACTCCCTCTATGGTTTTAAATATAGCAGAAAACGATGTTCTGGCTTTTGTTACCGAAGAGGGGGGTATTACTTCTCACGCGACAATCCTCGCTCAGAATTATGGAGTGCCCATTATTTTTGGCGTAAAAGCTATGGAAAATATAGAATGCAGAGATAAAGTTATAGTAGACGGTTCGATGGGTAAAGTTTTTGTTAATCCCGATAAAAAGACAGAAAAATATTACGACGAAAAGATAAAAGAAGCGAAGAAACGCAAACAAGTGTGTGTGTTTCAGGAGGAAATTCCCGCTCAGACTAAAAAAGGCGTGAGGCTCGTATTAAAAGCTAATATAAGTTTACAGGCGGAAATAAAGTTACTCGAGGGTTTACATTACGATGGGGTGGGTTTACTCCGGTCGGAATTTATTTTTTCAAACCGTAACGAAGCCCCTTCTGAAGAAGATTGGTATAAGGTTTATAAAAATATTGCCGAAGCCGCTAAAGGTAAAAATGTGGATATAAGATTGCTCGATATAACAGGCGATAAAATGCCCGCGTATTTACAGCTGCCTTCAGGAGATAATGATGACCTCGAGATACGTGGAGCGAGAGCTATAACTGTATTCTATGATATGTATTTAAGCCAGACAAAAGCGATATTAAGAGCATCGGTTTTCGGGGGTTTGAGGTTATTATACCCTATGGTATCTGATGTATCCGATATCGAGTCATTTAGAGAAATTGTGGCTGAGGCAAAATCTTTACTTGATGATGAGGGTGAGAAATATAATAAGAATATTAAAGAAGGAATAATGATAGAAACTCCCGCTGCTGCGGTTACGGCGGGAACGCTTTTAAAATATGTGGACTTTGCCAATATAGGTTCTAATGATCTTCTGGAATATACGCTCGCGGCTTCCAGAAATAGTCAAATAATTGAAAAGAGATATCATATCCTCCATCCTTCGCTGATTCGGCTTATGGAAATAGTCGTGGAGGAGACACGGAAAAATAATAAGGAAGTTTGTTTGTGCGGAGAAATAGCCAGCTTCGAAGAATTTTATCCGTTATTCTTGAGTATAGGACTCGATAGTTTCAGCGTGGAAGCTTCCAAACTCAGCGATATAAAATGCAACCTGCTTCATATAGAGAAGCCCGATAAATCGTATCTTGACGAGTTCTATCAAAGACTTAAGAAAGATGATATTGAAAAATTTTTTAGACAATAATTTTATAATGAAAACCACAAGATTACACAGATTATCACCAGATTACTACTCCACCCAACCCTATTGCAAATTTTTTATTTGTATAAAGCTATTAATTGATAAAAGTGAAGGGAAAAAGAATAATTCGCATGGCGATTTTAAAATGAGGAACTGCCTTCGGTAAGTGGTATAAAATGAAACGAGGAGAAAAAATGATAATAGGTATTCCAAAAGAAACGTTTTCCGCAGAAAGAAGAGTGGCGCTTACCCCTGGATCGGTTAAATCTCTTTTCGGTAAAGATTTTAAGATTATAGTAGAAAATGGTGCGGGAGTGTTTTCCGGTTTTTCTGACGAAATGTATAAAAAAAGCAATGCACGGATTGTAAATAATAGAAGACAGATTTTCAAGGAATCGGATATTCTGCTTCAGGTAAGAGGAGCGGGCGCGAATCCTGAAAAAGCCGATTTTATTAAAAGGCAGACACGCGTTAAATCTTTTTCTTCTTATAGGAGCGCTTTTTCTCGGTTCATGGTCGGTTTATAATTCCGAAATGGTTTATCTTTACTGGATCGTGGTTGCCATCTCGTCGGTCCTGGGAATATCCCTGGTAATGGCAATAGGCGGTGCTGATATGCCTGTTGTTATAGCTCTTTTGAATGCTTATTCCGGTCTTGCCGCCTGTTCCACAGGCTTTGTGCTTAACAATAATATTCTCATTATTGCCGGTTCGCTTGTGGGAGCCTCGGGGATAATACTTACCAATCTCATGTGTAAAGCCATGAACCGTTCTTTCCTAAATGTTCTTTTCGGAGGGTTCGGGGCTGTATCCGGCGAAGAGCAAGAGGAAGAAGATATTTACGGAGGGAAAGTAAAGTCCACCTCTCCGGAAGAAGTAGCTATGCTTATATCCGATGCCAGTAAAGTCGTAATTATACCGGGTTATGGTATGGCGCAAGCCAGAGCCCAGCATGCGGTTAGAGATTTCACCAATCTTCTCGAATCTAAAAATATTGAAGTTAGTTTTGCCATACACCCGGTCGCGGGTAGAATGCCCGGACATATGAATGTTTTGCTTGCGGAAGTAGATATTCCTTACGAAAAATTAAAAGAATTGGAAGAAATTAATCCCCGTATGGCTGAAGCGGATGTGGCGATCGTTCTGGGCGCTAACGATGTTGTGAATCCAAAAGCCAGAACGGATGTAGATAGTCCGATTGGAGGTATGCCTATAGTAGAGGCGGATAGGGCAAAAATTGTCGTGGTAATTAAACGAAGTTTGAGTCCCGGATTTTCGGGAATACCCAATCCCCTGTTTGCGGCTGGTAACACATTGATGCTTTTCGGTGACGCCGAAGAAATGATACGCAAACTTATTTCCGCAGTAAAAAAAGCTTAGGAGAAAAATAAATGAGTAATTTAGAAGAATCTATAGAATTAAGAAATGGAATTCCGATTCCCAGAATAGGTTTTGGAACTTATTTAATAGAGGACGAAGAACCAGTAATTCATGCCGTTAGTACTGCTATCAATGCCGGGTATAGACTGATAGACACGGCAAGTATATATGGAAATGAAAAAGGTGTGGGAAGTGCAGTAGAAGAAAGTGATATTCCAAGAGAAGAAATTTTTCTTACCAGTAAAGTATGGAATACCGAGCAGGGTTACGAGAATACTCTTGGAGCTTTTAAAGCATCTTTGAAAAGATTGAAAACCGATTATCTCGATTTGTACCTGATTCACTGGCCTAAGCCCGTAAGTGATGAGACCTGGAAAGCTCTAGAAAAACTTTATAAAGCAGGTAACGTTAAAGCTATCGGTGTAAGTAATTTTATGATACATCATCTTGAAACTTTACTCGAATCGTGCGAAATAACTCCTATGGTAGATCAGGTGGAACTTCACCCTCAATTTCCTCAGGAAGAGTTGAGATCATTTTGCAAAGAACACGAGATAGTGGTAGAAGCCTGGGGTCCTCTAATGCAGGGTAAAATTTTTGATAAAGAATTAATGAAAGAATTATCTATGAAATATAATAAAACCATCGCTCAAATCACTTTGAGATGGCATTACCAGCTGGGACATGTAGCCATACCTAAATCGTCAATTCCCGAGAGAATCAAAGCGAATATCGATATTTTCGATTTTGAAATATCCGATGAAGATATTAAAAGAATAGAAACTTTAAAAGGCGATAGAATCGGAGCTCATCCGGATAAGATTAATTAACGAACCAAAAGAAGAATTTTCTATCATTATCGTTTAGATTTATTTTTCGCATTATTTGAATGGTTAAAGTATCTACTTTATTAAGTTTTGTTTAAACTTTTAATATTTTCAGAGGTTGAAGAAATTAATGCTAATAGCACTCAGGGTTTTCTCTTTTTAAATATTTCTCAGGTTCTTCATCAAATTTACTTTTACATTCTTTACTGCGGAAATAATAGGTTTTTGCCTTATAAGAGGTTATTACAGCTTTATCCTTTTCTATCTCCATACCGCAAACAAGGTCTGTTGCTTTTTCCACTTGAATAGCCTCCTTTTTAATTTTAATTTAATATTTTTCTTCAAGGTTGTTGAGTGTGGTTATTACCAGTTCAGGTAAAGCGGGATGTATATGCATCCCCCATAAATTTTCAAAACTGAGACCCAGCGCCTTTAGATTTACTACTTCCTGGATAAGAATCGAAGCCTGAGAACCTATGATATGAAATCCGAGAATTCTCATGTTTTCACGATTTACAATGACTTTGGCGAAGTTGTCTTTTTCAAGCATCGCGTTGCCTCGAGCGACTTCCGTGTATTTTGCTGTACCAACCAGTATTTTTCCATATTTTTTCATGGCTTGTTCTTCAGTTAATCCGACAGAGGCTATTTCGGGATATCCGAAAACCGCATGGGGAACAGCGGAGTAATCCATTTTTTCTTTATGATCGTGTAAGCTGTTTATAGCTACCAGCATCGCTTCTCTGTTTGCCACATGTTTAAACATATACTGTCCTGTGGCGTCCCCCAGAGCCCATATATTTTTTACACTGGTTTCCATATTATCGTTTACTTTTATATATCCTTTTTCGTCTGTCTCGATCCCTGCATTTTCCGCCTTCAGTAAATCGGCGTTGGATTTTCTGCCGACGGCGAGAAGAATATTTTCTCCGGTAAAGCTAACTTTTTTAGATTCTTTTTTATTCTCCCCTGTAACTTTATATTTTTTACCGGATTTGTCGATTTCCGTTACTTTAACGTCCGTGAGAATTTTCATGCGCCGGCTCATTTTTTCTTTAAGCAAATCGGAAATTTCAGGTTCTTCGACATTAATTATTCTGTCCGTCATTTCCATGATGGTAACATCCGTTCCCATTGCCGAGAGAAAATGCCCGAATTCCACGGCGGTATAACCTCCGCCTATAATTACGATACTTTCCGGATTTTTTTTCAATTCAAGTAATGATTCATTGGTCAGGTAATCGGAATTTTTTAAGCTTTCGATTGAAGGGATTAAGGGCCTGGCGCCGGTGGCTATTACAATTTTATCACCTTTAATTTTTTCTCCGTTTACTTCCAGAACATATTTATCCACGAAATGGGCTCTTCCCGGATAAAAATCCATTATTTTTGTGGCGGACAGGTTTTTCCTTATTTTTTCTCTGCTTATTTCCCTGCTTTTCCTCATTCTTTCCATTATAAGGTTAAAATCAATTTTTTCGATTTTGGCTTCGATTCCGAATTTATTGTCTTCCCGCATTGTCACCACCCTGTCTGCAGCGTAAGTCAGTTTTTTTGTTGGAATACACCCGAAATTCACACATAAACCGCCCGGGGGTCCTTCGTCGATAAGAGCGACTTTTTTTCCGTGTGAGACGGCAGTGGATGAAACTATACCTCCGGAACCGTTGCCTATAACAATAAAATCGTAATATTTCATATTTATCATACTCCTTTTTTATAAGTAATCCTGTAAATTGTTCCGGATTTATCATCCGATACCAGTAGAGAGCCATCCGGCATTATTTCCACATCCACAGGTCTTCCCCACGATGTTCTACCGACAAGCCAACCTTCCGCGAACACTTCTTTTGAAATGGCTTTACCTTCTTCTACTTTAACAAACATTATTCTGTATCCTATCGGTTTTGTGCGATTCCAGGAACCGTGTTCGGCGATAAAAATACCACCTCTGTATTTCTCCGGAAACATTTCTCCCGTATAAAATCGCATTCCGAGGGCAGCGACATGCGGTCCGAGTTCCAATTCGGGCGGGGTAAAAGCAGAACAATCTTCGCTGTCAAATTCAGGATCTTGAATTGACTTACCGTGGCAGAATGGAAAACCGAATTTCATTCCCGGTTCAGGAGCTCTGTTGAGTTCGTCGGGAGGTATGTTGTCTCCCATCCAGTCTCTACCGTTATCCGTAAACCATAAAACTCTGGTTTCAGGATGCCAGTCGAAACCTACTGTATTGCGTATACCTTTTGCGAATATTTCGAGATTACTGCCGTCGGGATTCATCCTCATTATAGAAGCGTATCTTGCGTCCCTTTCGAGACATACATTGCAGGGAGCTCCCACGGGCACATAAAGTTTTCCATCCGGTCCGAAAGCTATAAATTTCCATCCGTGATGTTCATCGGCAGGAAAAGAAGCGTTTACGATAGAAGGTTCGGGCGGCGAATTTAAATTGTTTTCGATGTTTTCAAATTTCAAAACTCTGCTGATTTCCGCGACGTACAGAGCGCCTTCTCTAAAGGCGACTCCATTAGGGCTATTAAGACCTGAGATTATAGTGACAACTTTATCCGATTTGAAATCTTTGTTAGTGTCCAGGACTGCATAAACTTTACCTTCCCTTCTGCTTCCTACAAATAGAGTTTCTTTCCGGGTTAAGCAGAGAGAACGTGCTCCCGCCACATTTGCTGCGTAAATATCTATTCCAAAGCCGGCTGGAAGTTTTACGTTTTTAATTTGATTTGCGTTAACAGAAGGAATTAAGGCTGTAAAATAACCGGGTAGAAAAGAATAAATAAGTGCTATAACCGCAAAAAATATTAATATATAAATAACTTTTCTTTTCATTATACCTCCTGAAATACATCTTTTATTATTAATGAATGCGCTTTTGGTTTTTGTGCAAGGTTGAAATTTCTACGGGATTTCTGTTATCTGGTTATTAATCTATTTGAAAGATGGATTTAGTTCGGTACTCCTATGACCGGGATAACTTTAAAATTGAGAGGATAGAAGGTGGTGTGAAGAAAGAGTTTAAAAGAAAATGTGTCGGAAGAGTTAAAGTAATTTTTTACTTTGAAAGAAGTTCTTTTGCCTTTTTAATTATGTTTTCTGCGGAGAATCCCAGTTCTTTAAATGCTATTTTTCCGGGAGCCGAAGCTCCGAATCTATCGAGACCAATAACACAACCGTTTTCTCCCACATATTTGTGCCAGCCGAGAGTTACGCCTGCTTCAATTGCCAGTTTGGGAATTTCCGGAATTAGAATGTTTTCTTTGTATCGTGAATCCTGTTTTTCGAATAGTTCGAAAGAGGGCATGGAAACGACTCTTACTTTTTTACCTTCTTTTTTCAATGTCCTGGCAGCTTCAAGAGCGAGATGAACTTCGGACCCCGTTCCGATAAGAATAATTTCCGGCTTTTCGTTTGAATCTTCGAGTATGTAAGCGCCTTTCTTTACACCTTCTTTTATTTTATATTTGTTTAAATCCAGTATGGGTAAACTTTGCCGGGTGAGAATAAGAGATACGGGATCTCTGCTTTCGATTGCGATTTTCCATGCTTCGGCTGTTTCATTCGCGTCTGCAGGACGGATAACGGTCATATTGGGTATAGCCCGGAGACTCATTAAATGTTCCACCGGTTGATGAGTGGGGCCGTCTTCTCCCAGACCTATACTGTCATGAGAAAAGATAAATTTCGATTTGCATTTCATAAGGGCTGCTAAACGTAACGCCGGCCTCATATAATCGGAAAAAATAAGGAATGTGGCGCCATACGGGATTACCCCTCCGTGCAGAGCCATTCCATTAACTATGGCTCCCATAGAGTGTTCCCTGACTCCGAAATGCATGTTTCTCGATTCGGGGCTTTCTGCTGAAAAATCTCCAAAGCCTTCCATAATGGTATTGTTCGAAGGAGCGAGGTCCGCGGAGCCTCCGATTAAATTTAAAAGTTTGGGAGCGATCGCGTTTAATACTTTACCCGAAGCTTTTCGGGTGGCAACAGCTCCATCTCCCTCCTGAAATTCCGGAACATCCGAGTCCCAGCTTGAAGGGAGTTTCCCCTGCAGTGAATTTTCCAGATTGATGGATTCGCTGGAATATTCTTTCTTATATTTGACGATCAAATCATTCCACTTTTTTTCCAGCTGTTTACCCCTGTTTTTATATTTTGCAAAGTGATTTTTAGCCTCTTCTGGAATCAGAAAATGGGATTCTTCAGGCCAGCCCAGATTTCTTTTTGTTTCCATGACTTCTTCTTCTGAAAGGGGTGAACCATGGACAGCTCCCGTATCCTGTTTTGGGCTTCCGTATCCTATATGGGTGCGAATGATTATAATAGAAGGTTTATCTTTCTCTCTTTTAGCTTTATCTATCGCTTTGTCTATCTCATCTATATCTTCACCATCTTTTACATTAATTGCATTCCATCCGTAAGCTTTGTAACGCTGCTCGACGTCTTCGGTGAAAGCGATAGCTGTGTCTCCTTCGATTGAAATGTCATTTTTATCATAGAAAACTATAAGCTTGTTTAATTTAAGAGTTCCCGCCAGAGAGCTTGCTTCGGAAGAGACACCTTCCATCAGGTCTCCGTCTGAGGCTATTACATAGGTATAATGATTTATAATATCGAGATTTTTTTTGTTAAATGTTTTTGCCAGGAATTTTTCCGCTATCGCCATCCCTACAGCCATCGAAATACCCTGTCCCAGGGGCCCGGTCGTGGCTTCCACTCCCGGAGTGTCGCCGTATTCGGGATGCCCGGGCGTTTTGCTTCCCCACTGACGGAATTGTTTTATTTCTTCTAAGGGTAAATCGTATCCGAAAAGATGCAGAAGTGAATAAAGAAGGGCCGAAGCGTGACCTCCGGAGAGGATGAATCTGTCTCGGTCAAACCAGTTTGGATTGTTCGGGTTAAATCTTAAATGGCGGCTCCATAGAGTATAAACCATTGGTGCGGCACCCAGAGGCATTCCCGGATGACCGGATTTAGCTTTTGTAACCGCATCCACGGATAAGAAACGTATGGTTTTTATGCACAGATCATCAATCTTTTCCATTTTCCTTATATACAATATAAAAAAAAACAAATCTGTCAACCATTTTTTTATTTGGTTTTTTTAATTATAAAGTTT
>CAZSEX010000018.1:18064-34659 GCA_964606065.1 uncultured bacterium | reverse complement strand
CATACCCTGTTTGTGATTTATTTTTTCTAAAGGTTTTCGCCCCTTTAAAGATACACCTAAAGCAAGAGAAATCAAAGCCGGTGTTAAAAAGGATTTTAGATTTACAAACTCACCTAAATATAAATAATCTACTATTAAAGGTATTAAAAAAAGAAACGAAGCGTATATCAAGATAACACCGAGGTACCCCAGAACGGGAGAAATTTCATAAATAAATCGGGCTAATAATCCTTTTCTAACTTTCATTTTTTACAAAATATGAATTTTAACCTTAAATGTCAACGCCCCATCCCCCTTACAAAAAAAACGAACCACAAAGACCACAAAAGACACAGCGCGGTAAAACCGCTAACACATAATATGAACCACAAAGCCCGCAAAGGACACAAAGCCACCCCACACCCCATTATTTTTGTTTATTTTGTTATTATGAGTTCGACATCTTGCCATACCCACGCGAAATAATCTCAAGGGTTTAACCACGAGATTACACCCTGAACGGTTGTTCCTCCCTACAGGGCAAGCAGATTATCACAAGATTACCCATCACCCAACCCAATCATGCTTTTTATTTTACGAGTAAGATTGCTTTACCCTATGAAATAGCTTGCCTACCTGATTGTGCTTCTATTTCATGGGTCAAGCTGGAGAATGGCAGGAAGAAGAGTTCGTAATGACAACTCCAACATTTTTGTAGCAGTGAGCACTGAGCTCTTTTACTCACATGTAGCACCTGTAGACAACAAAAAAATAAAGTTCTTGACAGGAAAAGATAAAACAATAATTTTAAATATAAAATGGATAAAAAAGATATAAAAGAACTTTCAGAAAACCCTGATTTTATTCCCGGAATATATAATTATTGCGACTACTGGTGTGAACGCTGTCCTTTTAGTTCCCGCTGCATGAATTTCGCCTTAAGCGAAAAACAGTTTCCGGACAATGAATCTCGAGACATGAATAACAAACTTTTCTGGGAAAGCCTTTCCGAAGTCTTTCAATTGACACTCGAAATGTTAGAAGAATCCGCGCTTGAAAAGGGTATCGATTTAGATTCTATAGAATTCGAATCGGCAACAAAAAAAGAAATAAGAAAGAAAAAAAATAAAGAAGAAGAAAAACACCTTCTTTCCGCTAAAAAATATTCCAAAATGGTTGAAAAATGGTTTAAATCATCCAATCATCTATTCAAACAAAAAGAAGAGAATTTAAATTTAGCCGCCGAACTCGATACACCCAATATAGACCCAGCAAAAGAAGCTGTCAGCATCAAAGACGCGGTAGACATAATCCGTTGGTATCAACATCAAATTCATAGCAAGCTAACACGCGCAGCTAAGGGGGATCCTAACGAATTCATGGAAGACAGAAATGGCTCAGCGAAGGTCGCGTTAATCGCGATAGACCGTTCCATAGCCGCATGGGGAGAAATATACCGCCATTTCCCGGAATGCGAGGACGAAACCCTCGACTTTCTTGTACATCTCGACCGATTACGCAGGAAAATCGAAAAAATATTTCCGAAAGCAAGAGAATTTGTGCGTCCGGGGTTCGATGAAAACTATTAATTAATCAGGAGGAACATAAATGGAAAATTGGCTCACAATTACATTAATATTACCCATTTTACTTTCATCAAAAACCTTACCTAAAACTGAAGCTATCATCTTCGGAACCGTTCACCGGGCAACGGAAAATTTTGACCTTGAAGATGGACTGAATATATTAAAAAAGATGAACCCTGATGTAATTTTGTTTGAACATCCGATCTCCTGGAACGCCGAAGAATTTTGCAAATTAGTGCCAAAAATTGAGAATCCAACCCTCGAGACAATAATGGTAAAAAAATATCTTGATGAAAATTCCTCAGTACTTCTTAGATATTATGATATAGCTAATCGCAATAAATATTATATAGAAACCCGCTATTTCGAACAGCTAAAACCCTTTTTAAAAGAATTAGATGATTTTATCGAAAAGAACAAAAAGAACGACTCTTTGCCTTTTCTGAAAGAGCGGATTGCAATACACCTAAAACATAATAAACTTAACGAAACTCTTTTACAGGAATATCCAAGGATTATAAATTCGGCGACAGCAGATTCCATATGCGCCATAAAAAATCGAGATCAGCATAACAATTATATTAAGTTTACAGAAATCATTCCTGAGTTAAAAAATTTTAATGAGTTCATTATCTCTCTTATAGAATACTGGAACAAACGAAATAAAGCTATGGTCAAAAACATTATTAAATATGCGACAGAATTTCAAGGGAAAAGAATTATCGTAATAAACGGATTTCAACACCGATACTATTTAAGAAAGGAATTACAACAATCACAGAAGCAAAATTTCGTAGTAAAAGAATACTGGAAATATGAATAAAAGGAAACAATTTATATGCGCAAGAAACAAATAAGTACCGACAGTTTAGAATCCATACCAAACATAGGACCGGCTATCGCCGCAAAACTGCGTTTACTCGGTTTCAAAACTCCTTCAGATTTAAAAGGCGCCGACCCTTACTTTATGTATCAAAAGCTTTTTAAGTTAACCGGCAGACACCACGACCTCTGTCTTCTGGACGTCTTTATTTCAGTCGTGTCATTCTGCAACGGAAACCCGCCAAAACCCTGGTGGAAATTCACAGCTATGCGGAAAAGGAAAATAAATCAAAAATAATTAAAAAACGTATTAAAGTTTCGCATTTATGTTCAACGATATTCAAATCTAATAAAACATATGACATCAAAATAGGGAAAAGCTTTAACTTGACACAAAAATATTTCATATTATATTCACTGCAATAAAAAATGCCAGTTACATATCAGATTCACGATAACGGTAAATATGTTTACGCAAAAGCGACAGGTAAATTGATACCCGAGGAAATAATTGATTATGTCCAGAAAATTAAAACAAATTCCAAAATAAAAGAAGGCTATAAAGAACTTTTTGATGTTAGATTTATCACAGAATCTAAGGTAACGATCGAGAGTTTCGCAAAAATTATCAAAGAAGTCATCACGGACAAAAAAAGAATATTCGGAAATAAGCTCGCTATAGTCGTAAGTAAATCGGATTCATTTGACAAGGCTAAATTTTACGAAAAAAGGGGACCTGCCGAAAAACACAAAGTTATAGTCTTTAATACCCTGGAAATAGCTAAAACCTGGCTCGATGTAGACAAACCCTAAAAGCAAAACGATAACAATTTAATCAAAAAACTCTCCCGATTCATGATTTAAAACGACCAACAACAACCCAATTAATTTCGAACAATTATCCACTAAAACACCTTAAATAAAATAGCTATACACCTTGACAAATCGTAAATTTTTATTAAGATTGGTTACAAGATTTACAGTTTTCGGGGTTGACATTAATAGGCAACTTCTTAAATTAAAATATTCATAAGAATACAGGAGGGAAGATGTTTGAAGGAGATAAAGCAGAAGATATTGAAAATTTAGAAGAAAAAGAAATAAAAGATAGAGAGGAAAGGGATTTCGAAAGTATGGAAACCATAATTTCAGAGTTAGAAGCTCAAAACGAAGAACTCAAGGACAAATATCTTCGAGCACTGGCTAACTATGAAAACCTTCGTAAAAGAGCCATACAGGAGAAAGAAAAAATCTATAATTTCGCTCTGGAAGAAGTTTTCAGAAAAATCCTTTCCATTCTCGACGATTTTGAAAGAGCTTTTAAATCCTTCAATGAAAGCGAAAAACACAAAAAAGATTATAAATCTTTTCAGGAAGGAATTCGCCTTGTGCATTCCAATCTTGAAACCCTGCTAAAAATGTATAATATCGAACCGTTCGAATCCGTTGGTAAAGAATTTGACCCGTCAAAACATGAAGCAATCCACGTTATCGAACAAAACGACGAAGAAGACGGCAAAATACTGGAAGAAACGGAAACAGGATACAAAATCAGAGATAAAGTCCTGCGACCGGCGAAAGTTATTGTAGCGAAAAAAACGGAAAATAAAGAAAACAAAAACAATGAAAAAGACAGTAATCGAGGAGGACAAGAAGAATGAAAGAACCTGTAATAGGAATCGACCTGGGTACAACAAACTCAGTCGTAGCAATCGTTGAACAATCTGAACCGGAAGTAATCTCAAATCCGGAAGGACAAAGAACCACTCCTTCGGTAATCGGATTTAAGGAAGGAGAAGAATTAGTCGGACTGCAGGCAAAAAGACAACAGCTCACCAATCCCCAGAATACCGTTTATTCGGTAAAAAGGTTTATGGGAAGAAGGTTCTCAGAAGTCGAAAACGAAAAGAAAAAAGTCCCATTTGAAGTTACGAAAGGACCCCATGAAGACGCAAGAATTAAAATAGAAGATAAAGTTTACTCTCCACCGGAGATCTCGGCGAAAGTCCTGCAATATCTGAAAAAAGCGGCGGAAGAACATATAGGAAAAGAAGTTAAAAAAGCGGTAATAACCGTACCCGCTTACTTTAATGATTCTCAGAGAAAAGCCACAAAAGACGCCGGGGAGATAGCCGGTCTCGAAGTTCTAAGAATTATAAACGAACCGACCGCTGCTGCTCTCGCATACGGACTGGGAGAAAAGAAAGAAGAAAAGATAGCCGTTTTTGACCTGGGAGGAGGAACATTCGATATATCTATTCTCGAAATAAGTGAAGGCGTCTTCGAAGTTCTTTCCACTAACGGCGATACGCATCTCGGAGGAGATGACTTCGATCATGTCATAATGGAATGGTTGATAGAAGAATTCAAAAAAGAAACGGGAATAGATATCTCCGATGACAGAAGCGCTGTCCAGAGAGTCCGCGATGCCGCCGAAAAAGCAAAGTGTGAACTTTCGTCAATGAAAGAAACCACAATAAATCTCCCCTATCTTGCGGGAGATAAAAGTGGCGCGAAACACCTCGAAAAGAAGTTAACGAGGGCTAAATTAGAAACCCTATGTGAAGATTTGTTAAAAAGAGTGGAAAATCCTGTAAAAAATGCCCTCAAAGACGCGAATTTAACAATAAAAGACATCGACGAAGTACTTCTGGTGGGCGGTATGACCAGAATGCCCTCTGTGCAGGAGAAAGTCAAAGAGCTTTTCGGAAAAGAACCGCATAAAGGAATTAATCCAGACGAAGTCGTTGCTATTGGCGCTGCCATTCAGGGAGGCGTGCTTGCGGGAAACGTGAAAGATGTCCTGCTTCTTGATGTTACCCCCTTATCTCTCGGAATTGAAACCCTGGGTGGAGTTATGACAACAATAATACCCAGAAATACCACAATACCCGCCGAAAAGAGCAAGATTTTCACAACAGCGGATGATAATCAACCCGCTGTCTCGATACATGTACTTCAGGGAGAAAGAAAAATGGCAACTGATAATAGAACTCTGGGAAGATTTGAATTGACCGGTATTCCCCCTGCGCCAAGAGGCGTTCCTCAGATAGAAGTCAACTTCGATATAGACGCTAATGGCATACTTAATGTCTCCGCTAAAGATCTCGGAACGAATAAAGAGCAATCGATTAGAATCGAATCTTCTTCCGGACTCACAGAGGACGAAATCGAAAAAATGAAATCCGAAGCCGAGGCCCACGAGGAAGAAGACAAAAAGAAAGAAGAGTTAATCAATGCCAGGAATCAAGCCGATACTTTGATTTACTCCACGGAAAAAACACTGAAAGAACACGGCGATGTCGTTTCCAGCGAAGAACGCGGTAATATTGAAAACGCGATATCCGACTTAAAAGAAGCCATTAAAACGGAAAATGTCGCAAACATAAGACAAAAAATCGAAAATCTCCAGAAAGTTTCTTATTCTTTATCCGAAAAAATGTATCAGAAAGCCGGGAAAGAATCCGCCGACCAAGCCGGTGCAGAACAACCACAGGAGGAGAAAAAGGAAGAGAAAAAGGGAGAAGAAGGCGAAAGTGAAGTCGAAGCCGATTATGAAGTAATAGATGAAGAAGATAAAGAGGAGGAAGAATAAGAAAGTAATTAGAATATATGCAAAAAGTTAAGGATTACTATGAGATCCTCGAGGTCGATAAAAACGCGAGTACCGAGGAGATTAAAAAAGCCTATAAAAAGCTTGCGCGGAAATATCATCCGGACGTAAACAAAGAAAACACTAAAGAAGCCGAAAAGAGATTTAAAGAGATTTCTGAAGCTTACGAAGTACTTGCGGACCCCGAGAAAAGATCCAGATATAACCGCTACGGAAAAGAAGGAGTTCATTTTGAAGGCGGCAATTTCACATGGCAGGATTTTACCCACCAGGATGACCTGCGTGACATTTTCGGAGATATCTTTGAAAACTTTGGGTTTGGAAGAAGTGGTGGAGGTGGGATCTTCGGCGACATATTCGGACAGACAACCAGAAGGAGAGGGACTAAAAAGGTTCAAAAACCTTCCGGGGAAAACGTTCGTATTCCTTTAGAAATATCATTAAAAGAAGCAGCCGAAGGCACAACTAAAAAGATAAAAATCCGATTATTCGAGAAATGCGTCAAATGCAACGGAAAGGGCGGAACTACGACCATGTGCTCAAGATGTAACGGAAACGGAGAAGTTCAGGTAAGCAGATCCAGCTTTTTCGGACAGATGATTTCCGTTTCTACCTGTCCGGTTTGCAGAGGTACGGGAGAAGTAGTGAAAGATGCCTGTTCCGATTGTCACGGTGAAGGAAGAGTAAAAAAAGAAAAACAAATATCCGTGAAAATTCCGGCTGGGGTCGAAACCGGAAATTATATTCCTCTGAGAGGAGAAGGTAATGTTGGTATACGAGGTGGTCCCAAAGGTGATTTAATCGTAGAAATAATCGTTAAATCCGATTCGAAATTTAAAAGAGAAGGCAGTAATTTAAGACTCAAAGTGCCGATAAGCTATAGAACCGCTATCGAAGGCGGGAAAGTTACAATTCCAACACTTAACGGAAAAGTAAAACTTACCATACCCGCCGGAACAAAATCCGGAAGAACATTTGTATTGAAAGGCCAGGGAATGGGAAGTCTTTACGGAGGCGGCAAAGGAGATCTCTTAGCCGAAGTATATATCTGGACGCCTGAAAAAGCATCCAAAAAGGCGAAAGATTTACTAAAAGAACTCGATAAAGAACTCGGCAAACCCCCGAAAGTGTAAGGAAAAGGATTGAACCACAAAGCACACAAAGCCTCACCCCTAACTCCAAAATCAATTTCGTCTTTTAAAACACACCCCTGACCTCAAATTAAATTCCACACCATAGAACACAGAGCCACACAACACCCAAATTTGTTTTTGTTTTAATTAAATACCAACCCCCAAATCTAAAATTCTAACTTTGCCACTACGACACCAATGCACAAAATTTTTTGTTGCTTTTGACTACTTACTGCTTATTGCTCCCTCCATAATACTAACTAATTGCACGTAATTATTTATCCAAAGTATTTGACAATCTGAAATATTTTCATATAATATGTATAAAATGGATATGAAGAAAATATTATTGCTGTTAATTATATCCTTAACTCTAATTGGCGGAGGATGGGGATATATAGATACAACCGGGAACTGGGTTATTGAACCGCAGTTCGATGATGCAGGAAATTTTTCCGGTAAATTGGCGGTGGTAAGAATAGGATATCAATACAGATATATAAATAAGAAAGGTAAAATAGCCATCAATTCAAAATTCGATGACGCAATGCCTTTTTCCGAAGGGCTGGCAGCAACAGAGAAAGACTATAAAAACGGATATATAGATAAAAAAGGTAAATGGATAATCAAACCTAATTTTGATTATGCGAGCGATTTCTCCGAAGGGCTGGCAAGTGTAAAAATTATTGATAAATACAGACTCATTGATAAATCCGGGAAATGGGTAAACAGTATGCAGTTCGATTATGTAGGGAAATTTTCAGAGGGAATGGCGATAGCAAGAAAATACGACAAATATGGATACATAAATAAAACCGGTAATTGGGTAATTGAACCCCGCTTCGACGATATTGGAAGTTTTTCCGAAGGGCTGGCGAGTGCAAAAATAGATGGCAAATACGGATATATCGACAAAACCGGTAACTGGGTAATAGAACCTCATTTTTTTTATGCCTGGGATTTTTCTGAGGGCTTAGCCAGGGTAAAGATATCAGAGTGGAAAAACGGTATCTTTGTGTATATCGATAAAACAGGTAAACGAGCAATCAGAGCTCGTTTCAGGGACGCAGGGGATTTCTCCGAAGGATTGGCGAAAGTAATGGGTCCGATATGGAAAAGAAGCAAATATGGATATATAGACAAAACCGGAAAGTGGATAATAAAACCGCAATTTGATAGAGCATGGGATTTTTCTGAAGGAGTCGCGAAAGTAAAAATGGGACAACAATACGGATACTTCTCTAAAAATGGGATGTGGGTATGCAAACCCAAATTTCTGGAAGCAAGAGATTTCTCAGAAGGATTGGCGGCTGTAGAGATATTGTATTAGGCAGTACAAAAACACAAAAAAAGAGCCTCTGTTTTTATTTGTTGTATACCCTTAAAAACTCAACTTAGATTCAAAGAATTTAACGTTTAACCGGAACAAAAATCCACATGAGGATATAAATTATTATGCCTGCACCTCCATTGATTAATAATCCAATGAACACCATACGAAAAATTATCGGATCGATATCAAAATACTCGCCCAAACCGCCACAAACACCCGCAATCTGGCGACGATCACTTGAACGATACAGTTTTCTCATTTTATTGCCTCCTTTAATATCAGAAGTTTTACTTCATTCCGCATTTAATTTTCCATTAGCATCGCAAACGATAAGGGCTTATATAATTCTCTAAAAGCTTTATCTTTTCTTCTAAACTCGCTTTTTTCAAACTATGAACCCGTACTACATTCAAATGAAGATACCTGGATACCTATAAAAGATAATTATCCACGTCTATCAAGAAAGATTTATACCTTCCCTGATACAGATGACTACTTCTACCATGTCTGTAATTATAATAACCCGTATAACATACGTTGAAATGTCCAATTAATTCGGAAGGATTCCCTAAAGTAGTTCGTATCAATAAATGAAAATGATTCGTCATCAAAACATAAGAAGATAAATCTACCCGATAAACATCTAATGAATTCTCTAATAGTTTTAAGAACCGTTCCCTGTCCTTATCATCTGCAAAGATCCTGTTTCTATCATTTCCCCTGCATGTTAGATGATAATAGGCACCGGGATACTGTATACGTAATGGCCTCACCATGCCTATATTATAAAACGATGAATTGATTTGTCAATGAGATTTGACCCCAAAACGCACAAAACACAAAACACCAAAACACAGCTCTTAGCATATATCTTGACTTAAATAAGAAAACTATTAATTTTGCATGGTTGCAAAAGAAAATACCGGAGGTATATAAAAATGGCAAACATTCAAGCTAAAACAATAAAAATAGGAATTGTCGGTTACGGAAATTTAGGAAAAGGCGTTGAAGCGGCTGTCAAACAAAACCCTGATATTGAACTGAAGGCAATCTTCACCAGAAGACCGGCAGACAGCCTTAAGACTAACAGCTATAACACCAAAGTAGAAAATGTGAAAAACGCTGATAACTATACAGGAATCGTCGACGTAATGATCCTCTGCGGCGGTTCGGCAACGGATATCCCTGTACAGGGACCTCGAATCGCGGAAAAATTTAATACCGTCGACAGTTTCGATACTCACGCTAAAATCCCCGAATACTTCGATAAGATGGATAAAATATCCCGCAGCCATGGCAATTTGAGCGCTATCAGTATCGGCTGGGATCCCGGACTTTTTTCCATGAACAGAATGCTGTTTCAGGCTATTCTTCCCAAAGGGAAAGTATATACCTTCTGGGGTCGAGGTGTCAGTCAGGGTCATTCCGACGCGATCCGAAGAATAAAAGGAGTAAAAAATGCCGTACAGTATACGGTACCAATAGAAAAAGCGATAGAAAAAGTCCGCGGCGGAGAAAATCCAGATTTATCCACCCGCGAAAAACATCTCAGAGACTGCTATGTAGTTGCTGAACCGGGAGCTGATAAAGATAAAATAGCCGAAGAAATAAAAAACATGCCCGATTATTTCGCGGATTACAATACCAAAGTCAATTTTATAACCGAAGAAGAATTGAAAGAAAAACATTCCGCCATGCCCCACGGAGGTTTTGTGCTCAGAAGCGGTCAGACCGGCATCGACAAAGAAAACAATCAAATTATGGAATTTCGATTGAGATTGGATAGTAACCCGGAATTTACAGCTCAAGTACTTGTAGCTTATGCAAGAGCAGTTTATAAACTACATAAAGAAGGACACACAGGCGCCAGGACTGTCTTTGACATACCTCTCGCCTACCTATCCGGTAAATCACCGGCGGAACTTAGAAAAGAATTGCTGTAGGTTGGATGTCAGATATCAGGTTTCGGGTTTCAGGCCAAAATTAGAAGAAATGGTAATTTATAGAAGTTCTAAGTGCGCCAGAGTAAAAATTAGAATTATCATCTCTTCTTCTCGTATAGTAATGGAAATAACCGTTAATAGAGATCGATAATCTATAATCGATATAATATATATTTCTCCAATCTAAACTCACGTAATCCTCGTCTCGAGGCCAGGATAAATATCTGTTCTTGCGATTACAGTATTCAATGCTTAAATCAGAAAAGAAATTATTAAAAACCTCATAGACTAACCCAACCTTTAAATTAATCTCTTTTAAACCCAGAGAATCGGAAAGGTATCCTTCCCCAAGAGAATGACCGTATAAATGGAGTTTTACCGAAAGAGGATAGGCAAAATCAAATCTAATCCCTGAATATATATCCTTTTCTTTTCTTGTTTGATCTTCCTCGAAATAATCATCAATAATTCGGGTATAACGATACCGGTATCCGAAATAAAAACCTGTTTCAAATCCTCTATCGATTCCGGATATGTAAGGAACACCTGTCCCTCTCCTTTTCAAATTGCTGTTTAATATTTCACTTATCCTGATAGCGGAAACCGCATTTAACCTTTTATGCTTAAAATTTCCAGTTTCTGTTATAATAGAATCTAAATTTCTCCAAAAATCACGTTCATCCAGGTATTTTTCCTTTTTCATAATCTGGTCTGAAATCTTTTCAAGCTCCCTTCTGTCAAATTTTTCGGAAAGTTCTCTTAAATCGGTTAATTCTTCTTCAATTTTGAGTGTTTTATAAGCATTCAAAAGGGGAATAATTCTACCAAAACCTAAACCTATTTTAACTTCCGCAATTCCATTTTTGGAAATATCGGTTTCACTCCTTTCCTCATAACTACCATACAAATCTGTTTCAATCAGGGTGAAAAGGGGAACCGAAAAAGGATATAATTTAGAACCACTCTGTAAATCCAATATAGAAGAAAAACGGAAATTACCCTCACTATAATATACATATTGATATGGATAAACTTCAAAATAACAATCTTTACTGTTGGAATAAGTCCTTCTGTAATAATCAAAATTACCATCTCCGCCTATTGAATTATCCGAACCACTGCGGAGATACTCATGCCCGTCGAGCCCAGCAGAAAAGTGATGGAATGAAAAATACTCGGGATCATATTCCCTTAAAAATTTTAGCCCCAGAGTATCGTTTGATGATGAAAACAAACCTCCAATTAAGAAAACTGATATTAACATGGTACTAATCATAATAAAAAAATAAAAAAAGTCAATACAAACAGGTATTGGGTATAACTTTGTTGACGCATTAAACGTAATAGAGTGCGGAACGACGTGTTTGGAATTTTAACACTCTAACGATTTTCTGCCCCGATATCTTTGTGGCCAATCAAAGTTAAGGAATCAAGGTTGTGAGTTGAGTCTTGAACAACAATAAAATCTTGTGATAATCTCGTGTAATCTGTGGCTACGATTTAATCACGATAAAGTTTTAGCCAGAAAAACGAGGAACGGTTTCAGTATACGAAGAAATTGAATGGTAAAAGGATTTTTTTGCAACATCAAATTAAAAGCTTTAGCTGAATAAAACATCGGATACATACTTTTTTCTATCATATCCTGATAAACTTTAAGAGGTTTCCCCTCTCTTAAATTCGAATCGATTGCTTTTGAAGCAAGATGAGCGGACTGGACGGCGTTGTAAATTCCTCCTCCTGTGGCGGGATTAACAAGAGAAGCCGCGTCTCCAATCAAAAGAGTGTTTCGCCACACCAGCAATTCAGGAGAGGAAAATAAAGGATAAGTCCATTTATAAATATTTTCTGGTTCGGGAAATCCGTAATCTTCCAAAATTTTATTCAATATAATTTCACCATTTTTAAAAACTTCTGGTTCGGTTCCAAATCCTACATGAGTTATACGGCCTTTCGGAAATAGCCAGGCATATCCGCCTTTCGTGTAAGAAAAATCAAAACCCAATTTTTTTTCAAAAGAAATTGGGATATCCGCGCTTATAGTTTTCATCATGCCTTTGAACCTCCTGTATTTACCGTATCTCCTTAATACGCCATTTACTCCGTCGGCTCCTACAATTATTTTACCTTTGAACTTACCCAACGTACTATAAACTACTCCTTCATTCACTCTTATAACCTTACATTCCTCTAAAAACTCAGCCCCGGAAGCAATCGCTTTTTGCAGTAAAAAATAATCGAACTTTTTTCTGTTCACCGTATAGGCTATAGGCTTTTCCATTTCAATACTAAAACGCCGTCCATTTTTAGCAAAATAAAAACCTGCGGCTTTATCCTCCGCGATCGATTCAAAAGAAAAAGGGAAAAAATCGTTTAAAGAAATCTGAAAAGCTCCAGCGCAGGGTTTAATTCTCGGGAATTTAACCTTATCGAGAAGAAGAATATCGAATCCTCTCTTTGATAAAAAATAAGCAAGAGAAGAACCGGCAGGTCCCGCCCCGCAGATAATAACATCTTTTTTATTCATAAATCCAACCTCGGACAAAAATAAAAAAAAACCACTCAATGTCAAGGAAGTATTAAGCGAAATTCCGAGTTTCGGATTAAAGAACCAAAAGAAAGGGTAATAGCCCTTCCTCAATATGCAAGATATCCATTACTTGACAAAACAAAAAGTTGAATGTAGTATTTATTATCTAGACTTAAGGGAATATAATGAAAAAGTTTATTATTATTCTAACAGTCATTTTTTTATTAAATATCTCCTACTCGCTTAAGGCAAAAGTTTACAAAACTAAATCTGAAGCTACAGCTCTTATGTGGTCTTTGGGGAGCACAGCAACAAGCATAGTAGGAGGTATAGCTTTAATACGTCAATATGATAGTGATGCAGGCACATTTAAAAGGAAAGTATTACCAATTACAGGAACATCTTTACTTATATATGGAGCATACATAGGGCCAAGTACGGGGCATTTTTATGCAAATCAGTGGCATCGAGGACTTGGATTTATAGGATTGCGGGCGGGTATAACCTGTACTCTTTCTCTGGCTGCTCTAAATTCTTATGAGGATATGTGGCCAGGTTTTTGGTTTACGGGCGCCATCCTCGTACTTTTAATTGATATTATTGATATATTTAGTGTTCCATCATCAGTTCGCAAATACAATTTTGAATATGGAGGCATTCATTTACAACCAAAAATCGAATTAGGTAATAATAGTTACGGGTCAAATATCGTTTTTAACTTTTAAATCTTTTTTTCTGTGTGAGAATATTTTTTGGGGTTGTGGGTGGGTTTTTAGC
This sequence comes from uncultured bacterium, assembly GCA_964606065.1. Lineage (GTDB taxonomy): Bacteria > Hydrothermota > UBA3072 > UBA3072 > UBA3072 > JAFGHJ01. The sequence goes on along the minus strand of CAZSEX010000018.1, from coordinate 20,943 downwards.
AAAAAATATATTCTTTTTAATCAGTGTGCATCCGTGTAAATCAGTGGCTAATTATTGTGGTTGTGGGATGGGTTTTTTTAACAACACATTTTTTTGTTTTTCTCTGCGGACTTTGCGTCTTTGTGGTAAGTTTCTGTGATAATCAGTGTAATCTGTGGTTCCAATAAAAAAAATTTTTAGTATTGACATTATAGTAAAAAATTCGTATATATTATATTAAACAATTAACAAAAGGAGGTGTATTTATGGATTATGGTGATGTACCAACTGGTTTAATTGGGGGTGTGTCTGCCGGGTTAGGAATCGTTTATCTGGCAATAATCATTTTAATGATTGCCGCAATGTGGAAAATTTTCACCAAAGCGGGAAAACCAGGCTGGGCGGCAATAATACCGATTTACAATATGATAGTATTGCTGGAAGTGGTAGGAAAACCTATATGGTGGTTTATACTGATGTTTATTCCTGTTGTTAACATTGTAATATTAATTATAGTCAATCTCGAACTCGCAAAGAAATTCGGACAGAGTACAGGATTCGCGATAGGATTAATACTTTTAGCACCAATATTTTACCCGATACTGGGTTTCGGAAGCGCTCGATACCAGGGATAGTAAAATCTCTATTTAAGATTCATACGAATCTAAAGAAGCCGCAGAACATCCGTTCCGCGGCTTTTTTATTTCAAACTACACACTTTTGTCCCGGACGGATTTGTGTAGTTTGTTTTTTATATGCTTGACAGTCTAAATAAAACAATTATAATAATTTTAAGGAGGCTCCGAATGAAATCATTCGATAAATTCTATATTTTTTCTCTTTTATTGATATTGAGTTGCACATCCGTCAGTTCCGTCGAACCGGATTATTTTCTAAAAATTTCGGGTAATAGACCCTACGGTATTGCTTTCAACAACAACGGATTAATGTATATGATAACCGCTCCTGAAACAGGTAACGGAATATTATCAAAAGTGACACCGGACGGCAAAATCACCGATATAGCAGTACTTGAAGGAAGTTTCATTGGTCCCGGAATTTATATTAATAATAACAACGGGATATTTATAACAGTAGGTGACAAACTTTTAAAAATCTTGCCGGACGGCAATACCGAAACAATCGCGGATGGATTTAAATTGTGTTTCGATGTGAAGGTTGATAACAACAAAAACATTTATGTCGCGGATGATTTAAAAGGTATTATTTATAAAATCAATTCCTCGGGTGAGAAAAATATCTTTTTCGAAAGCGATACGACCGGTCCTTTTGCCCTTACGAGTATAGTTATCAACAGAGATAATGAGAATTTGTACGCGAGAGAAGGAAAGAAAATAATCAAACTCAAATTAGACTCGAATAGTGCTTCTGAAAAACCCGGGGTAATCATAGATAATACCAAAATGTTTTATATGTGCAGGGACAATAACGACAACATATATGCAAGCACAATCGAGAATGTAATAAAAATCGATGCCGGAGGGACAGTTAAATATCTATCAGGGAAACCGCTAAAGACTTCAATCGGCGTAGCTATCGGAGGTAAAGGGTTCGACGAGAAAAGTCTATATGTTTCTGTCGAGGACGGAATAATAAAATTGCCGATTTTGAAGTAACGATTATAATTATCATGAATTCAATAATTATGATTCAAACGTATAATATAAATCGCGAAAAGTTTCTGGCAACTTCACTATATCTAAAGGACATCCTAACAGCAATGGATGCCATAGAGTAATTTATAAAAGGTTTAGTTTCGGGCACCTTTTATTTGTTAAAAAACAATAAAAATTTTAGTGTAACAGAAAGCTAACTTGCACTTATTATATTTAGATACTCTTCAGGTGAAACAACAGGTATTGCACTTGCCTTATAATCTTTCTTATTCCTTGTTACAATAAAATCTATTTTGTTCTCGACGGAAGCATAATATTGAATGGCATCTTCGAAATCTTTGAAATTCGAAGACAAAGCTAAATCTATTATTTTCTCATTAACAGCTAATATGTTAAGTAAAAGCCTTAATTTTCTTACTTTGTTGCCGGCAAATTCCTCTTTCTTTAATTTTTTTAGAATATAATATATATTAGAAATAACAACCGGAGTTGTAAAAGCCTTACATTTTGAACTATCAATCAAAGTAAAAAGAGCAGCTGCATATTTATAATGAGTCTCTCTTTTTGCCAACAAATCGAGAATAACATCCGCATCAATAAATATTTTCTGCATTATTTGTATTTCTCGACTATATAACCTAAATACCCTTTATCTAAATCAAAATCCTTCTTTAAATCAATAACTCCCGACAATTCCTTAACTAATGCAGAAAAATCAAAATCACTCGCTCCTTCAGCCTTTGAAAGATAATCAAAATAGTTACCCACTAATTTAGATAAACTCTGATGCCTCTTCCTGGCATAGTTTTTAGCACCCTCAATAACTTCTTCGTCAAGTTTTAAAGTTAGTTTTTTATCCACTACATTCTTCCTTGTACGTATATATTATAACAAAAATATACGTATTGTCAAGGGGTAAAATTAGGTTGGGGGTGATGAATATCAGGTGGGATTTAGTATAACTATAATTCCTACATGTCCTACATGTTAAAAAAAATCAATTTGATTGGGTGGGGCTTTGTGTCCTTTGTGGCTTTGTGTGAGAATTAATTGGGGGGGTTGGGCTTTAAACAACCGAATTTTTAGTTGTTTTCTCTGTGCTCTCTGTTGTTAATAAAACAAAATAAATGGGTGCGGGGCTTTGTGAACTTTGCGGTCTTTGTGGTTCAACAAAGTTTCGGGTTACGAGTTTTGTGTCTCGAGTTAAAAAACAATAAAAAATGGGGGTTGATTGGGTTTAGTATATTTAGTGTGTTTCGTGGT
>CAZSEX010000018.1:0-17964 GCA_964606065.1 uncultured bacterium | reverse complement strand
AATCTCTTATCAGTTTTTTCTCAACCAATTGGTCGACGAGAACCTCTCCGAGACCTTCAATATCCATGCCGTTCCTGGATCCGTAATGAATAATACTCTTTTTAACCTGAGAAGGGCACCCGACATTTATACATCTATAGTAAACCTCGCCTTCAGGTCGGACGAGCGTCTCTCCGCAAACCGGACATTTATCCGGAAATTTAAATTTCTTTTCGCTTCCGTCTCTTGCGTTTTTATCCACTCCAACAACATGAGGAATTATATCTCCGCCTTTTTCAATGAAAACTTTATCGCCCACGCGAATATCCTTTCGCTCGATTTCATCCTTATTGAAAAGAGACGCCCTCGAAACAGTTGTACCAGCCACAAAAACAGGCTTAAGCATAGCGATAGGAGTAGCAATACCGGTTCTTCCTATGGATACTTTTATTTCGTTTAAACGCGTAACTTTTCTCTCTGCGGGAAATTTATACGCGACAGCCCACCTCGGTGATTTCGAGGTGGAACCCAAAATCTCTCTCGATTTAATATCGTTAACCTTAAAAACGAGTCCATCAGTCTGGTAAGGTAATTTAAATCTTTTTGTACTCCACTCTTTTATTAAATCCTTCGATTCTTCGATACTGTTTCTGACTTCCCTAAGGGGAATAACTTTAAATCCTATTTTTTCCAGAATATCCAGCGCTTCTCTGTGTGTTTTAATATTACCCGGTAATGTACCGTAAGAATGGATGTAAATATCGAGATTTCTTTCTGCCACAATCCGCGGATCGAGATTTTTCAACGTGCCCGCGGTCGCGTTTCTGGGATTCGCGAATAGTTGTTCTTCTTTTTCTTCTTTTTCTTTATTTAATTTTAAGAAAGAAGAATCAGGCATAAAAACTTCGCCTCTGACCTCGAGTCGGGAATACTTTTCTCCACCTTCCAGCAATTCGAGAGGAACACTTTTTATTGTCTTTATATTCTGAGTTATATCATCTCCCGTTACTCCGTCTCCCCTTGTTGAACCTCTGATGAATTTACCATTTTCGTATTCAAGCGAAACAGCCACTCCGTCTATTTTCTGTTCTATAACCCACTCGATTTTATTTGTTTTGTTTCCGAGATTTTTTAAAACTCTCCGCTCAAATTCTTTTAACTCTTTTTCATCGTAAGTATTGTCAAGGGATAACATCGGAGGATGATGCGTAACAGTAGAAAAACCCTCTAAAGGTTCTCCGCCCACTCTTTCCGTCGGAGAATTAGGATCTTTCATCTCGGGATATTTATCCTCGAGATTTTTCAATTTTTCCATCTGCGAATCGAATTCATAATCGGATATCTCAGGCTGATTCAAAACGTAATACCGGTAATTATGATAACGTAATTCTTTACGAAGTCGTTCTATTTCCTTTTTTATCCTGTCAGGTACACTCATTCTGATTTAGCACTATAGAAAAATAAAACATCAAAATTTAAAAAGTAAAATGACAAATAACAATGCAAAATTATACTCTCCCCCAATCGCAGAAAAAAAGAAGAATTGTTTTGGAATTTATAGGGCTTGTTGTTACTTTTTTAAATTTGTTTTTTAAATTTAATTTATAATTTTCCATTTTTGATCTTTAAATTTTACATTTAAAAGCTCTACAATAGCAAACATTGCCTTTAGCAAGAAAAAGCTTCTCACTGATTACTGCTCTATACTTACTAAAGTTTCAGTCCATCTGTTTTCTCAAAAACGTAGGCACATCGAGATCTTCAATCGATTTTCTATCTCTCATAAAAGCGGGGGATTCAAAAATTTCCAGACTCTCTTTCAGCTTGGTTAATTCACTCAGTCCGTCAAAATCTCTGGCGGTTGTTATTCCTCTGATATCTATTTTATCTATTTCATCCTTTTCCGGCTCACCTATACCTGTCGCGATTAATGTTATTTCCGCTTCATTGCGGTTTTCCTCAAAAACCACTCCCATAAAAATATCATTATCTTCATCATTCGTTGCGCCCACAGCTTCTCTTATAACCTCCATAGCTTCTTTCATTTCTTTTAAAGTAAAATCCTCTTTATCGACAGTAAAATTAACAAGAGCTGCCTTAGACTGGGATATATCCGTATCCTCGAGCAACGGCGAATTTATAGCTCCCTGAGCAGCTTCCAACGCTTTATTTTCACCCGAGGCTTTTCCCATACCCATCAAAGCTTTACCCCTTTTAGACATAACGGTTTTAACATCCGCAAAATCCAAACTCCAATAAGCATCTTTCAGCAATAAACCGCTGATACTTTTTACCGCCTTCATTAAAACATCCATAGAAACTTCACTCAAAGCTTTCGAGAGAGGCATATTCCCCATACTCATTAATCTATCGTTGGGTACGACGAGCAAAGTATCGACAACAGGAGAAAGAGCTTTTATTCCTTTTTGAGCTTTCTTTATTCTGCTCGATTCATAATAGAATGGAGTTGTAACCACTCCAACAGTCAAAACACCTTTCTCCTTTGCAAGAGAAGCGATAAGCGGTGCCGCTCCGGTACCTGTTCCTCCTCCCATCCCCGCTGTAATAAAGAGCATATCAACATCTTCGGTTAAAATTTTCAAATCTTCCATGCTTTCTTCAGCCGCCTGTCTTCCGAGATCAGGATCACCTCCCGTACCTCTACCTCTGGTTAATTCTTTACCAATCTGGATTTTATCGCTGGTCGGAACTAAATTTATGTCCTGCACATCAGTATTGATAGCCCAGAAATCGACACCTGACATTCCTGACTCCACCATTGTGGTTACGGCATTCCCGCCACATCCCCCGACTCCTACTACTCTAATCTTAGCCGGACTATTGGTTTTTTCTTTAGATTTAAACATTAAGCCTCCTTTTTAAAAAAACTCCTCAAACCACTGATTCATTCTTTTTAAAACAGAATCAAACATACTCTTTCCCTGGATTTTTCTCAAATTCTCACCAGAACTTGCCGCTCCGTATTTTATCAGTCCAACCGATGTGGCAAAGGATGGATCGGAAACAGCATCCCGCAAGCCGACCACATCTTCAGAAGGCATACCAACCCGAACCGGCAAACCGAATATATCCTCGGATAACTCTGTAATACCTTCCAATTTGGCGGATCCCCCCGTCAAAACTATTCCCGCAGAAAGCATCTCATACAACGGATCCCCACTAAGTTCTCTGTAAGCCAGTGTTAATATTTCCTCAATACGAGGTTTCACAATTTGTTGTAATAGATCGAGCGTTATCTGCTTCTCTCTTAATCCTGAAATACCCTTAACCGAAATCATTTCTTTTCTTCTATCTTCAGGAAGTTCCTTAACAGCCCCATAAGAAATTTTAACTCTTTCGGCCTCGTTATAAGAACACCTCAGTCCTATTCCAATATCATTTGTAATATTCTCCCCACCCAATCCGATTACCGAAGTTTTTCTTAAACTACCATTGTAGAAAACAGCAATATCGGTGGTACCACCTCCGATATCGATAAGTATAGTCCCGGCTTCTTTTTCCTCGTCGGACAAAACAGCATATGAAGACGCAAGCGGTTGGAGTACAATATCATTAACCTCATAACCGGCCTTATTCACACATTTACAAATATTTTTAGCGGAAGTAACCGCTCCGGTTACAATCACTACACTCGCCTCCAATCTCTGGGCAAACATTCCAACAGGATCGTCTATCCCCCCCTGTCCATCCAACACATAATCTGTTGGTATAATATGAATAACCTCCCTGTCGACAGGCAAAGCCATAGACTTGGCTCCTTCTAAAACCCTTTCCACGTCTTCACGAGTAATCTCATTATCGGGACCGGCTACCGCCACAACTCCCTTACCTTGAATATTCCTTATATGATCTCCCGCGATTCCTGTAAACACACCGCTGGCTTCTTTTCCGGCCATCATTTCCGCCTCTCTCATTGCCTTAAGTATGGACTGCACCGTCTTATCAATATTTATCACAATTCCTTTGCGTAAACCTTCAGAAGGATATCTGCCGACTCCTATAATATTGACTTTCCCCTCGTCAACCTCGGCAATAACAGAAGCGATTTTTGTCGTACCGAGATCCAGTCCTACCACAATTTCATTTTCATCCCCCAAAGTTACCTCCTTAAAACCACCATATTTCTAAACCTGAAGTCCAGTTTCCCTTTAAAATTATTTATATTATCTGCCAATATAATTTTCAGTATTTCGTATTTTTTCTCAAACTCGTCATTTCCCCACTCGATATCTATATTAGAACATTCCGTTTTCACTCCATCAGAACCAATCCTCAGCTTTTCAATACTAAAACCATCCAAAACCTTAAAAATACCAACAGCCTGTGCTATATCTTTTTCAGAAACGCTTTTTTCAATTTCAACCGCAGGTAGAGAATCGGCCTTTTCGAAATCAAAAATAAAACCCATTCTATCTATAACTTTCCCGTCTGTATCCGCGATACGAGCCACCGGAATCCTCGAAGAAATTCGAATCTTTAACTCGCCTAAAATATTTCTCTTTAGTGCCACCGACTCAACCCAGACAAGAGATTCTATTGAATCCTTTAATGCCTTTAGATTGTCAACTCCTGCTTTTTTAACTATCGATCCGACTTGACTTTTCTTCTTCTCCGTAACATCCTCCAAATAATTTATACTGGCTTTCCCAACAGGAAGAGAAATCACTAATATCCTGTACAAAAAGTACAATACCAATAATATCAACAAATATCTTATTTTAAATCTGGATTTCTTTTTCTTTGCCAATTACTTTAACCTCCAATTCCAATGTTATTCCCATTTCTTTTCTTACTTTTTCCCTCACAACTTTCACCAACTCTATAAAATCACGGAAAGTTGCCTCAGGTGAAGTTATAAAATAATTACAATGTTTCCGGGAAACTTCCGCACCTCCGACTTTCATACCTTTAAGACCGAATTTTTCAATCAATTCTCCTGCCGAGTGACCCTCCGGATTCTTAAAAACCGAACCACAGGTTCCCGTTTTACCGGAAATAACAGGCTGTTTGTTTTTTCTAAGCTCTGCTATTTCCTTAATCCTATTTTCAATTTCCCTCTTCTCCTCTTTAGTCAAAACAAATTCAACTTCTGTGACAATTTCATCCGAAAGACTTGATCGTCTGTAGTCAAATAGAATGTCATCGATTTGAACCTCTTTTCCATCTCTCAAAACCTTAACCGATTCTATATAATCCCCTATTTCACAACCGAACGCTCCGGCATTCATAATAGATGCTCCACCGACACTTCCCGGTATTCCGACCAGATACTCAAAACCAGAAAGAGAATATCCTTTTGCAACATTTATTGCATCCGATAGATTGGCTCCAGATTGCACAATCATTTTGTCATTATTGACATTAATTTTTCCCATATTTACTGTACTTATAACAATACCGGAAAATCCCTCATCGGAAAAAAGTATATTCGAACCCCTGCCCATTAAAAAACTTGGGAGATTCTTTTCTCTGGCAAAAGAAACCGCTTTAGAAATATCGCTCGGGTTAGCTGCCGTCAGAAAATATCTTGCCTCACCTCCGAGGCGAAGGGTAGTGTGTTTGGAAAGAAGTTCATCCATAAAAACTTTACCTTCTACTTTTAATTCCATCGATTATATCCTTTGCTATACTATAAATATTGCCAGCTCCCAATAAAACTACCATATCGCCTTTCGAGAGTTGAGGAACCAGAAATTTTGGTATCTCATTCTTATTTTCGATATACTCCACATCCTTGTGTCCGAAATTTTTGCACTGCTCTTCTATAATCTCACCCGTAACCCCGGGTATCGGTTCTTCCCTTGCAGGATAGATGTCCGTAATAATTACTTTATCAGCCTGGAAAAATGCTTTACCAAATTCTTTTTTAAGTAAAATAGTCCTTGAATACAAATGCGGCTGAAACACCGCAATTATTCTACCATCCCAACCCGCTCTGGCGCCGGCAAGAGTAGATTCTATTTCTCTGGGATGATGCGCATAGTCATCAATAACAAGAATTCCCTTTTCGAATCCTCTTTTTTCAAATCTCCTCGCAATGCCGGTACATTTACTGATTCCTTCTTTGATACTATCCGGATCGATTCCTAACTCCAGAGCCACAGAACAGGCTGCTATGGCATTAATCACGTTGTGCCTGCCGGGAAGATTAACTTTAATGTTTTTTATCTTCGTATCCTTTGAAACAATATCAAAACTATGTGAAAAACCATTCCTTATTATATTATCTCCCATAACATCCGCATTGGGAGAAAAACCAAAGGTAATTATCTTTCTCTCGATTTCCGTAAGAATAGACAGAGAAGCCGAATCATCCATAAAAATATGCACACTACCGTAAAAGGGAACCGAATTCGCGAATTTTATAAATGTATCTTTTATATCATCGAGATCTTTATAAACATCGAGATGTTCAAGGTCTATATTCGTAATAACGGCAACCGTGGGAAATAACTTAAGAAAAGAACGATCACTTTCATCCGCTTCAGCCACCAGATATTCGCTTTCACCAAGCCTGGAATTATTCCCTGTACTTCTTAGTATTCCTCCGACGATTATGGTGGGATCGAGTCTCTTTTCTCTCAAAATCGAAGCTATAAGAGAAGTCGTCGTGGACTTACCGTGAGTTCCGGCAACGGCTATGGAAAACTTTATTCTCATTAATTCCGCCAGCATCTCGGCTCTTCTGCTGATTGGAATATTGTTTTTCTTAGCCTGTTCCAATTCCACGTTGTCTTTAGATAAAGCAGAAGTATAAACCACAACATCGGCATCTCCCACATTATCTTTATTATGCGGAATGTTAATCCTGATTCCCAGAGCCTTAAGCCTTTTTACATTCTCGGAATCCTTGATGTCACTACCGGTAACCTCGAAGCCCATGTTCCATAAAAGTTCGGCAATACCGCTCATGCCGATACCCCCTATGCCGATAAAATGAATTTTTTTAAATCTTCCGAACATAGGTCAAAATCCTTTCGACCACTCTGTCAGCGGAAAAATTTCGAATTCCTTTCTTTTTTTTACCATAAAGCGCCTCGATTATATTAGGGAAATTTTCCACTTTTGCTTCTTCTTCCCTCATTATTATTATATTGTTTTTTTCAAAAGCAAGTCTCTTCGCGTTGAAAAATTGGTGGTCTTTAAAAGCAAATGGATAAGGGATTAAAATTGCCGGTACGCCGAGACTTTCTATCTCCGCAGTAGCCAGCGCTCCCGCTCGTGAGATAATTACATCACTTACCGCATAAGCAAGATCCATTCTATCGATAAAAGAAAATTGTCTGAACAAATCGAACTCCGAAGATATTTCAAAGTTTCCTCTTTGAACAATAAACTGCCAGTCTTTTTTCATCAGGGGAATTAACTTTTCCGCCAGTCCGGCAAGAAATTTCGCCCCCCGACTTCCTCCTATTACCAGCAAAGTTTTTTTGCCCGATTCCAGAGAAAAATAATCGATAGCCTCTTTATATCTTCCCCTAAGTAAGCTTTCCCTTACAGGAATACCCGTCACCACTTTCTTCTTGCCTCCAATAAAAGAAAAATCACCCGTGTAAGGAAGGAATACCTCCGCGGAAAACCTGGAGAGCAAATTGACCGCCTTCCCGGGTCTGGAGTCAAGAACGAGAGTAAAAATCGGAATCCCCAGAAAAATTCCCGCCAGACCCACAGGTAACGAAGCAAAAGCTCCCGAGTGAAAAATAGCACAGATCTTTTCCCGTTTTATCAAAAAAACAGTGTAAAAAAAAGCCGGTATAAAGCGGATAATAAAAATAAACTTGTTCGCCGCATTTTTACCTACCCATCCCACCGACGGAAGAAAAAACATCTCTTTCATATCAACTAACTTTTTTTCGAGTCCGGAACTGCTCCCTATATAAATTACCCGGAATCCCTTTTTTTCTATTTTGCGGGCCACTGTCAGAACCGGATAGATGTGTCCTCCCGTTCCTCCCCCCGATACGATTACACTCTTTTTCGATCGCAACAATAACACCTCCTGCCATATAGACCATAATTAAAGCGGTACCTCCGCTGGATATAAAAGGCAACGGTACTCCCGTAACCGGAACCATACCCAGGGATACATAAACATGCAATAAAGCGTACATTCCCATAAATAAAACCAAACCTAACCCCAATAAAGAAGAATATCCGTCGGTTGCTTTTAAACTTGTTTTTATCGCACTTACAAAATAAACAACAAATAAACCTATAATCAAAAGGCACCCCGTGAATCCAAGTTCCTCTCCTATTATAGAAAAAATAAAATCCGAATCCGGCAAAGGAATATAAAAAAACTTTTCCATTCCGCTTCCCAAACCCAGACCCGAAAAGCCGCCGTGAGAAATCGCCTGAACGGTAGCGGTCACCGAATCACTACTAATATGATTATTTATTCGACTGATAGCATATCCTTCACGTGATATAAAAATCAACCCTATAAAAAGCATTACACCAAAAAAAACCGCAATTTTACCTTCTTTAGTACTGTTTAAAAACAACATTACCGCTCCGATAATCAGAGTAAGGAAAGCCATCGAAATATCGGGCTGAATAATTATCAATCCCATAATAACGGAAATAACAAAAATTGAAATACCGAAGTCTCGCTTTTTCGCGAAGAAAACAACCAGAGCGAATTGGGCAAAAATAGATGGTTGAAAAGAAAAACGCATATTAAAAAATTTAATAACCAGCCATCTTTTTGCTCCATTGATTTCCGGGCCATAAAAATAAGTAAACAAAAGTAACAAACCGGCTAAAATCAAAAAGAACAGGCTAAGTTCTTCCCAAAATTTTATCTTTATTTTTGATGTAAAAAAGAATATTCCAACACCCAATACAAAAAGTGCCAACTGCTTAACAAAAGACAGGGGCATAACTGTTTTATAAACGGCGATACCCGAACTTGCCGAAAAAACCATGACGAGCCCAAAAGCACCCAGTAACAGAGGAATTATCTCTACAAATCCTATTTTTATGCCTTTCCCTCTAACCATAAAATTTCCTCACCACTTTTTTAAAAACCTCTCCTCTTTCTCTGAAATCGCTGTACCAGTCAAAACTCGAAGCGCCGGGAGAAAGAATTGTTCTTTTACAATTCGATTTCAAAGCTTTTTCTACTGCATCCTCCATAGAAGAAGCTATCACTTTATTCTTAAACCTTACATCATCTAATTTCTCGGCGATTAAATCGCTCGATTCTCCAATTATAACGGCAAACTTAGCCAGTCTTTTAATCGTCTCAATTATTGGACTAAAATCATCGACTTTCATTCTTCCGCCTACAATAACGCATGAATCGGGAAAGCATTCGAGGGATTTAACGAAAGCGGCAGGATTCGTACACATTGAATTATTGATAATCCACATATCCGCTTTTTTAAAAACCGTTTCCATTCTGTGTTCAACTCCGGAAAACGAACGAATCCTTTCCCGAACGCTTTTCCAATCCATCCCCACGATATTAGCGATAAGAGCGGCAATCATTCCGTCTTCTATAAAAGCGTCTCCCGGCATAAATAAATCATCTTTGCTGAAAATTTCTTTATTTTCCCTATCTCTGACAAAAGCAGTACCGTTGAAAAAGATATCGCTCTTTTCTTTAAGTGAAAAATACAAACTTTTAGAAGGCGGATTGAGATTCGACAGGTTGGGATCGTCTCTGTTAAAAATCGAATAATCTTCAGAATTTTGATTTTTAAAGATACTTAATTTTGCGTTTAAATATTCTTTGAAATCTTTATGTCTATCCAGATGATCGGGAGAAATATTAACAATCGCCGAAATCCAGGGGTGAAAACCTTCGATTCCCTCCAATTGATACGAAGAAACTTCTATAACAGTTATAAAATCATCTTTGCTTCCGGAAACGAGAGCACTCAGGGGCGTTCCGGGATAAATATTCCCTCCGAGGAGGACCTTATCTCCAAGCAATCCTTTGAGTATGTGATGGGTCATGGCAGCCGTGGTAGTTTTACCATTGGTACCTGTAACGGCGATAAGCTTTCCTTTGACATATCTGGAAGCGAATTCAACTTCTCCAATAACAGGTATCCCTTTTTCTCTGGCTTTCAAAAGTATGGGAATGTTAAAAGGCACACCGGGAGAAACAACCAATAAATCCATTTCAAGCAATTTCTCGGTATGTTTGCCCGTCTCATGGGGGTAAGGGATAGAAGAACTATTATGACTCAAATCACTTACAAAAAGTTTTTCTCCAAGATTTTCAATTAATCCTGCCACTGCTTTTCCGCTACGTCCGAAACCTATAACACCGATCATCTCTATCTCATCACCTTATTTTAAGTGTACTGAGCCCAAGTAACGCAAACATAATTCCCCAGATCCAGAATCGTATTACCACCTTGGATTCCTGCCAGCCCCTCAATTGAAAATGATGATGAATGGGTGCCATCTTCAAAATCCGTCTACCGGTCATTTTAAAATAAGCGACTTGAAGCAAGACGGATAACGCTTCTATCACAAAAACACCTCCAATCACAAGTAACAAAAATTCATGCTTCAGCAGAATCGCAATCAATCCCAATATCCCGCCAATAGCCAGAGACCCTGTATCTCCCATAAAAATTTCCGCCGGATGAGAATTAAACCACAAAAAACCTATAGCCGAACCGACTAAAGCGGCGCAGAAAACCGTTATTTCTCCACTTCCGGGAATATAAAGCAAATTTAAATATTCCGCGAATTTAATATTACCTGTAACGTAAGCGATAACAGCAAAAGCCACGCTTATAATACCGGAAAGTCCGATCGCGAGACCATCCATGCCATCCGTTACATTTACCGCGTTAGTCGTGCCTATTATCACCAAAATAATAAAGGGTATATAGAAATAACCCAGATTAATGAAAACATTCTTAAAGAAAGGCGCTATTGTCAAAGTCTCGTAACCGCTTTTAAGAGGAAAGAGCATGAACATCATACCTATAAAACCGGCGGGAATAATTTGTATTATTATTTTAGTTAAAACATTGAAACCATCCCCCCTTTTACCCTTTAAATAATCATCAAACACTCCAAAAATGCCCATCCATACTGTAATACCTATTAGATAAAGAACAAAAGGATTCCTTATATCGGTCCAGAGAAGAACGGAAACAAGGAGAGAGATTATAATTAACAAACCTCCCATTGTGGGAGTACCCCTTTTTTCTCCGTGCGTGTCCTTTATCCACCTGGAAATAGATTCAGTAAGATCTTTGTTTCTAAGAAAAAGAATAAACCTTCGACCCAAAATCAACGAAATCAAAAGGGAAGTAATGGCAGCATAAGCGGAACGAAACGTAATATAACGCAAAAGATTAAAAATAATAAAATTTTCTTTTAGAGGGTAGAGTAAATATAACAATCTTCCTCCTGCAATTTCTTGATTAGAGTTTCAAGTTTTAATGCTCTTGAAGATTTAAATAATATCGTATCACCTTTACGGAGTATTTCGTGAAGTTTCTCCAGTGCTTCTTCTTTACCGGAAACAAAATACCCACCGCCAAAACCATCGACAAAACCTCTCGCTCCCTTACCAATGGCAATTAACTCATTAACTTTATGCTTGAGGTTTTTACCCATCTCCCGATGAATCGAAAGACTATTTTCCCCCAATTCTAACATGGGACCAAGAACAACAATTTTTCTTCCAGGCATGAAAGAAAGAAAAGAAACCGCATTTAAAAGCGAATCCGGATTGCTATTATAGGTATCATCTACAATATTAAACATTTCCGTTCTCTTTATTTGCATCCGGTGAGGAACATTTTCCACCCTCATAAGTCCTTCCTGAATATCCCGGGGTGAAATTCCGTAATAAAGAGCAATGGACACGGCAAACATAGCACAACGAAGCATTCCGACAGTCGGCAATTTAATCCAGAAACTCGAATTCGAAGTGGAAAAAATCGTTCCGTCGGTAGATTCCTGTAATATTTTAAAAGTGAAATCGTTATCCTCCGAAAATCCTACTTTAATAATTTTTTCACTAATGTTACGAAGCAGCGGGTCATCTCCGTTAACAAATAAAGGTCCTTTGAGACCGACCACAATATCGGATTTTTCCTTTAAAACGCCACTTTTATCTCCGAAAGCCTGTAAATGAGCCGAACCTATTCCCGTAATCAATCCGATATCGGGTTCCACCATTTCTGATAACCGCTTTATTTCACCAAATCGATTCGTACCAAACTCCAGAACAGCTATTTTTTCGTCCTCCAATCCGAATAAATTTAAAGGGACTCCTATGAGATTATTATAATTTTTAAAGCTTATTAAAGTGGAATATTTTCTGCTGAAAATAGACCCGAGGAAATCCTTTGCCGTGGTTTTTCCGTAAGAACCGGTAACCGCGATAGTAAAAACATCGGCCTTTTTTTTATAATAGGAAGCCAAATCTCCTAATCCTTCAAGAACATCCTCGACTAAAATGGTTTCACCTTCTTCCACTTTTCTGTTCGCGACAGCGGGGAGATCCGATTTTTTAATTGCCTCTTCAGCGAAGTCGTAGCCGTCAAAATTTTCACCCTTTATAGAAAAAAACAATTCTTTTTTTTGAATGGTTCTCGAATCCACCGATACCCCGCTTAAGGTTCTACCTTTCAGACTTTTACGTCCAAAATACTCACCACTTAATACTTCGACAGCCCTTTCAAGCTCTATTTCTTTCATAATGGTAAAACTCCTTTACGCATTTCCTGTCGGAAAAAGGAATTCTTTTACCCTTTATTTCCTGATAATCTTCATGCCCCTTCCCCGCAATCAGAACAAAATCGCCCTCCTCGGCCACCCGGAGAGCTTTGAAAATTGCTTCTTTTCTATCCTTTAATCTAATTGCTTTTTTACGTGAAATGCCTTCAAAAATATCATCGATTATTTCATCCGGATTTTCATCTCTTGGATTATCCGAAGTAACAATCATCACATCTGAAAGCGCTGATACCACGGCACCCATCAATCCTCTCTTTCCCTTATCTCTATGCCCTCCCGCCCCAAAAACGGTAATTATTCTGGCAGGATTATATTCTTTAAGAGAAGAAATAACGGAAAAAAGAGCATCGGGAGTATGAGCATAATCGACAAAAACCGTAACGCCTTCCGTGGATTCAACTTTTTCCAATCTTCCCGGCGGAAGCGGAGCACTGGCAATACGTTCCTTAATTTCAGAATCGTTTAAATTCTCCAGTATACCGATAGATGCAGCGGCAAGAACATTCCAGGCGTTAAAACTACCGATAAGAGGACTAAAAACTTCCAGATTCCTACCCATCCCTTCAATTTTAAGATTAAAACCTTTTCCCGAATTCCGTAGTACATTCCCCACAATATTGCCCCTTTTAAAACCAAAAGTTACAACTTTTGACTTTGCCCTTTCTATAAAATACGGAGCGTTTGAATCATCGGCGTTTATTACCGCTATTTTATCCTCTTTCAAGTTTTCAAAGAACTTCGCTTTCGCTTCCAGATAATTTTCAAAATTCTTATGATAATCTAAATGATCTCTGGTAATATTTGTAAATATCGCATAATCGAAATCTACATCCGAAACTCTATCCTGGTCCAGACCAATCGAAGAAACTTCAAGAATCACAGTATTTAAACCTCTTTCAGCGGCCAGGGCCATTTCTCTATGCAATAAAATAGGTGAAGGAGTCGTGTTAATTACTTTAATATTACCACTAACGCCGATATACTTTACCGTACTGAAACAAACAGAATTCGGGAAAAGGGAAGAAAGGAGGTATGAAGTGGTGGTCTTACCATTAGTTCCGGTAACACCTATAACTTTTAACTTAGCAGATGGGTTACCGTAAAAATTGGAAACGATTCTGGAGAAAGCTTTCCTGGTATTGGGGACAAGAATATAAGGAATATCTTCGCTTAATTCTCTTTCCGCTAAAACAACGCTGGCCCCTTTATTCATAGCTTCTCTGCAAAAATCGTACCCGTCGAAGACTTCGCCCTTTAAAGCGGCAAAGAGATCGCCTTTCCTGATTTTGCGAGAATCATCGGCAATACCGGTAACTTCGTTTACAGTATCTGTCTTTCTTATAATTTCCACACCTTCTAACAATTCATCAATTTTCATAACTTACAAAAACTTCTGTCTATATCCTTTTAAAGTTACAATTCTATTTGCTATATTTCTGAAAGCCGGACAGGCTGTTTCCGACGCGTAATAGTAAGGATACTCTACATTATCGACAAAAATACCCACAACAAACTCGGGACCGGGGTAAGGAAAAACTCCAATAAAAGAAGAAACGTATTTACCTTTGACATAACTCCCATCATGAATTTTCCAGGCGGTCCCTGTCTTCCCGGCAATAGAAATAAACGGAAACGAGGCAGAGATCGCGGTACCTTCCTCCGTTACATCATTCAAAATATCGAGTAGAACATCACAGGCTTCAGGATTTCCTACTCTGCGGATTACTTCTCTTGTGCTTCTTCTTATGGTCCTATCATTTCTGGTTATACTCTTCATAACTCTCGGCCTCAAAAGGATACCATCATTGGCTACCGCCTGATAAGCCATTACTATTTGTAATGGAGTTACGGCAACACCCTGCCCGAAAGAAACGGTAGCAAGTCTTATATCTCGACCCCGGGGAAGATGAGGCAGTTTACCCGAATACTCCACAGGTAAATCAATACCACTCTCGCAGCCGATGCCAAAAAGCCTGGCGGTATTATAAAATTCTTTCTTACCTATTTTTTCTCCCACCGCGATAAAACCTACATTCGAAGAATAAATCACGGATTCTTTGAAAGTATACGCTGAATGAGGATGCACATCTCTGAATAATTTACCCCCAAATTTAATCGTGGTGGAATCAACCAGAGTGTCGTAAACAGAAAAACCTTTATTTATATAAGCAAAAGCAGGAATTAATTTAAAAATAGAACCGGGTTCGAATTCCCAGGAAGTACACGCATTAAGCCTCCAGCCTCTATCGGGATCAAACTCCGGATAATTGACCATCGCCAGAACTTCTCCTGTTTTTACGGAAACACAAATACCCATAACTTGCGTGGCAGATGTTTTTTCCTTTAACATCTTCAACTCTTTATTCATAACAGACTGGATATCGAGGTCAACCGTCAGATAAACATCATAACCCTGAAAAGCGTCCTTATAGTCATTCTCAGTTCTCTTTAAAAGGTTTATACCTGAACGTCGAGGCACCTCCAGAAAGTACGCCCAACCATCTTTTCCTTTAAGAACTTCATCATATTGCCTCTCGACACCTAATATACCATTTCTTTTCCAGTCAAGTGAACCCAGTAGAGTCCTTCCCAGAAGATTTGAGGGATAAAATCTGTACCACTCCTTTACGGCATAAACTCCCGGAATATTTATTTCCTTTACGACAGAATCAGAAATCCCCCTGGCAATTCTTATAAATTCAGCTTTGTCACTGAGAAGCTCCGATAATCTCTCTTCGCTTCCCAGACCATAATCAGAAAGTTTATTTGCGGCACTTTTGGAATCTTTAATTTTACTTTTTTCCGCGTAAAGCGTGAACATCTTCAAATCAGTGGCAAGAATCCTGCTTTTTCTATCAAAGATATTACCTCTTTTGGATTCAATGGGAAGCACACGCAATTGCTCTTCCTTTATTTGCTTACCAATCTCATCAGATCTAACAACCTGAAGATAAAAAAGTCTGCAAAAGACCAGAAACCAGAGCCCCCCAAACAGGAAAATCAGTAGCCTTGCTTTCTCTTTAAATAATTTATTTCTCATTTATTTTACCTTAAATTTCTCTATTTTAAATATCTCCTCCCTTTTGGGATATCTCATATTCAGTTTTTCTCGAGCTTTCTCTTCTATAACACCATGACTTGATTCTTCTCTCCATTTAGAAACAAGCAGCAAAACTTTCCTTTCGAGATTCTGAACTTCCGTGGTTAAATTCGATATCTTTATATTAAACGAGTTGACCATATTCTTTTTCCAGACATGCAAAATAAAAGGCGAAATAAAAATCAAAATTATAAGCAATATTTTTACGGCTCTCATTTTTCAAACACCCTAAAATGCGCATTTCTACAGCGGGGATTACGTTCGAACTCTTCTTGTTCGGGCTCGAGCGGTTTCTTAAGAAGCGCCCTTAAACCCTCTTCCTCCGCTTTTTTACAAACCAGTTTCTCTTCATCTTTATGATAAGTTATCACCACCAATCTGCCTTTTTCTCTTAAAACTCCCGCAGCGGCTAAAATCCCTTTTTCAATACTACGGAGTTCGTCGTTAACGGCTATTCTAAAAGCCTGAAAAACTCTGCCAAGATTTTTGTGAGCTTTCGCCCTCGGAACACTTTTTCTGACCAAAAGAGCGAGTTCACCGGTAGTTCTGGGTTTCTCCGCTTTTATTTTCTTCGCTATTCTTCTCGAAGCCCTTTCTCCTCCATAGCGATACAGGATATTGGCGATTTCTTCCTCACTGCTTTTTTCGATTATATCACCCGCAGTAACGCCACTATTCCCGAATCTCATGTCGAGAGGACCGTCTTTTCTATATGAAAACCCTCTTTCGGGTTTATCCAGTTGATAGGAGGAAAAACCGAAATCAAAAAGAACTCCATTCACTTTTTCGTCGAGAAACCTTTCCATATATTTATAATTAGCATGGATTAATAAAACTCTTTTTTTAAATTCACTTAACCTTTTAGAAGCGATTTTTATCTGTTCACCATCAAGATCAAAACCTATCACGAAAGCATCGGAATTCCTGAGAATGGCGAGAGAATGACCGCCGCATCCGAGAGTCGCATCTACATAAACTCCTTTCTTATCAACCACGAGATATTCAACAACTTTATCCGCCATTACCGGAAGATGAATCGATAATTCTTCCATTAAAAACTCTTCACATGCCAAGCTTTGAATACAGGTCATTTATATCGCTGGCTCCTTTCGCATATTCTTCATAAACCGAAGGCGACCACAATTCAATTTTATCGATAGCCCCGAGAAAGAATACCTCGTTCTCGATTTTCGAATAATCCCTGAGCTCTTTGGGAAGAACAATACGACCCTGAGAATCCATGGAAAGACATTCCGCAGCATAAGAAAAAGCCCTGATCGCTTCTCTTATGCTCTTCTGCGAATATTTTTTGTTCGAAAGCTCTTTTACGAATTCGTTCCAACCAGAAAGAGGAAAGAGCAAAAGAGACGTTTCAAAACCTCTGGCTATGTAAAAACTTCCCTCATCTTTCTCTTTTAACACGGAGCGGAACTTTGCGGGAACAAATACTCTCCCCTTGTGATCAACAGAGTATACGTCATTCCCTATAAAATACATTCTTTCCTCCTTACCCTTAAAATTTATTCCCCACTTTCCACCACCATTACCCACAATTATAATCGAATTGTTTATTTTGTCAAGGGTCGAACCCGATTTTTTCGCGAAACGACCGAATTCCCCACACTAAAAAAATTCTAACCGCAAAGACGCAAAGATCGCAGAGAAAATTTTTTATTGAACACGAAACACACGAAATTTTTTTGTCTTTCCAAATCCCAATCCCCAAACCCTAAATCCTAAATTTGAACCACAGATTACACCGATTATTATAGAATCTTACCGGAAAGACGCAAAGATCGCAGAGATTTTTTTGTTTTTCCCACTCATAACACAGCTGACATTGTCATTTCGAATTTTTCTTCATGCTTTTCCAGAGTTTACCCCGTGAAATAGAAGCACATTCCGGAAGACGAGCTATTTCATTAGGTGAACAATCTCTGCGAATAGCTTGTAATTGAAGCCTTTAGCTTTATCGTAAGAGATTGCCTCGCAAAAGTCGAGCAAAAGGATAAACTCGCAAAGACCTTTTTGATGCGAATCAACCCTTTAGGCAATATCCCCTCGAGATGCGACCCCAGAGACATAATGTCACAGTGTCAGCCGAAAGCCGTAAACCATTTCATTGTTCATCCGTGGCTATTATT
>CAZSEX010000017.1:0-38060 GCA_964606065.1 uncultured bacterium | reverse complement strand
GACAGTAATAAGGTTACTAATTCGGGAAAATATAATGTAATAATTTCCTGTCTGGATAAAGCGGGTAATTTAGGAAGAGACACTTCATTTTTCTTCCTCGATAATGAACCTCCCCTTGTTACAGTTCTTTCTCCTTTTGATTCTATTCTCACCTCTAATGATTATTTCGTTGAAATGGAATATAACGTAAATGAAGATGCCAAAATTGAATTGAAATGGATGGCTGCGAGCGGCGAAGAATCCCCGGTTAGGGATGGGTACGGGGAACCTGATACTGTACAAAATTTCTTCGAAGGCGGAGATATTTATGGAAATTATCTGGCTGATGGATTGTATACACCCCGATTTAACGCGGAAGATAATGCTGGGAATGACACAACATATATAGAGGATATTGTGGAAGATGATACACTGCGGGTGGACAGGACACCGCCTTTAATCCATGAGCTCATCGCTCCCTGGCTAATAGGTCCTGACGATACGGTAAATGTCTATTTCCAGGTTTCCGAAGAAGATGATAAGCTTGTCAATAGAGGTGAAGTGGTAATTAAGATTTTTATCGACAAAAACGAAGTTGATACGGATACTATAACTCCAGGTACATCTAAGATAGAAATTGATACAGTATATGATATTTCAGAATACAGGAACGGAACGCACAAAATTACTGTAACTACCGAAGATAAGTGGGAAAATATAAATACAAGGATGACGGAAATTGTTAAGGGGACTATTGGGACGAAGATTACCAAGCCTCTGGATGGAGATACTCTCGGTCAGGGTGATGTAATAATAAAAGGGCTGGCGAATGACCCCGATATGTATAACAGCATACCTTTCGGAGGATTTGGATTATATTACAAACCATCTTCTTCAATCTGGGATTCAGCTGGAATAATTGTTCCTGAGGTTTTACGAATACCTGGAATGCCACCACATAGAGGTATTAAGCCTGTAACCAATGTTTCTGATATCGCGAGGTGGAATACCGATAGTTTATCGGGTTCGTACGATTTACTACTTAAAAGCTGGGAGGAGAATGATGATAGTTTAGTTCTGGCGGATACAATAAATGTAATTATAGAATCAGAATCCATTATTTCTCCTTTCATTTCCGATTTTGTGGTAAATATTGAAGGTGGTAATGGTGATACTATCTTTGAACCCGCGAATGGAGAAATAGTGAACGTTAGTTATATTTTGCATGATAAACCCGCGGATGTTTCTCTTGATGTTTTAAATGAAAGAGAAAGAAACATGGCTCACTTAGAGCAGAAGGGTATAATGGCTGTTAGTTCATCTCCACCTGTGGTGGATATGGAAGGGATTTATCTTTACTTTTATGATAATAAGTGGTGGGTTAAGTGGAGGTTCGATGACATTGGCTTAACATCGGGAGAAATATTCTCACTTGATAATAAGAGTTTTTTGATAACCGACATTACGGATACACTAATCTCAGTTGGAAGCCCTTCAGAAGGAAAGATTGAATTTAACTGTATTAATATTTCTGATACCGTATATGAAGGGGGTTTTGGGTTTACAGGTGAAGGAAAAATTCAATTTGATTTATCTTTTAATGAGGGAAAAGATGTAGGGGTAGCAGGAAGTAAGCTTCATTCTCCTTTTGTCCTGGATTTAGCCTCTCCTTTTTCTTACGACGGTTTTGTTTTTGGAGAAGGGCATCTTCCGGGAGGAAGGTACACGGTAAGAGTGTCCGCGAATGGTATAGACGGAATGGGATATGATGAAGAAAGTGATAAAATTACGACAAAAACGGATTTGAAAATAACGAAATGTGAACTTACCTCTGAAAGTGCTTATCCACTGAATGGAATACCGGCAACCGTAAAATATCAGATAAATCAGAAAGCCAGAGTAAAGATAGATGTTTATAAAGGTAGTAATTTCTTACTCAATGTAGAGGAAATCGATTCTGTCGCGGGAGGAAGAGATTTTTCTACAAGTTGGAACGGTATGAAAAGTGATAGTTTTTCTTACGATACGGGAAGTGATTATAGTTTCAAGATAACAGCCTACACATTACCTGATTTTACTGATTCGGTTTCAGAATATTCGAAAGATTTTTCTGTTGAGGATTCGCTTCCTTCGGCGTTAGGGGATTTCTTTATACATCCTGATTACTACGTTGGAGAGATTCACAGTGATTCTGTTTTTAACGGCAAGACTGACTTCCTGTGGGAAGCGAGTGCTGAAGGAGAAGTGTATCCGCCGCAGGAATACACCTTCGCCGATACAGCAAAAGGTATAAAAAAAATAGAAATCGATTGGAAAGTCGAGGCTGAAGCCTCGGTTTTTTGGGGAGAAAATGGCGAAGGGAAAACAGACTCTGTTGTTATTAAACATTGGTACTCTGGAAGCCCTTATGAGAGACGGCAAGCCTATTTCTATCAGGATTCTCCTTGTAAGATAGGTCCAGTAACAATTGAATTTTCTTGGGATTTTTACCATAGTGATGATATTGCTTCAAAAGTTGGTATGGATACAAGCAGCAGTTATCCCACTCCTCCCTTTGGTAAGCCTCTTGACCGTGGAAAGGAGGCACTCGAATACGAAACCTTTTCTGGTAAAGGTGAAGAGTGTGATACTAAAGATAGGAGTTTAGATTCACTCGCACAATTCTGTATCGACGCAAGCTTATCGGGAGGTATTGGAGAAACAAAGGTTTTCGCAAAATATAACATGGATCCTTTTATAGTAGATACAATCGTTAGCGGAAGTTATACTATCTCCGGGAATGTGTCAGAAAACAATAAGGAGAAACTACTTGAAGGGTTTCAATTTGACATTGCCCCTCCGGATACTTTTTTTCACAATGAACCCAATGGTTGTTTATACACTTATAAACTAACCACCACTATCGATGGAAATACTAAAGATACCACTTTGGAAGATATTCCTAACCCCTCGGGAGTCCTTAATCTGAATAATAATAACGTTTTTGTACAATTAAATCTTCAAAATAATGAGATATTAGCATGGATAGCAGATACCTCAAGTAGTTCTACTAAGTGGAAGAAAGTAGCCCTAAGAACCGATACCTGCTATCCTATTGAGGGAGGCGGAAATTATCATAAAGATACTACCCTGATGTCTGACTTATTTACGATTCCTCCGGATGTTGACAAAGAAACTGTTTCTTACTCTGAACCCGTTCTTCTTTCCGGGAATGTAAATTTAACTAAAACTACGGTGGGGGGAGGTGATTCCTGCATTGTGGCTGCTGTTAGCGGATGGGACTCTGCCTGGACATCAACAGAAGACTCCTGTCTTCAGTATTCCAACGGAAAACTCAAAGGGAAAAGTTTCTTCTTCGTTACCCCCGATTTTGACCCGGATGGGGTAAGTGAGAGAGAAGATACTTTTTCTTCTTTTTACCAGTGCCCAGACTATCCTGTGAATTACGATAATGGAACTTTCTGGTGGGAAGGGGACTCATCCAACCCATACTTAAATATTACAAATTGGGATATGAATCTTTTCTACCCAAATGGATATATAAACAGGGATTTGTTTGTAAATGAAGACTCTTTGCCCGAGGGATTAACTCCACCAAGGGATTTAATTGCAACCTTTGGATACGGAGAGGGCGCGCGGGATTACTTTTTACCTTTCCACTTCTTAGTACCGACTAATGTTCCACGTAATTATGTAGAAATAGACGGAAATTCAGAAGGATATTTTTATGAAATGTATGAATTTGATGGGAAACACACGGAAAAGATAACAAATGAGCTCATGAATCCTGTCTCTCCCTCATCGACCAAACCTCTCGCTTACTGGAACGTAACCGATGTGTGCGGAAAGAGAAGGGTGATAATGAAACTTTACAACTTAGGTGCACCCGGCGAGCCTCCTGTAGAAGTAGCACTGAAATATAAAGATTTTTATATAGGAAGTCCATATAAACCAGGAGAAAAGAGTATTACATCATCACCTTTTTATAGAGCCAAACTTGAATTTAATGAGATTTCATTTCCTGAGGAAACTCTAACATCTGTTTCTCCTGTATCTATAACGGATATGATAGAAGATCTTTCTTTTGAGGCTCCTTTGCTTAGAGAATATAAAGGTCCGATTGTTCTTCTGCAGCCTAAGGGAGCAAAATTTGGCGCTGGAGAAAAGCCAACATTCGAGTATCATTACACAGAAACAGAGGCAAATTATTATAAGCTTGATACCACCAATATTTCCTTATTCGCAATCAAGAATGATGGATTCCTGGATAATATAACATCCAGAGCTTTCTGGGCGGATTGGGGGGATGACAGTGTTTTAACGTTAAAGGCTTCTCCTGATTCGTTCCCGGGAGACGGAGATTCTCCTTTCTTTGTTTCGCTTCTCGATTCCCAAACGGTTACATACAAACCTACTGTTGCTTCCGTTTCTTCGACAAACATCGATTCGGCAAAAATTAAAATTGGTACTGAGCCAGACAAAGAATTGTTACTTATCCGGGGTAAAGAAAAAAGTTTACAGTCAGGTATTTTTAGAACTGCGGCGACTTCTTCTGTTCCCTTTCCTCCGGAAAAGAAAACTATAAATATATACTCGGCTATAGAAGCATTTAAGAATCAAACAGATGCAGCTACTGGGCGGAATAGAATGAGTTTAGCTACGGGGTCTTCTTTATTAGATGTATCAAAGACAGACACGATATACATAGATGTTGGAAGCGATGGAGAATGGGAAGGATATATACACCTTGAGGGTGGTGATAACTATATTTTTGTGGGCGATAGGGAAGCTCTATTATATGCTTTGAGGCCAGCCGATTCTCTAACAATAAGAAACTGTCCAATTGGATTTACAAAGATAACACTGGATACAACGGGACCGGAGATTGTGTTCACACGCGATCCTGATCCTCTTATTTCATACCTCGATGACATGGAATCCATTGCTTTTTATCCCACAGAAAACGCATACATTCATTACATTAAATCCAGCCCCTCAGGAGAGATTATCGACGCGGTGTCTTTTTATTCCCTCGCTTATGATACAACGGTAATTTACTGGGACGGAAAGGATGAATACGGGAGATTGTACGAAGAGGGAACTTATCCCTATATTCTTTTCGGAATAGACAATTTTGGCAATAAGTCAAACGAAGAAAAACATAAGTGGAAAATCAGATGGGGAATACCTGTTGAGATTGTTTCCCCTCCTGAAGGAATATGGCTCAAGGGAACACAGACACTACGTTCCGGCATAGAAGGAGATTACACTTACCCGGTCGACTGGTATAAAAAATGGAATGAAACATGGGGTTATATAGGTAGAGAAGACCCTTCAGGAGAAGGACTCGAATGGAATACCACATACATACCCGATGAAAAGAATGTCTGGCTTAAAGCAAGCGTAGAAGATGTGTTCGGGCACGCGGGCGCGGACTCGGTCTGTGTTCTGGGTGTCGATAATTCTCCGCCTGAGATTTATACCTGGATAGGAGAACCGGCTTATATGGATGAATTCATAAAGAGTTTAACGCCAATTTTTGCGACAGCAGTAGATACCTTTAGCGGCGTTGACTTTTTAAAATATCGAATCGACGGAGAAAGCTTTACTGCTGTTGGCGATACCTTTGATTTAGCCGGATACCCGGAAGGAAGACATCAGATCGTTTTCTGGACAGGGGATTACGCTGAAAATGATATCAAATATTCTCTATCTCTTTATCTCGACAACATCCCGCCATTATCCTATCTCGAGTTCGGAGAACCTCATAAGATGCATAACGATACTCTTTATATATCACCGAGTACACCTATCTGGATTAATGCGCAGGATACATGCGGTGTCGCGCGTTCTTTCTACGCGGTTTCAACAATTTTAGGGGATGTATTACAGCAGTGGACGGAAGTTATAGAAAGTTTCAATATCCCATATACTCCTCCAAATTACAAATACATAATTCACTATTACTCGGAAGATAATCTCGGGAACACCGAATCGCCGAAGGATACGGTGGTCGCTATCGATTGTGAACCGCCTGTTACTATCCTAAATATCGGCGAGCCAGGATATCCGACTGACGAGCCGCTTTATATCACCTCATCCACTCCCCTTAGTTTAGAGGCAACCGACGATATATCGGGAGTCGATACGACGTATTATCGCATAAATAGCGGTACGTGGAATGTATATTCAGGCGGAGAATTTAATTTAACGGATGAAGGAAGTCATATCGTCGAGTACTACTCGGTCGATAAAGCGGGAAATAGAGAGGATGTCAATTCAAAAGAGTTTAAGGTGGATAATACGACTCCGGTGAGCAGAAAAAGTTTGACAGAACCCCAGTATGATTCCCTGTATATCAGTTCTAATACCTCTATAATTATTTCCTCTGACGATCCTTTATCTTCTAACGTTGCCTGTGGAGTCTGGAAGATTTTCTACAGGATAAATAAGGGGTTTCTGAAAGAAATAGAAGCGGATGTAACCGACTTTACCATTTCAGGTGATGATGGCACCTATGAACTTGAATATTACGCAAAGGATCATCTTGAAAACACTGAAGAAGTAAAAGAAGATTCTCTCAGGCTGGATAATACTGTTCCTGTTAGCACCCTCAATATCGGTAAACCACGCTATCCATCCCCGGGATCGCTTTTTATCACCTCCGAGACGCCGATAGAGATAGCTGCAGAGGATCCAGAAGTAAACGGAGTTCACTCCGGATTAAAAATAACGGAGTATCATGTTGATCATAAACCCTTTATCGAGTACAGTTCGCCATTTAATGTTACGGGTGCAGATGGATTGCATACAGTCTATTATCGTTCAATTGATAATGTAAAAAATAGAGAAAAAACAAAAGATTCAACTGTTTATCTTGATAATACCGCACCTATTACCACCTTTAACATCGGAGATCCCCATTATCCTGTAAGTGGAGATGTCTCGCAGACAATATATATTACCTCGGCAACTCCCATTACTCTTCAGGTTACAGATGAAGAGGGCTCAGGAGTTCAAAGCTCCGAGTATCAGATTGACGGTAATGGGTGGGTTTCATACGAGAGAAAAGTTACATTTGATCTTTCTTCCGTTGGTGAAGGAATACACACTGTTTATTACCGCAGTATTGATAACTTAGGAAATGAGGAAGAAACAGGCTCTATTCTGCTTGCGGTTGATGATACTCCCCCGATATCGGGGCTCATCGCAGGAGAGCCAAGCTACGAGCTTCCAGCTGATAGTTTAGAGAGAACATTAATCACCTCAAATACGCCTCTTATTCTCACTGCGCAAGACCCGCTGTCGAACGGTGTTGCGTCCGGTGTGAAGGAACTGGAATATGAGATAACACCGCTTGCTGTAACTGCAGGAGGGACATCCGAGTCCAGAGAATCGCGGTTAGGAAACCGCTCCTACAACTCCTCTGTAGGAGGGACTTCCCAGTCCCGAGGAGGGGTTGTGGTTGTGGAAGGGGACAGTACGGTATTTACAATTACCGGTGAAGACGGCAGTTATAAAGTGGATTATAGGGCAAAAGATAATCTTTTAAATGAAGAACCTTTTAATACCAGGAATTTCATCCTTGACAATACATCCCCACTCGTGGAAATATGGAGTCCACCGGATTCAACCATAGTAAATCAGCTAATTAATGTAAGAGGAAAGATAAGTGATCTTCATCTTTCCCGGTGGAGACTTGAGTATGGTCAGGGTTCTGCTCCATCTGATTGGAGTTTCATATCCCAGGGAGAGACGGATACCTCAGGAATAATAGGTGAGTGGGATGCCCGGGACCTTTCCGAAGGTTTATACTCCCTTAGATTGTATGCGGAAGATTTGGTTGGGAATAATAAGTGGATAATTTATCAGATACTCGTTGGGGAACCAAATTGTGTTTTGACAATAGATGGGTTAAAGAGAGTGAAAGATGTTGCCTTACAGGAAAATGAGATGATCTGGGACGTAGACAGGGCAAAAAGTAAAGGTTTTAAATGGCATCGCGTGGCGAGGTTTGACCCCTTCGGGGAGCTAATTTACGAATGGTGGGGATTTAAGTTCCCCCGGGGTATCGATCTGGATGCAAATAATTTCTACGTAACCTCCTTCTTTAAAGTCGAAGGTCTATCCTTTGAAGGGGATACGGTATTTAAGGCAAAAGCTTTTTATCCAAAGGGTATCGCGGCAGCCGAAGACATAGTTGTTACAGGAGAGAGATTCTTAGGTAAGATTGTAGTGTATCAGAAAAATGGCAATACTTTATTTACTATTAAAGACCCATTTTCCCCTTCAGGTGTTGATATATTTGGGGATAAAATTTACTGCACGGATCTTGGTTTAAATATACCGATACCAGTTGAGGATTCATTATTCATCGATTGGCTTTCAAAAAGGATTCCAATTGATGAGTTCACGGTAAAGGAGTATGATAAGAATACAGGTGAACTTCTAAGGAAATATGGAGTAGGGGAAGATCTAATAATCTATCCATTTGATCTTTCGGTGGATTCAAATGGATGGGTATGGGTGGTAGAAACGTTCAAACACCGGGTCAGGGCGTATAATTCCTATGGGGAATTGGCATTAGAATTCGGGAAGAAAGGGAGTGAAGAAGGACAGTTTAAATATCCCCAGGGTATTGCAGTAAAGAATGGAAAGATATTGATAGCAGACACCTATAATAACCGGATATGTGTATTTACTCTTCCCTTCCCAGGTTTATTTGCAACATTATCGGCAAGAACCACAAGAGGTGATGAGTTGCTAAGGATTCAGGAATGTGTTCCCTATCCGAACCCGTGCGACCCGGCAGTAGAATTCTCCAATATCAGAGTGGTGGTAAGCAAAGACTGTAAAATGGAAATAAGAATATATTCACTCACTGGTACATTACTCTGGGAGACCGCTGTAACCGGTTTTGAGGGAATAAACGAAGTGACCTGGAACGGGAGAAACCAGGATGGAGAGGAAGTAAGAAACGGTGTTTATAACGTGCTCGTACGGGTAAAAGACGGAGACCAGAGAGATGAGGCGAGGACGAAGATTATCGTTTATAAACGATGATTTTAGAGAAGGAAAAATTAATTGGACGCAGATGAACGCAGATTTACAGGATAAAAAAAGTTTGGTTTTTTAAAAAACAGAAAAAAGGTGTGGGGAAATGAGTTTTAATCTGCGTATATCTGAGAAGATCTGCGTGCTAATAAAGAATTGGACGCAAATGAACGCAGATTTACAGGATAAGAAATAATGGTTTATTATTTAAAAAAACAAAAGAAACTGTGGGGATGGGGGGATCTGCGCATATCTGAGACAATCTGCGTGCTATTACAAATTTGGGACGCGGATGAACGCCCTGGTACGGTTGTTCCTCCCTACCCCGATACAGTCATACTTCCCTACGGGGCAGGCAGGGCAGGCAGATTTACAGGATTTTATTTTGTTTTAGTAAAAAAATGATATGAAATCTCGAGTTTTTAAACATAAGAACCTGACAGATAAAATTATAGAAATTTTTTATAAAGTTTATAATGATCTGGGCTATGGTTTTTTAGAAAAGGTTTATGAGAACGCTATGATGATTGAATTTAGTGAAGCTGGGATTAATGCTAATACTCAGATTCCGCTAAAGGTTGAATATAAAAGTAAAATAGTTGGTGAATACTTCGCTGATATCTTAGTTGATAATATTGTAATAGTAGAAATTAAAGCCGCAAAGATCTTATTAAAGGAACATGAAGCTCAATTATTAAACTATTTGAAAGCTACAGATATTGAAGTTGGCTTACTTTTGAACTTTGGGTCAAAGCCCGAAATAAAGCGTAAGGCTTTCGACAATTTAAGGAAATAAATGATATGCAGATGAACGCAGATAAACAGAATTTCATTTTAAGTCGTTTTAAAAAAAGCAAGAAATAATGGGGGGGTAAATCTGAGTATATCTGAGTCAATCTGCGTGCAATTAAATGTTAAGGAGGAAAAATGAAAAATTTAAAACTCAAAATTTATAATTTACAATCTACAATTATCTTCGCACTGTTTTTTCTACCCTGTTCGCTGCTTTCCTATGTGCAGTTGGACCTTTTGAGTCTCGGTGCGGGGGCGGCGAATATCGGGAGGGGGAACACTTATATTGGAGGAGAAATAACTAATATTTATTATAATCCCGGAGGGCTGCCTTTTATGTTTAACTCCGATATTCTTTATCAACATACGGAATTGGATTTCGGCACGACCTACGATTATTTCACCCTGGGAACCACAATAAAACCGCTATCCATGACAGGAGCTTTTTCATTCATGAGAATCGGAACGGGAGATATACCCATAACCGAGGCGGGAGAAGACACAATTCCCGGAACCGATTATCCTGAGATAATATACAAAAATACCGCCTCGTATAGAGCGTCCTGCTATACTCTTTCACTTTCAAAAATGATAAAAAATTTCGGGATAGGAATAAACGGAAAATTCATAGATATGCTCCTGTATCAGTACTCCGGTACGGGAATAAGTACGGACATCGGAGGATATTACCAGAATAAAATTTTCTTCGCCGGCTTAGCATTCAGAGATATACTGAATACGGGAATTAGATGGAGCGGAGGAATGGACGAAGAATTATTGCCCGTAGGCTCTGCGCTCATCGGTTTTACGCTCCTTCGGGGTGAAGGATGGCTGGAAAAAGGAGTAATTATTTCCGGAAGAGTGGATAAAGTAATTTCCAGGGATATAGACCCGATATACTACGCGGGTGTGGAATGGAGTGTGGCGGGAATTCTTCCTCTTAGATTCGGAGTCGAAGATGGAAACATCGCCTTCGGCATGG
The DNA here is from genome assembly GCA_964606065.1 of uncultured bacterium. Taxonomy (GTDB): domain Bacteria; phylum Hydrothermota; class UBA3072; order UBA3072; family UBA3072; genus JAFGHJ01. Next base: position 27,253 of record CAZSEX010000017.1, on the reverse strand, counting down.
GATTTAATTCCGAACATTTGTACTTCGATTACGCGTATTCCACGAGAGAAGAAATAAAAGGCAATCATAATATTTCGATTGGATGGAAATGGTGAGGAGGAATTGGACGCAGATAAACGCAGATTTTCAGGATAAAAAAATAATGGTTTATTATTTAAAAAAACAAAAGAAACTGTGGGGATGGGGGAATCTGCGTATATCTGAGAAGATCTGCGTGCTAATAAAGAATTGGACGCGGATGAACACGGATTTACAGGATAAAGAAAAGTTTAGTTTTTTAAAAAACAGAAAAAAGGTGTGGGGGGATAAGTTTTAATCTGCGTATATCTGAGGCAATCTGCGTGCTAATAAAGAATTGGACGTAGATGAACGCAGATAGAAAAGGGGTTTTTTGGTGTCAAAGAAATAAAAAAAAACATAAAAAAGGAGTAGAGATGAGTTTTGATACGAGACAATCTGCGAGGATCTGCGTGTTATTAAAATGAATATGAATATTATCCTTCTAATTTTCTCAATAACGAATCCATATAAGGTGGAAATTACCGAAAAGGTTAAAATTCCCGTGTCCCAGGGAGAAGTTATAGATATGAAGACATTCGGAAATTATACTTATTTTCTCTGTGATTATAAAATTTTAAGAGAGGGAAACGGTATTGTTCAATTCGGAACATTCGGAATGGAAAGCGGAGAACTCGCGGAACCCATTTCTATGGATATTGAATCCGGATGGCTTTATATACTTGATTACGGCTCCAGAAACATCAAAATTTTCGATAGAGACGGGAATTACATAGATGAAAGAGAAATAGAAACAGAGGAACCGATTGCAATCGCCGTTTCCAGCGAAAAAATATTCATTTTAGACCCTTTAAGATACAAAATAGACGTTTATGGAAAAGAGTCTCTTCTGTACTCATTCGGAAATTTCGGCAAAGGTCCTGGTTTTATGAATAATCCTGTGGATATAGATGTTGCAAGCGGCAAAGTTTATATTCTTGAAAAAGACAGAATTTCAGTTTTTTCCGAATACGGAGATTTTATTAACGCAACCGAATTTAAAGGCGGTAAAGCCGTTTCCGCAGATAAATACGTAAGTATATCCAAGGACAGTACCACATTGCTGTTTGATCAGAATTTTGAAAAAATAAAGTGTTTTGAAGGAAAAATTTCCGCTGCGGAGGGAAATAATTTGTTTATATTTAAAGACAGCACACTGAGGAAACACGAGATTGAAAAAGGAATAGGACGCAGATGAACGCCTTGATACGGTCGTTCCTCCCTACCCCGATACAGTCATACTTCCCTACGGGGCAGGCAGGGCAGGCGGATAGACAGGATAAAAAAGAAAATGTTTTGTTGTTTAAAAAAAGATAATAGCCACGGATGTACACTGATTTGAATATTTTTTTTAAAAATTGTAGGAGAGGTTTCCCCGTCCTGTGGAATAGGGGTTCATCAGGTAACAGATTCTATTCCACGGGACAAGCCTCGATAATCGGGACAGGGATGTCCCTCCTACAAGAAAATGGTAAAAGGGCACAATCTGAGTCAATCTGCGTGCTATTAAAATAAATGTTTTTATTGTTATTTCTTTTTTCCGCTGAAATTGATACAACAAATATTAGCGATACCACATATCTTAACGTAACCGGAAGAAGCACTTTTTTTTATCAGGGGAAATATCTGATCGAAGGAGCCACGCCTCCTGAGTATTATCCGTTTACGCTCAGAAACAACGTACTGCAGTTAAATGTAAATGGTAAAATAAAAGGCAATCTGGATATCGAAGGAGAAGCCTATCAGGGAAGAAGGGAAGAAGAGAATATGGCTCTCTTTACGGTTAGAGGAGACCACGTGGAGGGTTCTATGGGCGATATTCCCATTTCTCTCGGCGGGTTACTTATACAAAACAAACACATAAGAGGGGTAAAGTTGGGAGCCAATTCTTCCAGACTCGAAGGGGAGGGATTTTATTCTCTTCCCAGAGGATCGTCTGTAAGAGAAAGAATCCAGGGAGATGGGACTTCCGGACCTTTCCAGTTAGAAAACTCTCCGGTAATAAGAAACACAGAGATCGTGAAAATTGGTATAGGGCTGGATTTAAACACTCTCGAAAAGGGAATCGATTACCGTATAGACTACACATTGGGAAGAATAACATTGATAAACAGAATTCTTTCTCCTGAAGAAACGATGGAAGTCGAATATGAATATGAAGGAGAAGAAGGACAATCTCTTGCCGGCGGAAAAATATCCGTTAAACCCTTAGATTTATTATCCGTAGGCGGAAGCGGAGTGAATACGGGCGGATATTCGGTAAACACAAATATAGGTAGCGAAGATTTAAATGTAAAAATAGAAAGAGCCGACGATGGAGATGGAAACAAAGGATTGAGAATAGACGGAGGGATGAGAAAGGGCATTTTTGATGTAGGCGGAAGCTACAGCGCGACCGGAGATGATTTCAGCGTTATAGGAAAAGGTCTCGAACCCGGCGAAGAAATTGCCTTTAACGGTATGGTAACACCTCGTTCCGGTTTTAATATAACTTCCTCCTACAGGGAAAGGAATAACGAAAATGATAGAACACTCCGGGTTAATCTGCGCAATTATGAGTACAGTTATAAGAGATACGAGGGATTTAATTATTTTTCTTCTCACAGCTTAAAGACCGAGCAGAAATTCGAGGAGATAAATCTTAGCGGTAATGTCGTTTACGAAACAAGAGACTCTCTGGATATTTATAAAGTGGGAGGAGGTATCGATTTCAGCAAGCAGGCGTATGGAATGAGTATAAACGGTTTTTACGGCAGGGGAGATTTTTCTGAATCGAGCGGAGAAGGAAAAATCTGGCTTACCCCTAAAAGAGGAATAAGCCTTTCGACTTCAGCACAGTTAAAAAGATCGGAACTTTATTCTCCCATTACGGTTCTTTCTTCCAATTATAAATTTTCTCCCTTCGATATATTTCGTTCCACAGGACAGTATACGATTCAGTCCATCAGAAGAGATCCCGGAGCGGAAGATGAACCCGGACGAAGAGAAACGGGCTCGTTTAGATTCGACGGTTATCCTTTTAAATGGTTTGTCGTTTCTTATAATCCCGGTTTCACCAGAGCGAAAAGTCTAACCACCGGCACTATATTTCAGAATTCAAATATTCATAATATAAACACGAGAATTCGCAATAAGTTTTTCAGCATAGGGGCGATAAAAGAATGGAGGAAAAGCTATTCACTGAACTACGACGACGTAAAAACACAGGATAATAAGGAAGAAAGAGAGCGTCTCAACATAATGTGGGCTCCCACAACACCTCTCTCCATAACCGGAGAATACTCCAATGTTGACGGGGACGGTCTTTATAGAATATTGCGCCCCACATCGGAAGATTCTATAGGAGATACTCTTATTCAATACAGAACCAGAAAGGATAGAACATTCGGCTTAAATACCACATATTTATTCGACACAAAAGGAAAAGCGATTGTTAAGTATCAGAACAGGAGATATGAGCTGAGCATTCCGGATTCTCTTCCCACGGCTACAACGGAAAACAGGTTTTCCCTGAGAGGGGAAGAAAGGTTTATAAATATTTTGAATCTTTACCAGGAAGTTTTCTGGGCTCACAGACAGGGTTTAGAGCCTTTTCTTTCGAGTGCTGGAGAGATAGAATATCAGGTAATAGGATTTGAAACGGGGTTGAATTTTATTCCTCAGGATGGTATAAAAGGCAAAATATTTTTCGGATACGAGACTTCATACGGCGAAGCGTCTCAGGAAAAGAAGATAGCCGGGCTTGATCTGTATGTAAGTAAGGGTCCCATTTTCTTCGACGGAAACGGGAAATACGACATTTTCTCCAATCCCGATTATCGCACGTTCGAAATAACTGCAAATGCGGGTCTGCGGGTTGAGTGAGGAAGTTTAGATTTATTCAGAGGCGAGAATAACTAAGCCCCGAATTTTTCCAGTCGTTCCGCGTGAGCAAGAAGAAGAGATGTCAGATAAAGAGAAGGCATCCGACCCATGCTCCCTCTATAACATTCTCTTTCGCTGAATCCTGAAACACCGCTTATTCGAGCCCATTTCGAAACGATTAAAACGGGCACCGGATGCCATGAATGAGATTTATAAACGGCGGGCGTCGAATGGTCTCCCGTAACGGCAATAACATCGGGAGAAAGTTCCATTATTTCCGGAATATAACTGTCAGTTTCTTCGATTTTTCCGACTTTCGCTTCAAAATTGCCGTCTTCCCCGTAAGAATCGACCTTTTTTATATGAATGTAAAAATAGTCATAGTCTCCGTAAGATTTCTTAAAAACATTAAATTCTTCTTCTATCGAAGCAGGAGTTCTATCCACATCCATTCCTATCAATTGTGTTAAACCTCTGTACATCGGATATTCGGCAATCGATTTTGCTTTTAATTTATAAATTTCCGGAAATTGCGGCAAATCCGGATAGCCGGAAATACCGCGCAGAACAGCCGCGTTCGGTTTTTCACCAAAACCATCGAGCGCCTCTTGTATTTCTTCCGTCAATTTATTTACAACATCGGCGGTTTTTTGGGCGGATTTTGAGTCTTGAGTGGAAACGGATTTAAGAATTCTCTCACCGACTTTTTGAGGATCCGTATCCGTAACATCCCCCGAAAGACCTTCTCCTCTCAGCCTGACCACAAAACGATGCTCTTTGCCGCTTGTAAAAGATATTTTTATTCCTTCTGTTTCCGAAATTTCTTTATTCAGGTGTTTTGTTAATTTTTGATTTACTTCCGTCGATATTCTTCCCGCTCTTCTGTCTTTAACAATACCTTTTTCGGTTATACAAAAATTGCCTCTGGCGGTCAGATCTCCTTTGTTTACTTCGACTCCCACACCGAGAGCCTCGAGGATTCCTCTGCCTATCTGATATTTAACAGGATCGTAACCGAAAAGAGCGAGATGCGCCGGTCCGCTCCCGGGAGTGATACCGGGAAAAACGGGATCCATTAAACCGCAATCGTTCTTAGCCGCGAGCTTATCCAAATTTTTCGTTCGAGCCGCCTCGAGAGCCGTTTTTCCTTTATAGGGCAACCCTCCAAGCCCATCCATAATAAGTAAAACGATTTTTTTATCACTTTTCTTAGCCAGACTTTTAAGAACTGAAATCGTATCGTGCACAAAAACCCCCAGTAAAACTTATCTATGCGGAACCGAGATAATGCTTTTCCCAAACGGGGTCGGTCAACTCATGCATTTCTTTATCGTAATTTATCAATCCCTCATTAAAACCATCATCTTTTAAAGCCACAGCAGCGTCTTCGTCCGCCGGCTTTACATTATATTTTTTTATTACTTCAAGAAAATTTTCGCGGTGATCCCTTATAAAACATGGCATTATCCAGTTTTTGTGTTTCTCAGCAGGCTGCTTGTACCCATATTCAAACTGCCATTTTCTTATTGCCTTAAAGAATCCGGAATTTATTACATCGTTTAAATCACGACCTTCTTTAAAAGCATCGTTTATATTATCCACGGTATAAGGCATAAAAACACAGGGAGCTACATGCCCATCCCAGTTGATATAAAAATAACCGCCCGGTCTGGCAGCCGCTATACATCCGTCGGATCCGGTAGCCGTACTCCAGAAATCCGCCACGAAAATGTCTTCTTTACGCACAAGATGCCATTCCCATTCATACAATCTCGATCTCTGTTTAGCTGTAGGCATTAAATCGAGAGTGAATTTACGACCTATGGGCATGTACTGGAAAATCCAGGCATACATCGCGCCCATCTCGTTAAAGAAAAAATCTCTGAATTCATCGGAAGTAATTACGTCGATATTGTGGCGGGTGGCAGTTACGGACAAACCAAAAGGAACCCCAGCGTTTCTGAGATTTTCCATGGCTTTTAATACTCTGTCGAAGACTCCGGTACCTCTCCTGTCGTCGGTTTCTTTTTTCATCCCTTCGACGGATATAGCCGGGGTGATATTCCCCGTCTTTGCCATCCTTTTCGCCACTGCCTCGCTGATCAGAGTCCCGTTTGTATACATAAGAAAATATGAGTCGTTATTTTTTTCGTAAAGGTCAAGTATTGTATTTCCGTTATCCCTGTAAATAAGAGGTTCTCCGCCTGAAACCACGAAGAAATTGGCTCCCCAGAGATCTTTTGCCTGGTATATAATTTTAGTAAGTACATCCCAGCTTAACTTTTCATTAAATTCCGCTCCCGAAGCCGCGTAACAACCCTTGCAGCGCAGATTACATTTTTTCCCGGGACTTACAGTGAGAAATACGGGCGGGCGTTCGGAATGTTTTTTAGCATATTCCATTCTTTTATAGAAGCCACCGAAGAAAACATTGCCGAGAAAAACACGCAGTAAACCATCGACAGCCTCTCTGGACAGAGTTTCTCTTTCTATCGCTCTTTCTATACTTCTAAAGATCGATCTCGCCATATAATATTTATCTTCCTGAACTTTCAGAGGTCTATTGTCCGGATTTCCCTTTATCAAATCGGAATATAAGCGCCTTTCCATGTTTCGAATTAACAAACTCCTCAATTTCTTTTTGTTTATCGCTAAATTCGCAGTCGATGAAATAGCCCTAAAGCTTGCTCTTTTTACTAAATCCATCTATACCTCCTTTTACAGATCTAACTCCAGTCCGAAACTTTCAATAAAATTTTTCAATAAACTTTTATTTACCTGATAAAAAACCCATCTTTTATACTGCCTTTTTAAAACCAACCCTGCTTCCTCAAGTTTTTTCAGATGGTGCGAAACAGTGGGTTGGGAAAGTTTCATCCCTTCAACAATCTTCGATACATTTTTTTCGCCCTTCTTTAAAATCTTTAATATCTTTAGCCGGGTATTATCTGCCAACAAAGAAAGAATACCACTTACATCCATTAAACCTCCTTCAATTAAAATTCAATATATAGACAACTGTCTATATATTATTATTTTACTATAACAAAATTGAGAAATATGTCAAGGGGGAATAATTTTTTGCTGCGGTTAAAGTCGGGGCGAGTGGATTTGAACCACCGACCTCCTGCTCCCGAAGCAGGCGCGCTAACCAGGCTGCGCTACGCCCCGTTTTCCCATCCTTTTTTCCCTAAAAGAGGTACGAATCTTACTCCAACGCTTTCGGTTTTAATTGTTTTATCCCTTTCTTTTTTCAAGGCAACTAACTGCTGGGTATACATCCCTCCGACCGGTATAACTATTTTCCCTTCATCGGTTAGCTGATCAATCAATTCATTCGGTACGGAAGGAGAAGCGGCGGTCACTATAATCCTGTCATAAGGCTCATATTCCCTATAGCCTATACTTCCATCCGCCATTACTACAGTAATATTATTATAACCCAATTTTCGCAAGGTCTCTTTCGCTTTTTTATAAAGTTCCGGAATTCTTTCCACGGTAACGACACTCATCGCCAGCTTTGAAATTATTGCAGCCTGGTAACCGCTTCCAGTACCAATTTCAAGCACTTTGTGTTCTTCACTCACATCGAGAAGTTCTGTCATTAAGGCAACGATATAAGGCTGAGAAATCGTTTGATCCATACCAATGGGGAGAGGTCCATCCTGGTAAGCGACCCCTTTTAATCCTTCCCCTACGAATTCGTGCCTGGGCACTTCTTCCATTGCGGCAAGGACTCTTTTATCGGAAATGCCCCTTCTTCTTATTTGCTCTTCAACCATATTCTTTCGCTGGTTTTCGTAACTAATAAATTTCCTCCCAAAAACGCAATTTTTTAATCATTTCAAAATCTGTATACTCCATGCGAATAGGAGTAATCGACACAAAACCCTCATGTACGGCGTCGAAATCCGAATTCGGACTTGAAATCCAGGTTGGACTTTCTCCATTCAGGGAATATGTAAGGCTCTCATTTTCCTCTTTAACTCTCACAATTTCATCCCGGTAAACCCTGTTCCCCAGACAGGTTAATTTAATTTTACCATTCGGCGTTTTGGGGAGGTTAACGTTCAAGAAAACCCCCTCTGGCAAACTATCTTTCAAAACCTTTCCGGTTATACGGTTTACAATCTTACCGGCAAACTCCGGATTAAAAGAATCGTAAAAATCCACCTGGGAGAAAGCAATGGAAGGAATACCAAGCAGAGTTCCTTCCATGGCAACCGCGACAGTGCCCGAATAGGAGACATCGCTTCCGAGATTAGCACCGTGGTTAATACCGCCAAGAACAATATCTGGTTTATTTTTTAAAATACCACGCACGCTGTAAAGTATACAATCTGTAGGAGTCCCGTCGGTAGAATAGGTGTCTTTGTCTACTTTTCTAACTTTTATGCTTTTATGTATCGAAAGGGAATGGCTTGAACCGCTCCTGTTTTCTTCCGGAGCAAAAACTATAGCCCTGCCTAAATCATTCACCGCTTTCCTCAAGACTTTTAAGCCCTGAGCTTCTATCCCATCGTCATTTGAAACAAGTATCAACGCCATAACATTTGCAAACTCAGCTTTATAAATCTTACAGTATCAATAAAAGGATTTATGTAACTCTTAGATTTATCGAAATAAATAGTCTTAATAGGAATTTCTCTGATGAAAAACCCAAGTCTCGCAGCTTTGACAATTATTTCTGTCTCAGTTTGAAAACGACCCGTTTTTAAATTAATTCTCTCGATCAACTTTCTTTTTATAAGCCGATATCCTGATTGACTGTCATGGACTCTGATTCCAGCCAGTAGAGAGGTTACAAGCGATGTGGTTTTGTTAACCAGGAAGCGCAAAAGCGGCATTTCAGACAAATTTTGTTCCCTTGTGCCTATTATTAAATCGGCGCCGGATTTTTTGAAATTTTTTATAAATCTGGGTACTTCGCAGGGGTCATGCTGCCCATCCGCATCCATTGTTATTACCGCATCGAAACCACTCTCAACAGCAAAATCAAAGCCTGATCTAAGCGCCAGACCTTTACCCTGATTGTTTTGAATCCGTAAGACCCCGCTTCCTGCTTTTTTGGCGATCATTGAGGTTTTATCTGACGAACCATCGTCCACGACCAGAACATTTTTCAAAGGAATGATCGAGGAAATTTTCTTCAGTAACTTTCCCAAATTTTTCTCCTCGTTAAATGCGGGGATAATGATTAAAATTTTCATTTCCCCAATTTTTCAAAGAGCAGCCATTGATCGGGATATTTCCTGATGTATCGTTCCAGCATTTCAACGTACTTTTTTACGCTTTTCTCTATTTCGCCCTCTTTGACCTCGAATGGCTTTTCAAGATAGACATGATATCGACCATCTTTTTCTCTCGGACCGAACCCCACAACTACGGGAACCCCTAACTTTGAAGCCATAAAAAAAGCTCCTTTCGGAATTTCTACGCTTTTCCCAAACATTTTAACGCTTACCGCGGAACCTTCAAAATTTCTGTCTCCGGCAATCGCAAGGAGTCCGCCCTCCTTTAAAAATCTGACCGGACCGGAAAAGCTTTTCTTGACATAAAAAACTCCTATTCCGGTTCTTTTTCTGGACCCTTCGTAAACGTCTCTAATAAAGCTTGTTCTGTATTCTACTGAAATAACCGAAATTCTGAATCCAAGATAGCGTATAAGAGAAGCACCCCATTCATAATTGCCTAAATGCCCGGTTAACAATATAACTCCCTTGCCCTGCCTGTGCGCGTCGTACAGATTATGAAAGTTTTCATCTTTAACAAACTTATGGTAATTTCTACCATTTATAATCCTTCCCATGAAGAGCTGTTCGTAAAGACAAACCGCAAGGTTCAGACACGCTCTTTTTGAAATTTTAAGAAGTTCTTTTTCCTCCCTGTTCGGAAAAACGAGTTTTAGGTTTGAAAAATTATTCCTCAGTCCCTGCCTGTATACTAAAGTATAAGACGCGCGAGCAATACCTCTCGCTACGAGGTCTGCGAGCCCTTTGGGTAGAATTTGTCCCAAAATTTTAAGAAACAGAAATATAAAATTCATCTAAAAGAGCGAACAACCTCTCTATGCCTTAATTTAACAGTCGGGGCGAGTGGATTTGAACCACCGACCTCCAGCTCCCCATGCTGGCGCGCTTACCAACCTGCGCTACGCCCCGCTTCTTTGAATATAGCAAAAAATACCCCATCTGCAAGGGGGAGGCGCATTTCCCCCTTGACAGATTAAAAAAATCCATTATTATCCCCACGGGCTAAAAAAGATTTGAGAGAATATTCATTAAAAATGGAATTATATTCATAAGGGAATAACCTCCCAAAATCATAAAGAGAGGAGGATCGAGTGCCTTCGAATATTTTAAATGGCAGATTGGGAAGCGAGCAATATAAAAAATTAATGAGGATCGACAATCCTGTGCTACACGAGTTTATCGCAAAATATATTGATCATTGCGCTCCTGAAAGCGTTTTCGTTTGTACGGATGAGGAAGAAGACATTAACTATATAAGAGAAGCAGCGATAAGAAATGGAGAAGAAACAAAACTCGCTATTGAAAACCACACAATTCACTTCGACAATTACCATGACCAGGCCCGGGACAAAGAGAACACCAAGATACTGCTTACCAAGGGGTTATCATTAGATAAAGCAATAAATACGGCTCCCAGGGAAGAATGTATTTCTGAAATTCATGAAATTATGAAAAACATTATGAAAGGGAAAGAGTTATATATCAGATTCTTCAGTCTGGGCCCTACCAATTCAAGCTTTTCTCAACCGGTTATACAGCTTACTGATTCTGCCTATGTTGCTCATAGTGACGATCTTTTATACAGGCAGGGTTTTGAAGAATTTGTGCGTCAGGGTAGAAACGCGCGATTTTTTAAAATAGTGCATTCTGCCGGCGAATTAGACGAACGAAACACAAGTAAAAATCTCGATAAACGCCGTGTATACATCGATCTGGAAGAAAATATTGTATACAGCGCCAACACTCAATATGGCGGCAATACTATAGGGCTCAAAAAACTTTCTATGCGTTTAGCGATTAACCGCGGAGCTAAAGAGGGATGGCTTACCGAGCATATGTTAATTGTAGGTGTTCACGGCCCGAACGAGAGAGTCACTTACTTTACGGGCGCGTTCCCATCACTCTGCGGAAAGACTTCCACTGCGATGCTTGATAATGAAACCATCGTAGGTGACGATATAGCGTATTTAAGAAAAAAAGACGGTAGGGTCAGAGCTGTAAACGTAGAAAAGGGGGTCTTTGGAATTATTATGGGAATTAACTCCCAGGATGATCCTATAATCTGGGAAGCACTTCACTCTCCGGCTGAAATAATATTTTCAAACGTTTTAATGACAGCCGAAGGAGGGGTTCACTGGATCGGCAAAGATGGTGATATACCCGAAAAAGGCATCAATCATTCCGGAGAATGGCGCAAAGGTAAAAAAGATGAAAGGGGTAATGAAATACCGGTATCGCACCGGAATGCGAGGTTTACAATCGAGCTCAAGAATTTCGGCAATCTCGATCCGACTCTACACGACCCGAAAGGAGTGGAAGTAGGGGGTATCGTTTATGGAGGAAGAGACTCCGATACGTGGGTGCCAATAAAAGAAGCTTTTGACTGGACTCACGGTATAATCGCGTACGGAGCGTCTCTGGAATCGGAAACCACTGCAGCCACACTCGGAAAAGAGGGCGTAAGAAAATTCAATCCTATGTCGAATCTCGATTTTCTTTCCATCTCTATAGGAAACTACATCAACGCAAATCTTGACTTCGCTAAAGGGCTTGAAAAGGTGCCCCGGATATTTGCAGTCAATTATTTTCTCAAAGATAAAAACGGGAACTTTCTAAACTCAAGAGATGATAAGAAAGTGTGGTATAAATGGGCAGAATTGAGAGTGAATAAAGATGTTGACGCAATATACGCCCCTATGGGGCGTATACCAAAATACGAGGATCTAAAAAAACTCTTTAAAGAAGTTCTCGATAAAAACTTCACAATTGAAGAGTATAACGAGCAGTTCAAAATAAGAGTAAAAGAAAATCTGGCAAAGATAAACCGCATTGAGGAAATTTACAAGACTCAGGTTATGGACGCACCCAGAGTTCTTTTCGATGTTTTAGAAAAACAACGAAAAAGACTCCTAAAAGCGAAAGAAAAGTACGGAAATTATATCAAACCGGAAGAATTAACATATAAGCCGTAGCTTCCAAACATAGCGAATTTCTTAAAAGTAACGCCTGCTTCAATGATCCGGCTAATGTTATCAAAAATTTCATCACCTTTATCCAGAAAACTCCCTTCTTAATTTCAACTGGCAACATTCTTTTCCCTATAAATCTGAAGATTCAATTATTTTTATATTATTTTCTTTCATCTTACTCAGGGATCTATCTATGTTTCCTTCCGGCGAATCGATCCCTTTTGTTGCGTCGATAATGACGAATGTTTCAAATGATAATTCGATAGAATCTATAGCAGAGTAAAAAACACAGTAGTCGAGAGCCAGACCGGTAAAATACGTTTTTTTTACTCCACAATTTCTCAAATAACCTTCAAGACCGGTAAAGGTTTTTTTGTCGTTTTCTCTGAAAGCCGAATAAGAATCAATTTCAGGATTATTTCCTTTTCTCAAAATCAAATTAAAATTTTTCGTTTCGAGTCGAGGATGGAATTCTGCCCCTTTTGTACCGGAAACGCAGTGCCTGGGCCAGAGAATCTGTTCTATGCCTTCATGTTCGATTACTTCATATTCTTTCTTGCCCGGATGATTGGAGGCAAAGGACACATGGTTTTTCGGGTGCCAGTCCTGTGTAGCCACAACTTTTTCAAATTTTCCGGACAGTTTATTTATAATTGGGATAATTTTATCTCCATCCGGTACTGCCAGCGCTCCTCCCGGACAAAAATCATTCTGCATATCGATTATGATTAAAACTTTATCTGTTTTCATTAATCCTCCCAAAGCAAATTTTTAATCGGATTTTTCTTTAAAAAATTTCTCTATTCTTTCTGTTAATCCAGAACAATAAGTTTGCTGACTCTCGCGTTTTCCTTTATGTCTATTCCGTTTTTACCGACATAAAGTGTGATTTTTACTTTTCCTTTTTTATCGATTACCTTTGTAGTATGGAATGCCCCGTTTAAAGTTATCTTTTCCGAAGGCTGCAATATGACCAATCCGGCGTCAGGGAGAACTTCCTGCAATTTTTCATTGAATTCTATCAGATATTCTCCCCCGGTAAGTTCCCACCAGCCGTATTTGTCTTCCGGTTTACGCTTAACGGGTTTTATCTCCTCCTTTTCGCTCTCCTTATATTCTCCTCCGCCAAAATCTATTTCTCCTCTACCTGTAAACCGAAAAACCTTGCTGATAGTGAAGTAAACGCCGTAATCTTCAACCTGTTTTTTCTCGTAGATAATATCACTTATAAAGCCTAAAATATCCGTGCCCTTTTCTCTTTTCATATTTATCTCTCACAATTTGTAGCCTATTTTTCTCAACAATTCTTTCCTGTCGACTATGTCTTTTTCGCCTTCCACTCCCACCGGCTTTTCTCCGTCCAGTACTCCAAGAATACCTCTCTGTTCACCTTCTTCAGCTACAATGACTTTAAGCGGGTTGGCAGTTGCCGCGTAAAGATACAAAACCTCATCCACAGATTTCAAGGATTTCATGATGTTTATAGGGAAAGCATTCCCTAAAATCAAAACAAAAGAATGCCCCGCTCCGATTTTCTCGGCGTTTTTTACGGCGAGTTCTTCCAGTCCACTATCTGTACCGCTATGACGTATGAGTCTGGCGCCGGATGCTTCACAGAAAGCAAGCCCGAATTTAATCATGGGTAAAGATGTGACAAGGGCTTCATGAATATCTTCCACGGTTTTTATAAAATGAGTCTGCCCGATTATAACATTCGCATCTTCCGGACGTTCTATATCGATTAATTTTAACTCCATATTTACCTCCAATTTATAGAAATTTTAACCAGTAGAGACCACAGAGATTTTATTTTTTTTCTTCAATTTCAAAGTCTATATTTTTGTGTTCTTTGTGCGCTTTGTGGTTAAAGTCATTTTTAACGTTATCTGGATGTTCAACACAAATTTTATCCTTTATTTTTTCAAATTTAACTTCTCCTATACCTTTAACTTTCATTATCTCGCTTTTTGTTTTAAACTCTTTGTTCTTTATCCTGTATTCTAATATTCTTTTAGCGATTACCTCTCCGATGCCCGGGAGAAGAGTTAATTCATCGGCAGATGCATAATTAATACTTATTGGGAAAGATGTAATTTTCTCGGGCTTTACGCCAGGCGCAGGACGGAGAAAACCAGCTATGCTCCCCACAAGAAGAACAACAATTATAAAAAAGAGTACTCTTTTTTCAGAATTACTGAGCATATCTTATTCCCACATAATACACCGGTTCCCGAAAATCGCTTCCGGGAACCCAGGATAGATTCCTTAAACAAAAAAAAGGAGAGACTTTTGTTTTCAGGTAAAGAGAAAATCCTCCCGCGACAAATTTTTTCGGGGTAAGGTACCCGGTCAGGCATAACCGCGATCTAAGAATACCCAACCCTACGTTAACGTATAATTCTCCGTATTCTCTCAGCGAGCCTTCATTTTGATAAAAATACTGAAAACCAAAATTTTCTTTTTTGTACTCTAAGTTAGCAAAATAAACCTTTCCTTCTCTCCAGCTAAGAGTATCATTCCCCTCAGCATAAAAATATTTTTTCCCGCCAATAATATTGAAGCCTAAAAAATTTATTTTTGTTCCGTAAAAAATTTGTACTTCAGGGAAAAATTCCGCGAGGGGATAAAAGATCATCGGAAAACGCTCTCTGAATCTGCCGATTTTTATCTCCCCGTATTCATTTACAAACCCAACGCATTTCCTTTCTTTTCCGAATTCACCCCTTAAAAAATAAAGCTGCATTATCAATCCATAGTCCATGCTTTCCTTGTAGTTAACCCATCCGCCGATAAAAAAAGGATTGAATGTCTGGTAAAAACGCGCTCCGAGGTCGGCGGTTATTGAATCCCAGTTGCCATAGGTCTCAAACCATCCGAGGAAATAGCTTTGATCTTCTGAGAGCCATTTCCATCCAGATGTATTCGAAAAGCGAATTTCATCCCATTCTATATAACTGGTCTCTAAGTTGTAAGATAATGATTTTAGAGAAGCATGAATGTGGTAATGGTCGGCGAAATCCCTTTCACTGAGGCTTTGAAAAGTCAACTCTTGAAATTTGAAGGATATTAAGTTGTAATCTGTTTTCCTGTTTAAGCCAACATTTATCCAGTTTTCTTCTATTTCCTTAAACCATTCTAATTCGGGTTTTATCTCAGGAGGCGGCAACACCGGATTGAATATATCTTCTTCAACGAGAATTAAAAGAAAAATCAGCATTGAACTAATCCAATATTTTTCTCAAAAGGGGGATAGATGATTCCTTTTTCAGTAATAATGCCACTGATTAGTTTATTAGGAGTAACGTCGAAAGCGGGATTTTTTACGCTTATGTCGATTGGTGCCGTTCTTTGCCCCATAAATTCTGTTACTTCATTGCCGTCTCTTTCTTCGATCGGTATTTCTTTTCCGTTTTTTAACGTAAGATCGAAGGTGGTGCCTGGCGCCACTATATAAAAAGGAACATTGTTCTCTTTCGCGGATAAAGAAAGAGAATACGTCCCTATTTTGTTTGCCGTATCTCCGTTTTTCGCGATTCTGTCGGCACCCGTAAAGACACCTCTTATTTTTTCGGTTTTCATTACATGTGAAGCGGCGCTGTCGACTATGAGGACGGGTTTGATTCCATTCTTTTTAAGTTCCCAGGCGGTTAGTCTCGCCCCCTGAAGAAAAGGTCTTGTTTCGGGAACAAAAACGGTTACTTCCTTACCGGCTTCTTTTGCTTTATAGAAAACCGCCAGAGCGGTGCCGATTCCGCCCGTAGCGAGAGCTCCGGCGTTGCAAATTGTCATATAAGAGGAATTGTTTTTTATTAATTTGGACCCGTTTTCACCGAGAAGTTCTGTGAGCTTTCTATCTTCCTCATGGATTTTTATCGCTTCACCGATAAAAACGGAGGCGTCTATTGTTTTCCGTGCGAGAAGTTTTCTCATTCTTTTAGCCGCGTAGAAAAGATTGTAAGCGGTAGGTCTTGAAGATTCTATCAATTCTATCTTTTTCTCTATAAATTTTCTCTCTTTGCTGTTCACAGCCGCGAGAGCGATACCGTAAGCTGCTGCCACACCGATTGCGGGAGCTCCTCTTATGGTCATGTTTTTGATCGCATCGTACATTTCTTCTGCCGTTCCGATCTCGACATATACTTCTTCGTGAGGTAATTTTCTCTGGTCTATTATTTCTACATATTCACCCCGCCATTTTATAGTTTCAGCCCAGCTCATAATTCCCGTCCTGAAGAATCTCCACGCCGATTCTCTTTAAAAGATTTTCGAAAACCTCTAAAGGAAAACCTATTACATTGGAAAAACTACCTTCTATCTTTTCGATAAAAGACATATTCTTATCCTGAATTCCATAAGAACCGGCTTTGTCGAGATTGCCTCCTGAATCGACATAATACAGAATTTGAGCCTTATTTAACCGATGAAATTTCACTTTGCTTTTATCATAATCCTGATGCGGAACCCCGTCTTTCAACACAACCACTCCGGTGTAAACTTCATGCCATTTGCCGGATAAAGTTTTCAACATATTTATTGAATCTTTTCTATCAGCCGGTTTCCCCAGAATTTTGTCTTCCAAAAAAACTAAAGTGTCGAAACCCATAATAACTGATTTTCCATCTTTTTTTTTGTTTTCGGAAGCCCAGACTGCCTTTCTTGTAGCATTGCGCACTACTGTCTCTACGGGTGTTTTTAATAGGGTTTCTTTAATTATTGGAATCATAGTTTCCACTTCTATTCCAAGTTGTTTTAAAATCTCTTTCCTTCTGGCGGAGGAGGAGGCTAAAATTATCTGCATACCTTTATGATAGAAAAACCGCTTTTTTTGTCAAGGTGCTAACCGAAACCGTAAAAACACATGTTTGAATTTGTTGATGGGTTAAAAAAACAGATCAATAGACTAAATTATTATAATTACCCCCCATAGCTCAAACGGGTGGCTAAAACTTCAGGAAGTCCTGCGTTCAATATTTTTTTTTGCGCTTTCTCTATTTCATATTCGACACGAACTATTTCAACAGATTTGTTTTTTTCGTTGAACACCGCAAAAGAAGCTCTCGGATCTCCATCTCTCGGTTGCCCAACACTACCGGGATTTATAATGTATTTTTTCTTTGGGTTTAAACTTAACCTGGAAAGATTAAGTCTTTTGACTTCTACTCCAGCATTTTCAAAAATCACCGGCACGTGAGTATGCCCCACAAACAGAACTTTTTTTTCCATAATCTGGAAATCTATATATGTATCGGGTGTTCCGGAAAGATATCTCCATGATTCAGAACGGTGCAGGGAAGAATGAACAAAATCTACGTTTTTCTCGCTGTGTTTAAGCGGTAATCCTTTAAGAAAATTAATTTGGTCTTCATCGAGAGCTTCCCTACTCCAGAGAACTGCCTTCTTTGCGTAATCGTTGAAGTCATCTATGTCTGTCAGACCACATACGGCAAAATCATGATTCCCTGCGAGAATAACATCTGAAACTTCTCTGGTTATTATAATGCATTCAGCCGGGTCGGCGCCGTAGCCTACAATATCGCCCAGACATATTATTTTTTCTATCTTTTCGCCGTAAGATTTAATACTTTTTAAGACGGCAAGAAGCGCTTCTAAATTTCCGTGTACGTCTGAAATAATACCATATATCATAAAAGCCCTTTCTCTTTTGCTATCGTATCGAGTATACCGTTTACGAATATGCCCGATTTTTCGGTTGAAAACTCTTTTGCTATTTCAATAGCTTCATTAATTATCACTCTTGCCGGAACTTCAGGTAAATAGAGTAATTCCAACACGGCTATCCCTAAAATGGCTCTATCCATAGCGCACAGTCTATCCCATTCCCAGTTCTCAAGAACTTTTTTAATCAAATTGTCCGCTTCATCCAAGTGGTCTTTTGCTAAATTCAACAGGGTTTTAGCGAAATTCAGGGTATCTTCATCATATTCCTGTTGATTCAAACTAATAACTTTATCGAGCTGATCGGGTGAAAATTTTAAATTTATTCTCGCGGGATAGAGAATTTGAACTGCCAGTATTCTGCCAAGTCTTCTTGAACCCTTACCGTTCATTCCTCGATTTCTTTGTACAGATTGATCATTTCCAGAATTGTCAAAGCGGCATCCCAGCCTTTATTGCCGACTTTCATGCCGGCTCTACTTAAAGCCTGTTCTTCTGTATCGGCGGTTATTACCCCGTAACCTACAGGTTTTGTTATCTGTTGGGCAATCCTCGACAAGCCTTTTGTGGTCTCCGAAGCGAGAAGTTCAAAATGAGGAGTGTCTCCCCTGATTAAAGCTCCCAGAACCAGAAACCCGTCATATTTTTTAATTTTCACAATCCTGGAAAGAAGCATGGGTAACTCAAAAGAACCGGGGACCCAATATATATCTATGTCTTCTTCTTTGACTTCGTGCCGTTTGAAACAATCAATCGCTCCTTCTTTTAATATCCCGGTTACCCTGGAATTGAAACGAGCTACGATAATCGCGATTTTAACTTCTTTTCCTTTGATTAAACCTTTATACTCCATTATACCTCCTTACTTAAACATTTTTAAGCGTATGTCCCAATTTATTTTTCTTCGTTTTTAGATATTTAATATTTTCTTTGGAAGGTTCTATTTCTATAGGAATTCTTTCCGTTACCTTCAGCCCATAACCTTCTAATCCAACAATTTTTCTTGGGTTATTTGTCAAAAGACGGATGGTAGACAATCCCAGATCCTTTAGTATTTGTGCCCCTATTCCGTAATCCCTTAAATCTGTTTTGAATCCTAACTGCTCATTCGCCTGAACAGTGTCGAATCCTTCATCTTGAAGTTTATAAGCTTTAAGCTTATTTCTCAATCCAATCCCTCTTCCTTCCTGTCTCATGTATAAAAAAACACCTCTGCCTTCTTTCTGTATGGCTTTCAGAGCGTTTACCAGTTGTTCTCCGCAATCACACCGCAGAGAACGAAGCGTATCTCCCGTCAAACACTCCGAATGAACTCTTACCAGAACGTCTTTTTGATTTACGACTTCTCCTTTTATAAGAGCAATGTGAATCTTATCATCTATAACATTAGCATAGGAAACAAGACGAAACCTGCCGTAATGAGTAGGAAAATCAACCTCTGTTTCTCTTTTAACCAATTTCTCTCTTTTCTGCCTGTACTCTATAAGACTTTTTACTGTGACTACTTTTAAATTATACTTTTCCGCGATTTTCAGCAACCGGGATAATCTCGCCATCGATCCGTCTTCATCCATTATTTCGCAAATAACAGCCGAAGGATACAATCCGGCAATTTTAGCGATATCCATGGAAGCTTCAGTATGTCCGGCTCTTCTTAAAGTACCGCCTTCTTTTGCCCTTATGGGAAAAACATGACCGGGTCTTGATAGATCGGAGGGCTTTGTGTCTGGATCAATAAGTTTTTTAATTGTAACTGCCCTATCGAAAGCGCTTATACCTGTGGTGGTTCCATCCTTAGCATCGACTGAGACGGCAAAGGCTGTGCCGTGCCGCGCCGTAATATTTGTCGTCATTAAAGGCAATTCAAGCTCTGTTAACCTTTCCTCGGGGAGGGAAACGCAGATTAAACCGCGGCCTTCTTTTGCCATAAAATTTATCGTCTCCGGAGTAATTTTCTCTGAAGCTGCCACAAAATCTCCTTCGTTTTCCCTTTCCTCATCATCTACAATAATTAAAGGAATTCCCTTTTTAACGTCTTCGATTACGTCCTCTATAGAACTGAATTTAGTCACTTTACCTCCCTGCTTTTTTGCAAATATCTCGCCAGCGGATCGACCTCAATATTCACGGTATCTCCTCTTTTTTTGTATCGAAAGTTTGTATTAGATAACGTATGCTTAATCAAAACGACTTCAAAACTGTTTTTTTCGATTCCCGTAACAGTAAGAGAAATCCCATCCAGAGCAACACTTCCTTTCTCGGCTATTAAATTTGAAAGTTCCGAAGGGAATTCTATAATAAAATCGGAAAAATCGAATCTTTTTTTTATGTTCAGTATTTTTCCGATTCCGTCGACATGTCCGTAAACTATGTGTCCATGGAGTAAATCGGAAGTAGCGAGAGAAGGTTCAATATTTACCCAATCGCCTGCATGTAAACGAGAAAGATTACTTCTTTCAACCGTTTCAGAAGAAACATTAAAAATATAAGTTTTGCCCGATATTTCCGAAACTGTCAAACAGGCACCGTTAACGGAAACACTATCTCCTATATTGGCGGGAAAAGGAAGCGGCAAATGTAGTACCATATTGCCTCTGCCATTTTTTATCCTTTCTAATCTAATTACGCTCTTAATTATTCCCGTGAACATTGTTAACCTCTATGAGAATATCTTCACTTATTTTACTTACACTCGCATCCAAAAAGGTTCTTTTTAAAGGAGAATCTATTAAAGGAACCCCTCTGCCTATGAAAGAAGGGGAAAAGAAAAGCAAATACCTGTCTACCATTCCCGATTGAACAAAATGAGTGAATGTTTCGCTGCCTCCTTCCACCATAATCGAGTTAATCTTTTCTGCGCCGGCTTTTTTCAATATGTCTCCAATATCTATTAAACCGTCTTTCTCTTCAAACTGCCATATTTCCGCAGAAGGATATTTTTCTTTTGCTTTTTTATCAATCGTCACAAGGATAACCTTGCCTCCTTCTTTAAAAATCTTCGCGTTCGCAGGACACTTAAGTTCGGGATCTATTATTATTTTGTAAGGCTGTTTTATTTCTTTTACCTTCCGTACAGTAAGAGCGGGATCGTCTATTAAAACGGTACCCACACCGATTAATAACGCATCCACCTGATTTCTCAAACGGTGGACTTCCAGGTGGGATTCCTCACCCGATATTTTGAAAATTCCCCTGCCGGGGTCACCTATTTTTCCGTCGAGAGTAACCGCGGCTTTTAAAATTACAAAAGGGATTTTAGTGGTAATGTATTTTAAATAGAAAGCATTTAGCTCTTTCGCTTCATCTTCAAGAATTCCTGAAGTGACTTCTATACCTCTGCTTTTTAAATATTCAAAACCTTTTCCATTTACAAGCGGGTTGGAATCCTTTATAGGAGCAACGACCCTTCGTATTCCGCTCGATTCTATAGCTTCGGTACAGGGAGGGGTATTGCCGTGGTGGACACAGGGTTCGAGAGAAACATAGAGAGTGGCTCCATTTGCTCCACTACCAGCTTCTTTTAAAGCTTCGACCTCGGCATGAGGCGTCCCCACACCCCTGTGATATCCCTTTCCTACAATTGCTCCTTCTTTTACCACACAGGCTCCTACGAGAGGATTTGGAGAAACGATGCCCGTTCCCTTCCTGGCAAGTTCGAACGTCTTTTTCAAAAAATATTCATCTAACTTATTCACAAAAAACACCCCTCTCCGGGGGGTTCTTATATTCTCTTCTCCCATCCGGACTTTAACCGTCGGCTTCGGTATTCCACCGAATCAGGATTGCTCCTCGCGGGCTTTCACCGCCGGTCGGGAATTTCACCCAACCCCGAAGAGATATTTTATAATTAAGATATTTTGAGAATTTGTCAAGAGGGAAACTCCGCCCATTAATCACCTGGCGTCTCAACCTTCTAACAATTTTCCCTCCTTGACTTTGGTTATGCGTTTTGTATCCTATAACAAAATAAGAGAAAGTAAACAGATTATGAAATTGAAGAAAGTGGGCGGATTCAGTATAGGAACATTATTGTCGAGAATCACCGGACTGGGAAGAGAAGTGGCTTTTGCATACCTTTTCGGCTCATCCGCTTTGATGGATGCTTTCAGAGTTGCCTTTAATATACCCAATCTTTTTAGAGATTTCTTCGGCGAGGGCGGTATGAACGCGGCTTTTGTACCCGTTTTTTCAGAGTACCACTCAAAAGAAGGGGAAAAAAGCGCGAGTGAATATTTATCGTCTTTTCTTCTGCCTCTTACCATAATACTTATTATTGTGGTTTCTCTGGGGATACTTTTTTCTCCTTTTTTAATTTCTTTTCTGGCGAGAGGTTTTCAACGCGACCCTGTACAATTCCGGGCAGCTGTCGCTCTCACCCGAATAATGTTTCCTTTTCTGATACTAATTTCTCTTGCTTCGGTAGTTATGGGCGTCTTGATGTGTTTCGATCGTTTTTTTATAACCGGAATTTACACGGTTTTTTTTAATATTTCAGTAATAATACTCTCGTTTTTACTGCACAATAAATCTGGTATTTTTGGAGCAGCTTTCGGCATTCTCGCGGGAGGCATTATTCAGCTTTTATTTCTGCTTTTTTTTCTTCCTAAATCCGGAATCAAATTGAAAAAACCGCGTCTGAAACATCCCGGCGTGAAACAATCTTTCCATCTCCTGATTCCTGTTTTTTTAGCATACGCTTCAACAAAAATAAATGTAGCAGTCACTCTTTTTCTGGCTTCACTGCTTGCTGCCGGGAATATATCCAATCTGAGTTATGCCTACAGAATAATGCAGTTACCTCTGGGAATGTTCGGGGTGGCGGTAGCCGTTGTTTCCTTACCCGAACTTTCAAGAAAAGCGGCTTCCAAACTCGACCAATATCCTTATATATTGGCGTCGCTCCGAGCCGTTTTCTTACTTTCGATTCCTTCTGTTTTTTTTCTGTTTGCTGTCCGTTTGCCTGTTGTTAGAATTATTTATCAACGTGGCGCTTTTCTTGCTCAAGACTCACTACAAACTTCTGCTATTCTTCTTTTTTATCTTTTTGGAATACCTTTTATAGCGGGCAGCAAAGTAATAAGCAATGTATATTTTTCCAGAAAAGACACAAAGACACCCATGAAGATAAGCTACATTTCGATGATAATTAATATTTTGTCAGCAGTGGTTCTTTTAAATAGTTTGGGAGCCAGGGGGCTGGCTCTTGCCGTTTCGATTTCCGGGATAATCCAATTCGCCCTACTAATAAAACCATACCGTAAAGCCTTAGCAGACTCGCTTTTGTTTTTTCTGCGTTTGTTTTTTATTTCCGCTGCCGCTACCACCCCTGTAATTTACATAGAAAAAATAAGC
Source organism: uncultured bacterium (assembly GCA_964606065.1). GTDB lineage: Bacteria > Hydrothermota > UBA3072 > UBA3072 > UBA3072 > JAFGHJ01. The sequence goes on along the minus strand of CAZSEX010000017.1, from coordinate 4,083 downwards.
AACGATATCGTATCTTTCTTCTTTGGTGGTTTGGTTTTTGTCTTGATTTTTATCTGTTTGGGTTATATATTAAAAATTGAAGAGATATGCAGATTATTAAAGATATTAAAAAATCGGTAGAAGCTCTATTATTTGTTTCATCAGAACCATTAAGTTCCGCAAAAATGGCGGGCGTACTGAATTGTCCTGCAGGCAATGTGGAAAAGGCGCTTGCGCTTTTAGAAAAAGAATATGATGAAACCGACAGAGTTTTTGTTATCAAGAAAGTGAATAACGGATACAGTCTTTTTACCAAACCCGAATTTTCAGAAATAATAAAGCGCCTTACGGGAAAAAGAGAATTATATTTATCCAGGGCTGCTCTGACAACCCTGGCAATTATTGCATACAAACAGCCCATAACACGGAGAGAAATAGAAAAAATACGAGGGGTTGACAGCTCCGGAGTAATCCATACTCTCCAGGATTCAGGTTTAATAAAGATCATCGGAAAGGAAGATATTTTCGGGCATCCCTTTTTATACGGAACAACCGGAAAGTTTTTAGAAACTTTTCTCCTTAATTCTCTAAAAGATCTTCCCAAAATAGAGGATGAGAATTCAGCGTTTTTTGGCGAGGGCGGGACTGGTATCCAGAAGGGAAGCGGAAGCCCTGATTAAAAAAGGGCTGGTAAAAATTAACGGGAAGGTTGTAACCGAACCTTTTGTTCAGGTTAATCCCGAAAAGGATATAGTTGAGCTTGAAGGACAAAAAATCGAAATCCCCCAGAACTGGACATACATAATTTTTAACAAACCAAGAGAAGTAATTACTACGGTCAGAGACGAATTAAGCAGGAAAACAGTGATGGATTTTATTTCTTGTGAGGAGAAAGGATTGGTTCCTGTAGGAAGATTAGATAAAGAATCCGAAGGCCTTATTTTAATCACAAATGACGGAAATCTCGCACATAAATTAACCCATCCTTCTTTCGAGATTGAAAAAGAATACGAGGTCACTTTACCCAGGATTCCAGGGAAAGAGCTAAAAAAAATGGAAGAAGGAATACGGATCGGAGACGATTATCTTAAGGCAAGTAAAGTCGTTTTTAAAAAAGGCAACAAAATAATAGTAACCCTGAAAGAGGGGAAAAACAGAGAAATAAGAAGGATGCTGGGTATGCTCGGTTACAGAGCCGAACGGCTTAAACGTATAAAAATCGGCAACATTAAACTATGCGGTCTTAAGACTGGAGAGTGGCGGAAACTCACTCCGGACGAAGTTTCAAAATTGAAAGGTATCGTTCGTGGAAAAGATTGAATCTTTTGTAGCCATCGACCTGGAAACAACAGGCCTCGATCCTCAACTTGAAACGATAATCGAGGTGGGGTTAGTCCTTTTTGAAAAAGGGAAAATTAAAGAAAAATTTACCGCAACAATCAATCCGCGCAAGACCGTCTCCGATAATGTTTTAATGCTCACCGGAATAAAACAGGAAGATCTCTATTCGAGCCCAACTTTAGATAAAATAATTCCTGACATCAAAGATTTCATCAAGAATAAACCCTTAGTGGGGCACAACATTTCCTTTGATATCAGTTTCTTAGAAAGAACTTTTTCTGTCAAAAATGTAACCTATGACACATATAACTTAAGTAGAATATATCTCCCTTTTGTTTCCAGCCATAGCCTTTCAGGTATCGTAGAATACTTCAAAATACCTTACGAGAAAGCGCACAGAGCAAGCGACGACGCGGAAATGACCGGTGAAATCTTTTTAAAAATATTCGACTTAATGACCAACCTGGATCCGGAACTTCTAAAAAAACAATTAGAGGTTTTAGAAGGGAAGTGCAATGAAGCCGGGCTTGTGAAAAAAGCCCTGGAGATTTCTTTACATAAGGGATTAAACAGAAAGCCTTATCCGTTTGAAATTCCTGTCAACTTTAGAGAAAACAGAGGAAACGAAATTTGCAAAAATCATACCTCAATAAGAGAGTATTTTAAAAATAAAAATCTGGAAGAGAGAAACTCGCAACTCATGATGGCTGAATTGGTTCAAGCCACAATGGCTAATGGAGAATTTCTTCTGGTCGAGTCGTCCGCGGGTACAGGCAAATCGTTGGCGTATCTGATTCCCGGCATTCTGATGAGCAGGGATGAAGAAAACCCGATATACATATCGAGTTACACAAAAAACCTCCAGCAGCAACTTTTCAATCAAGACATTCCTTTTGCCGAAGAAATAATCGGGTGTGGAGTAAACACGGTTCTTGAAAAAGGTCGCTCAAACTATCTCTGCCTTCTAAAAATGAAAGAACTACCCAAAAACCTCGAACCCGTTTCACTCTGCGCTTTGTTATTCTGGAGTTCTCTCACAAGAACCGGTGACCTTTCTGAAATTTCCTATGTTTTCAGGGAAATAAATCAAGGATTGATAGCAATGGACGAATCCTGCAAAAAAGAATTATGTCCCTATTACCGGGATTGTTTTTACTATAATATGAAAAAGAGATTGAAAGACGCCGATCTTATTCTTGTAAATCACGCTCTTTTCTTTACCGGCAAACCGAACGCCAAAAACGTTATCTTCGATGAAGCCCACGAATTGGAAAGAGCCGCCACTTCGGGATTTTCATTGAGCATAAGTTTTGGAGAAATTCAATCCATCCTCAACAACGTATCCAGAAACTTAAAAAAAAGAGAAATCCTCAATGAAATAAAAAAAGTAATCGATACGGCGAAAGAAACATTTGAAAAAATCGCGGAAAAAGCTCTCTCCTCCATTAATTATCAGGAAGGTCTGTATAGAGGGGAAAACAAATCATCGCTGCGATCTCTTCAGGAATCTCTGGAAAGAATACTTTCTCTTCTTTCTTCAGTCGAATTAAAGGACCAATCCGAAAAAGAGAAGTTTAAAGAAATTATCTCGAAATTTAGAATTATAATAGAACAGGAAGAAGATGACAGGGTTTTTTATTACAAAATACCTCATCGTTTGAGACTTTCATCTATAGAACTTATAGCCGCTCCTCTCGACTTAACCCCTTATCTTAAAGAATTTCTTTACCCCAATCTCGATTCCTTTGTTATGACTTCGGCTACTTTAACAGTGGGCGAATCTTTTGATTTTATTAAAAATATCTTAGGATTAAACAGTTTCGGCGAACGGTTAAAGGAAGTGTCTCTTCCTGATACCTATAAATTTAAAGAACAGGCTTTAACGATAGTTCCTGCTTATATTCCCGATCCCGGAGATTCAAACTTTATCGATCAGGTGAGTCAATTCATAAGGGATATTATAATACCTCAAGAGAGAGGAACCCTGGTATTATTCATGTCTTACAAACACATGAAAGGTGTTTATCAGCAGGTTTATTCCGATTTCGAGGCACTGGGCAGAGAACTTTTAATACAGGGCTTCGGAAAATCAAGAAAAAAGCTACTAACACTTTTTAAAGAAAACCCTGCTTCTGTTCTTTTTGGAACCGGATCTTTCTGGCAGGGAATCGACGTACCCGGCAAATCTCTCGAAATTGTAGTGATAGAGAAATTACCTTTCCCCAATCCTTCTGAACCCTTAGTAGGCGCCAAATCTGCTTATTTCGAAAAAAAAGGTCTCGGCGGTTTTTTTTCCTACGTTTTGCCCCTTTCCGTTTTAAGATTCAAACAGGGATTCGGAAGGTTGATTCGTTCTACAAGAGACATGGGAGCGGTTATCATCCTGGATACCCGGGTCCTTAACAAATCCTACGGGTCTGTATTTCTTGAATCTTTACCGACGGAGATTTGCGTGGTAAGAACAAGTTTAGAAACCCAGAACGCTCTTAATTCATGGTTTAAAGAAGGAAAAATCTACAGTGTATTTACGGAAGATGCAGAATGGGAACCATTTTGAAAAGACCGGTAAAAGATATTCTTTTTGTTACGGTTGGTTATACGCTGGGGGGCGCCGAGAACATGATATCTCTAATCGCGCCACGAATGAAGACGCGCGGTTATAAGGTCAAAGTTCTCGCTTTTAAAGGATGGGGTCCTGTCTCGGAAAAATTAGAGAACAGCGGAGTGGACTGCCTTGCCCTGCACGGCAGGGGAAAATTCGAT
>CAZSEX010000016.1:5834-38554 GCA_964606065.1 uncultured bacterium | reverse complement strand
GAGTGGATTACGGCGGAGATAAAATACTCGAAGGGGTTAAAACAATAGAATAATCGATAATGATATTTTTTTTGATATCTTTCAACTATTATACAAATTTGTATCACAATATTTATCGGCATGAAGAAACTTCATACTCGGTGACCAACTATCTGATCAACACAGGCGGAGCAAACTGGAATACAGACCTTTTGTTTATGAAGTACAGAGATGATTTTGGAATAAAAAGGTTTCAATTCAGATACGATTCCATTTCTATCGGAAGCGATAACGGATTTTATCATTTTGTTTTAGGTGACATGAATTATCTAAGAGGTGTTGAAATTGGACATACTCCCCCGGGTGATAATTTTCGGTTCAATCTCAGGGTGGGTAAAATGAGGGATCTCCTGGCTCGAGTTTATCCCACGTTTCAGAAAAATAACTTTTTTTCGGAAATGGAATTCTTTATTCCCAATCATAAATTTACTCTTAACTCGAGATGGGACAAAGAAAGAGTTACCACAATATTAGGAGACGTATTCGAGCTGAATTTCGGTCCTCTTACAATTTTAAATGATATCGATTTGGGTTATGTGGAAAAACCGGAAGTTGCTATAAATGAAGACCTGATTTACAATATGGGATTCTTTTCTCTTCGTTCTTTTATGAGATACTACAGTTATGGCTTTGTTTCCAGGGAGGGTATCGAATATTTAGGCGGAAGGTTTAATTGGGGCGTAAATCCTTCTTACAAGTTTCCTATTGGTTTGAATATTTTTTCAGGCCTCTATCAAACTGGCAGATTGGATGAACCCTTACAAAATCAGGTATTAAACGGATTCTCTTACCGTTTCCCATTTAATCTTTCGGCGAGCTTTACAAATAATATCAACTGGGGCGGCAACAGGGATAGTGGCTACAGGAATTATTTGAATTTTTACTATTTCCTCCATAATAAAGGAAGATTGAGTTTTAGATATTCCAACAGTTATTACAATAGAAAAGACGAGAGTTTTGAATTGCAGGGAATTATAAACCTTCCGAGATCAAATGTTTTAGAAATGTCGATTTCAAATTCTAAGATTTACGGATTGGAATATTCACTGGGAGCTGTTCTTCGAATGAGTTCCTCTGTTCTCGGGAATTTTAGATTAAGGCACATGACGGAACAGGAAAGATTAACATATAACACTTCTCTGTTTTTCGAAAGTGGCGGAGGTTTCTCAAGCAGAATAAGCATCTCCGGCAACAGCGCCACAGAATCGAAGATTTACACCCTGGAATTAACAAAAAGAGGAACCATTAAAGAAGTCGGGTTCGGTACGATAGCAGGGATAGTCTGGCATGACGAAAACAGTGACGGAAAAAGACAAAAAGAAGAACCTCCTCTTAGGGACGTAAAAGTTATTTTAAACGGGAAAAAAGTAACCGAAGTAAACAGAATGGGAGAATACAGATTCGGTCCCATTCCCAGAGGGGAACACACCGTGGAACTTGACATAAAAGGCGTTCCCGCTTTTTTAGGCGGGGATAATCTAAAAAAGAAAATAAGAACCGGTTTAGTCGATTTTAAAACGGTAAATTTTCCGATTTTCAGTCTTTCCTCAATTTCGGGAATTGTATATTATGATAAAAATCATAACTTCAGAAAAGATACTGAAGAAGAAGGAGTCCCTAATGTGAAGGTAACCATAAGCAGGGGTGATTACTCCAGACATACCTATACAAATTTTTTCGGCGAATACTCGATCCAGAATATCGTTCCCGAAAACTACACCATTCAGGCTTCCCGTTTCCCTCCGGGTTATGACCTGAGTCCGAGAGGATTTATCCTTTATCTGCAGTTAACCGGCGGCATGAAAAGAAAAGGATTGAACTTCGGCATCGCGAAACCCGTAAAACAAATTGAAAGAAAAGAATTTTAGGAGGTAAAAAATGAAGAAATTCTTTTTTCTGTTTTCTTTTGTACCACTTACAACATTGGCAATATCCTCAACAGCGGTCGGAGGTAACGAAACTACTGTAAAAGTAGATGTTTCTCTCCGGGCCCTGGCAAATGTCAGGATAGAAATAACCAGCGCTTCAGTTACCTGGGATTTTAATAGTATGGCTGGATTTCCACCAGCCTCCTTTCCTGAATCCTTTGCGCCTACCGCTCCGCCAGCTCTTCCACATCAAACGATAAAATATAGAGTTGCCGGTGGAGGGGGGTTCACATTTTGGATGTTATTTGTTGAAGGAAATGGGGACCCTTTTCCTGATTGCGGAATAGCTCTTGCTGACATTGAGTATGTTGAAGCCGACGAAGCCGGCAATGAAACAGGTTCGTGGACAAGTTTTACTACTTTTCCGGCATTGATTAGACTTGGTTCCGGGAATACCAAAGGTTGGCAAGAATTGTATCAAAATTATCAGGTTTCAATCGATGGGGATGAGACTTATCCGACTGGCGGGACATCAAGCTGTACCGTAACCTACACCATCTGGTCCCTCTTTTGAGGAAAATTTCTTGAAGCTAATGCTACGCAAAAATCAGAAGATAAGTTATAAAAAAGGATTTTCATTTCATTTTTCAATTCCCGGCAATTTTCTTAACCAAAAAATTATAACTCGGATCTCAGATTCAATACCATTGAAATACACGTAGAGTTGTTTTTTTGACTTATTTTTTCTCCTCTGCAGAACTACCGGTCAACTTTTTGATTTTTAGTTTTATAGTTTGTTTCTTAGGTTTATCTCCGCCACCGAATGTTGGAGACAATCTCCAATGCTACATTTTTTCTTCCTTTTTGCTCAACTTAGGCTGTGAAACCCTCAATTCCGCTCGTAGGGCACGGCTTTAGCCGTGCTAAGATATTGGTAATTAACCGTTTCGCAAACCTAAAGGTTTGCCCTACAAAAAAAATTATTACTTTTGGCACAGTCTCTGCGGTGATTTTCTCTCAGAATTTTCCCCGTTGACATATTCATAAATTCGTATAAACTATAAAAGTTTTTAGTTGAATTTAACCGGGAGGAATTATTGGCAATATTAAAACCATTCAGAGCTTTAAGACCTAAAGCAGAATACGCGAAAAAAATTTCATCTCCGCCTTACGACGTTCTTTCAAGAGAAGAAGCAAAGGCTCTCGCGGACAATAATCCTTTGTGCTTTCTCCACGTCGTGAACGCGGAAATCGATTTCCCGGACGACATCGATATTTACGATGAAAAAGTTTATCAAAAAAGCAAAGAAAATTTTGAATGGCTGATAAAAGAAGGATATCTCATAGAAGAAGAACAACCCTCTTTTTACCTTTACGAAGAGGATGAAAATGGTCACAGTCAGACAGGACTCGTGTGCCTCGCTTCTGTCGACGAATTCGACAAAGGAAATATTCGCACACATGAATCGACGAGAAAAGTTAAAGTAGATGATAGAACCAAGCACATCATAACTGTGGGAGCTCATACCGGTCCCATATTTCTTGCGTACTATGATACAAAAAAAACCGAGGAAATTTACGGGGTTTTCAATAGAGTCAAGACAACTCAGTCCCTTTACAAATTTAAAACAGGAGATAACGTTTTTCATACAGTCTGGAAAATAGACAACGCGAACACTATAAAAAATTTCCAGAAAATTCTGAACAGAGTGGAAACCCTTTATATAGCCGACGGCCATCATCGCAGCGAGTCGGCATCCAACGTTAGAGCCAAAAAAAAGAAAGAGAACTCGAATCATAGAGGTACAGAAAAATACAATTACTTTCTCGCGGTTGTTTTTCCGCACACGGAATTAAAAATAATGGCTTACAATAGAGTAATAAAAGATCTTAACTCCCTGACAAAGGATAAATTTTTTGGTAAAGTTAAAGATTTCTTTACCATAGAAAAGGTCGAAGGAAAATTAAATCCGGATACCTTCCATAATTTCGGCATGTATATAGACGGAAGATGGTATCACCTTAAAGCCAGAGAAGGAACATTCCCGGCACATGATCCTTATTATTCGCTCGACGTCTCGGTTCTTCAGAAAAATCTTCTCGACCCTATCTTGGGGATAAAAAATCCTAAAGAGGATGAAAGAATCGATTTTGTAGGTGGAATAAGAGGTTTAGAAGAATTAGAAAGACTGGTCGATTCGGGAAAATTCAAAGTTGCTTTTTCCATGTATCCCACTCAGATGGAACAGTTAATCAGGATATCGGACAACGGCAACAAAATGCCTCCCAAATCCACCTGGTTCGAACCGAAATTGAAATCTGGTTTGTTTGTTCATAAAATATAAACAATGAAAGTTTCATTGCGCTCACGCAAAAACGCGCCAACTAAAATTGTCATTGCGAGGAGTGAAACGACGAAGCAATCCCAAGACACACGAAGGGATTGTTCACCCCGTGAAATAGCCGGTCTGCATGGAAGCACTTCTATTTCACGGGGTAAACATAAGACAGGCAAGAAGAACAGTTCGCAATGACGACCATGCCGATACCTTTTCTTATTCTCGCATTTTCTCCGTCAGACATCCCTTCGGTTCCTGAAACACGACCCATTATAATAAGGGGCGTTTATCTCGCCCCGGGAATTTTTTATTCAAAGTATAAAGTAGATGAATTCTTCCGAATGGCGGATCTGAATCTTGTAAATGCCGCCGTTCTCGATGTAAAAGATGAAAGGGGGAGAGTTATATTTTCTCTTTATGAGGATTTCATCAAAAGAGCTAAGAAAAAAGGGATTTTTTTGATTGCCAGACAGTGTATTTTTAAAGATGAAGCTATGGCTCTTAAAAACGGGGGGGGGCTGGCTTTAAAAGACTTTTCCGGGAATATCTGGTTCCAGGAAAAATGCGGTTACTGGGTAGACCCTTCTCTCCCGGAAGTCAGAGAATATAACATAGAAATCACGAAAAAAGCCTTCGATTCTGGTTTCGATGAGGTACAGTTTGATTATATTCGATATCCCTCATGTGAAAGACCATATAAAAACTGGCAAAAAAAATTGGAAAATATCGTTAAGTTTTTAGATATGGTAAAGGAAATAAAACCGAAAGATAAAAGAATATCTCTTACCTTCTATGGATATACGGTTTGGGCAAAACAACTGGCAAAAGAAGGCCAAAGATTAGAGGAAATGGCTGAAAGAGTGGACGCAGTTTATCCGATGTTATACCCCTCTCATTTTCATGATGATTTTATGAACGATTCCATAAAAGAATGGAGAACATACTCTTTAATTTATGAATCGGTTAAAAAAGCCCACGAAAGGGTACCTGAGAAAAACATAGAAATAATTCCTTATCTTCAAGCATTCACCTGGAAAAGATCGCGACTCGGCAAAAAATACGTTTTAAATCAGTTAATAGCCGCTTCCGAATCCGATTCTGACGGATTCATACTCTGGGAAGCAGGCGGAGACTATACAAAGGGTTATGATGAATTAATAGAGTTTGATATCCATTATTTCAAAAAAAAGTTAATCCGTAATTGACTATATGAAAGTAAAAGAGATAAGAAAAATCTTAGGGGATAAAAATCTGAGTAAAACCCGGGGACAGAATCTCCTTTTAGATGAAAACATTGCAAAAAAGTTCGCAACTCTCTTATCCCCTGCAGACGGTAAAAAAATATTGGAAATAGGACCGGGACTGGGTATTATAACCAGACACCTGAAAAATAGAGGCTTTGAAGTAATTGCGGTAGAAATAGACCCCGATTTTTACCGTTATTTAAAAAATTCAGGTGTAAAAGTTATTTGCGATGATTTTCTGAAAATAAACCTGGATTCTTCTTTTCCGGAAGTTGTCGCAGGCGCTCTACCTTTTTCCGTCTCTATCCCGATTTTAAAAAAAATTAAGGACAATAGGAACAGAATAAAAAAATGGGTTTTTATACTTCAAAAGGAAGTCGCTGAAAGACTTACTTCTGAACCGGGAAATAAAGCATACTCGTCACTTTCAATACTATTTAATATTCTATATGATATCAAATGTGAATTTGAAATCAAACCCCAAGCTTTCTTTCCGAGACCCGAAGTGTTTTCATCGGTAATAAAGGGAACACTAAAAGGTAATCCGACAATCGAAGTCGACAATGCTTTTGAGAAATTCCTGAAAGACATTTTTCGTTTCAAGAGAAAAACACTTAAAAACAACCTTCTGGATTATAACTCAAAAGGTGTCTCAATAGATTTAAACAGAAGGGCAGAAACACTCACCAAAGATGAAGCCGTACAACTCTTCAGGGAATGCGTATTTGTTTAACAGTATTAACCACAAAGACCACAGAGTGCACAAAAGCCCTACCAAACCCAACTTTTTTATCTTGTTTTTAAGAATCTTTAAGAAGGACAACATGATTTAAAAAAAACTTTGTGTTCTTTGTGAACTTTGTGGTTCAATAAAGAAAGTTAGCAGTAAAACAATGAAAGGGATTTATGTTCTGTTATTGAAAATAGAAAAAGAAAAAAATATTAAGGTAGGAAATATGGGGGAAATTACTTTTGAAAAAGCCTACTATGCCTATGTTGGATCAGCCATGTCCGGAATTCATCGTTTAAAAAGACATATAAAAAATTTAAAAAAAGGAAATGTAAAAAACAAACACTGGCATATCGATTTTATAATACCTTATTGTAGATTTAAGGGGTGGTTTTTCACGGAATGTTCAAATCCGGGCAAAGAAAAGGACCTGGCAATTTTTCTCTCTAAAAAATTAGATTATGTAGAAGGTTTTGGCGCATCAGACTCTCCGGCTCCCTCTCATTTGTTTAAGGAATCAAACTTCAAAAGGCTAAAAAATAAACTTACAGAAGCATTTAAAGCAGAAAACTTAAAAATCAACACAAAAATTAAATATCCTTGACTTTTTCTCTTCTTTCAGTATAATCATATTATATATTTTACACCTATGTTTGAAAGAAAAGGCGAAAAAAAACCGTTAAAAAAATATTTAAAGAGGAGGTTGGAATGTATTTTAAAGGTTTTCTTTTTAAAGTATTTTGTACGTTTTTTTTCATGTTTAATCTCATTGCGTTCGCGGGTATATTAGAAGAGGAAATCGATTTTAATGTAAACGATCTTTCTTTCTCTGAAATCGAAGGATACGATTTAGTCAGGCTTAAAGGCTGCAAATCGACTGCAGAGGTGGGCGAGCCATCACTTCCGAGAGCCGCTGTTTCCGTTTTAATTCCTCAAAATGCTGAAGTAACAAATGTTGAAATCATTTCTTTCGAGAAGGAAGTAATCCCCGGTGAATATGAAATTTATCCCACCCAACATCCTCAACCGTTTATAAAAGGTAAGGTTTTCCCTTTCGTCGAACCGAAAAAAGAAGTTTACGAACAAGATGCTCCTTATCCTGAAAAAATCATCGACTCCCCCCACACAGGTTCAATGGGCGGATACAGACTCGCCAATTTGCATATTTACCCTCTGCAGTATATACCAGCCGAAAGGAAATTAGTTTTTTATTCAAGGATAAGGCTCAGGGTTAACTATGAAACAACTGCTCATTTGTTAAAAATGAAAACGGAAAAACAAAACAAAATATTCAAAGAAGGAGTTAAAAATTTAATTCTCAATCCCGAAGATATAGGAATATTTGAACCTCCGGTTGGATTTAACCACAGTCTGGATTTACTACCGGATACAATTGAATACGTAATAATAACAGTAGATTCTCTTGCTTCCACCTTTCAGGAACTCGCCGATTGGAAAACAAAGAAAGGTGTTCCCGCAAAAGTAGTCACCCTGGATTCTATCTACGACAATTATATGGGGGCGGATAACGCTGAAAGAATAAGGAATTTCATAATAGACGCCAATTCTTCCTGGGGAACAATCTGGGTTCTTCTGGGAGGACAGTGTGACAACGAATGGGGACAGGAAATTGTCCCGCGCAGAAATGTCTACTATAAACTTGTCGATGGAGACGAATACGACACTATCCCATCAGACCTTTATTTCTCAGATCTTGACGGTGACTGGAACGCCGATGGCGACGGGGTATATGGCGAATCGACCGACGATGTGGATTTATACTCGGATGTGTTTGTGGGAAGAGCACCCGTTCGTACTGTTTCTCAGACAGAAACTTTTGTTAAAAAGATTCTAACCTATGAAAAAAGGCCGCCATCCGGCTATCAAAAAAAGATACTTCTCCCCGCGGCTTATCTATGGCCTGATGAAGACTATGACGGGATGATCACTCAGGAAGCGATTGCCGATATGGTACCAGGAGACTGGCAAATCACAAGGATGTATGAAAGGTATGGGAATTTAACTCACACGGCTTTTGTGGATTCCGTTAAGGCAGGGTTCGGTTTTGCTCATCTTGTGGGACACGGAAATCAATATGGTGTATACACCTATTATGAAGACGCTTATTTTGATTCCGACGATTTGGATGCTCTGGGCAATGACAGTTTATTAGGCGTTCACAATTCGATAGCCTGTTTGACGGGCGCGCTTGACTTTGTCCCTTACGGAGATTGTTTTGCCGAACATTATTTAACTCCGAGTACAGGCGGGGGTTTTTCAATCATGAACTCAAGATACGGTTGGGGAATGCCACCTGAGATGGGGCCCTCGGAGCATATCGATACATGTTTTTACCACGAAATATTCAGCGAAAATTATTCTTATCATGACCATCTCGGTGTAGCCCACGCTTTATCGAAAGACGGATATGTTTCTGAGGCTACATGGTTATCTGTCTGGGCATGGTGTATTTATGAATTAAATCTATTTGGAGATCCTCAAATGCCGCTCTGGACAGACATCCCCCAAGAACTCACGGCTAACCATGATCCTACAATACCTGTTGGAACAAATACCTTTGCCGTTAATGTTTCCTCTGGAGGTTCTGATGTTGAGGGAGCTCTCGTCTGCCTCTACAAAGAAGGCGAAGTTTACGCAAGAGGATATACAGATGCATTCGGGGATATTACCCTGAATTTGTCTCCTGCACCCGCTTCTCTCGGTACAATGCATTGTACGGTTACAAAAAACAATTATTTTCCCTCTGAAGACAGTGTCGAAGTTATCTCTCCTTCAGGGGGATGGGTTATTTTTGAGGGATACACAGTAATAGAGAGTTCAGGAAATGGAGACGGAAACGTAGATCCCGGTGAAAGTATAGAATTACCTTTAACTGTGCATAATGTGGGGTCCGGTGAAGCAACCGGCGTCTCCGGAATTATCCGTACGGAAGATTCTTACGTTACTGTAACAGACTCTTCCGAAAATTTCGGAGATATATTAGCCGATTCGCTTGCGAACAGCTTAGATGCCTTCGATTTTGAGGTATCATCCGGGTGCCCCGCAAATCATGTCATTAATTTCGAGCTTATCGCAGCTGACGAAAACGATAGCACCTGGATCAGCTATTTTTCTGTGTCTGTATCTACTCCGGATATATCTTTTACCCCGGATACTTTGAATTTTGATACTGTATACATAGGTTATCCCGACACATTGGAACTGCTTGTAAATAATAACGGAACGGATACTTTGAAAGTCAGCAGTATCACGTCCGGCAATATGGATTACTCCGTGGATATTTCTAACTTTAACATTCTTCCGGATGAAAATCAGGCGGTGTCTGTCATATTTTCTCCCTCATCAGAGGGTTCATCTACCGGGAATCTGACTATAGTAAGCAATGATTTAGACGAACCGAACTCGACTGTCTTTTTAGAAGGCGAAGGATTGGAACCGCCGGATATTTCGGTTTCTCCCGATTCTTTGAGTGACAGTCTGTTTACGGGTGAGACTTCTACCCATTGGTTAACAATTTATAACACGGGAGGAAGTAATCTGGTTTTTGAAATAATGTCTGAGACCACTGAAGAACATTCAACAACGAACTTTGCAAGTATTCGACCGATAAAAAATCCGAGCAAGCATGATACGAGATTGAATTCCTTGAATGCAATGTCCCCAATGAAGAGGTTACCGGGCTATGATTTCAATGCAAAGACTACTGAGGGATTGTTCGAGGAGCATAGAAAAATAAATGAAGGGATACCAACAAATGTTGGCGAGGTTATTACTTCGTGGCCGGCACCAATTGGAAACCCATGGGGTGTAGGATTCGATGGCTCAGACGTATGGCTTTCCGATCTTTCAGTAATCCGGGATTACCAGGTTACTGTCGATGGAGAACTTACAGGGGTTGACTTCGCCTGCTCATGGGCCGGAACATGGAACGGTGACTTTTCATGGGATGGAACATATCTATGGCAGGTGAATGTTGGTGGTGATAACGGTATCTATCAGTTGGATCCTGCCACCGGGAGTGTTATAAATTCTATACACGACCCGGACAATATATGGGACGTATCTTCGCAAAGAGGTCTGGCTTATGATCCTTCTACCGACTGCTTCTGGGTTGGCGGCTGGAATTACTCGTCTATATATCTTATCAAGGGGCTCTCCTGGGTTAACCCCGGTGAAATAATAAGAGCTATCCCGTTCGAAGGTGTATCAGGTTTAGCGTGGCATCCATCTGGAACACTCTGGATAGCTACCAATACTTCCGTAGATATGATTTATGAGGTAGATCCTGCCAGTGGAGAAATCATCCAGTCATTTGAGGCACCCGGAGAAGGAGACGGCTACTGGGGTGCCGGTCTGGAGATTGATAATAACGGTGACCTCTGGTGTTTATGTCAAGATAACGATTACGTCTATCTCGTCGAGGGTAGACCAGCTATAGCCTGGTTATCATACGAACCTGATATAGATACGGTCCCACCAAACGATTCTATAAAAATAGAAGTCACTTTTGACGCAACCGGCTTAAATGGCGGTGACTATTATGCAGATGTAATCATTGCCAGCAATGACCCGGATGAGCCGGAAATCATAGTCCCCGCACATTTACACGTAACCGGTGTTCCTGACATCGCTGTTTCGGAAGATACGCTGGATTATGGTATAGTCTTTACCGGTTATTCCTCTACCGACACATTGATTATTTCAAATGAAGGCACCGATTCACTTATGGTGAGTAATATTTCGTCCGATAATCCCGATTACACGGTAGACATAACTAACTTTAACTTGGATCCCGGAGAAAACCAGGAAGTAGTGGTAACCTTCACGCCGAGCGCGACAGGTACAATCACAGGGACTTTAACTATCACAAGTAATGATATGGATGAACCGACGGTAACAGTTTCTCTACTCGGAGAGTGTTTAGAACCGCCGGATATATCGGTTTCTCCCGATTCCTTGAGTGATACCTTAGATCAAGGTCAAACAGCTATTCACACTTTGACTATTTACAATACGGGTGTCGCCGATCTTGTTTTCGACATATCAATCGTGGGAGAAACTATACTTGAAAATCCCACTCCAATCGTATCTTCAAAAACAATGCAAGAAAGGAGTTGCAACAAAGAAAGTAAACAGATCCCACTTGTAGAAATTAAGAAAGGAGAAAAAGACACCCGCAAATATTCCTTGATGAAAATCGGCAAAGGTGGGCCCGATGGATTCGGTTACCGCTGGGAAGACAGTGACGAGCCAGATGGACCAACCTTTAATTGGATTGACGTTAGCGGAGGTACTTCAATTTCCTTAACTGACGACGACTTCGAAACAGGTATTCCTCTTGGTTTTACCTTTAATTATTACGGTACGGATTTCACCACAATCGGCGTGGGTTCCAACGGCTGGTTGAGTTTTAACGGCTCCGATGACTGGTATCCAAGTAACGTACCTTATGTGGATAGTTATGAAGGAGCGATTGCGCCTTTTGCGAGGGATTTATATCCTCCTTCTGCTTCTTATATTAGATACCAGACCTTCGGAACTGCTCCCAACAGATATCTTGTAATTGAATACAACAGCATACCTGATTGTTGCCCCAGTGGAGATTATAAGACATTCGAGGTCATCTTCTATGAAACTTCCAACAGGATTAAGTTTCAATACCTCACAGCTCCTAACGATGACCCCAATGGGTTCGGTATTGAAAGCCCTGATGAAACCATGGGAATGGGGAATGCAGGCGTAGATAGTCTATTTATAAGTCCAGCGGCTGTTAAGGATAATTATGCTATCGAGTTTAGCCTCATTCCTGACTGGATAGGAATAGATTCCGTTTCGGGAACAATTTCTGCAGCTGACAGCACAGCAGTAGAAATAACTTTCGATGCTACCGACTTAGAAGCTGGAGATTATTATGCCGCTATCACTATTGCCAGCAACGACCCCGATGAACCGGAATTAGTCGTCCCCGCGCATCTGCATGTCCCGAGCAGCGGAATCGAAGAAAAAATCCCGAAGGTCTTCTTCGTAAAACAGAACTACCCCAATCCATTTAACCGACAAACCGTAATAAAGTATGGATGTCCTGAAAAAGCTAAAGTCTGTATACAGGTTTTCGATTGCTTAGGAAGAATTGTACACACTCTTATAGATAAAGAAGTCGAAGCCGGTTATCATGAAATAAAGTGGGACGGCAGTAATAAATTCGGGAGAAAGCTCTCAAACTCAGTATATTTCTACAGAATACAGGCGGGCGATTTCATGGCAACCAAGAAGATGATCTTCATAAGGTAAAGCAAAAAGCCTATAAATAAGAAATTAAGAAAGCGGGGTTTACCCCGCTTTCTTAATAAAAAAAATAAGAGATTTTACCGAAGAAAGCGCTTCTCTTCTTTGCTCTGCTTTTGGTTCGGGATTGGGAAATCCCTCCTACAGATGTAATTTGCGAGCTCTGCGGTAAATTTTAGCGGTTTTACCGCGCTGGGTTAAATATTAGTTCGGTGCTCGCCACGGTTCCGAAATCTCTTTCAGTCTTTCCAACCCCACAATCTCTTCTTCTTCTTTTTTTAGAGTTACAACCCTGGCTTCTCTGAAGGTTGAAACAACCGATTCAAAAAAAATTCTCTGCCCGTCATATTTATTCAAAATCACTGATTCAACATTTATACCCAAATCTCCCAGATGATTAACAATCGATTGCGACTCTGAAAAGGAAAGAGAATCAGGATTCATTACAATCGTATAATGACTTTTCTTCGATCTAAAAATTTCCGACAGATCTTTAAATCTGGAAATCATACTCGTTATTCCTTCCGAAACCATATCACTTTCTTTTTCTTTTTGTTTATTTCCTCTACGTATTCTATCGATAGTTCCTCTTTTCTTTAGTATAAGAGTTCTTAGAGAAAACAGCTGCTCCAGCCATTTCAAAGAAGAATATGGCAATGATATAAAATTCAAAAATAGAGCAGTCGGAGGAGTGTCGAAAATTACTATCTCCACATTTTCTTTATTTTTCAAATTATCCTCTATCGCAAGTATCATTGCGTATTCTTCGAGTCCGGGTGAATATTTTAAGGTTTTAAAATATTTATTAAGATTAAAAGCCGTTTGATGCTTATAAGCTAATCTCATTTCTTCTTCGATTGAAGTAAGATACTTTTTTTTCCATACATTTAAATCCGTTTCCTTCGCGTAGAGATTATTTTCTACCCTGTTACACTTGTGAAACAACGTTCTACCGAATATTTGAGACAAATTATGCGCCGGATCAATGGAATTGATTAAAACTCTTTTACCTTTATTCGATTGCTGAACAGAAAATACGGCAGAACATGTCGATTTTCCTGTACCTCCTTTTCCCATAAAGAAATATATTTCAGGGATCATCAGGTAATGTCGAGAGTAGAAAATAATTCCCCTAAAGGGTCTTTTGAAGCAAAAACTCTATTCATCATTATTATTAATTCCTTTTCCATTTTTGGAAGCAATTCTAAAGTTAAATGGACAGGAGGAGCCGGCAAACCCACAAAACATCCGAATAGTAAAAGAGCGAATATGTTTTCCAGCTGAATCAGCTCTACTTCAATTACCTGAGTGGCCAATCCTTTCTCAAAAAAAGATATACTACAAAACAATTCTTTAGCTTTAACGGTTATTTTTCTACATATTTTAAGACAGATAGCCTTCATCTTAATTAATAAACTATTAATTCAACTTTTCTTTACCGCTACAATCATTCCTTCTATAATTATCCACAAATTCAGCGATAGGATTATCAGATTTAGAATTAAGAGTACAATGTTTCGACTACCAATAAAATTAATCTGGTTTATCACAAGAGCCCAGGTTGTTATAAACGCCATAAATATGCATGGTATACCGGAGATTAAAAATTTTATACCACCTTTTCTTTTCAACCATACAGTTATAAGTAGAAGAGCCAGTGCCGCAAGAGTTTGATTCGTTGCTCCAAACATTGGCCAGAGTTTTAACGCCCCCTCTCCGCTGGCACCGGTAGCAAAAGCTAATAGTCCCGCCGTTATGACGGCAACAGCCGTCGAGAATTGGCGGTTTTGAAAAATTTTGACGTCTCCGAACAATTCAGATAAAACGTATCTTTGAATTCTGGTTGCTGTATCCAGAGTAGTACCCGCGAAGGAGACCACAAAAACACCCATAATGACGATTGCAACACTTTTGGGAATTCCTATTGAACTTACAATATTAGCAGCACCGATAACAAAAGCTGAAACTTTCGAACCCAAACCCTGCGCTGCTGCCCAGGAAGAATAATGAGCTGTCCAGGCGGGAATACCGCTCAAAAGATTTCCTTCTCCGTTATGATATGCTATTCCTATACCCGCAGCAACCGCAATAACAACAAGAGTAGCCAGTACTCCTTCCATCACCATTGCTCCGAAACCAATTAATTGACTGTCTGTTTCCTTCATAATTTGTTTTGCTGAAGTCCCCGAAGAAACGAGTGAGTGAAACCCTGATATAGCTCCACATGCGATAGTTATGAATATAAACGGAATAACGGGTGGAGCCCCGGAAGGATCAAGGTTAATCGCAGGAGCCACAATATGAAAATCAGCATTGCCGAGAGCGGACGCAAATATCCCCACAAATAGAAGAAAAAGAGCAACAAAAAGTTCATGCGAATTTATATAATCTCTGGGTTGAAGTAAAGTTGAAACCGGCAGCATAGAAGCTATGTACGCGTAAATAAGCAAAATTATAGTCCAAATACCTGTTGCCGGTATAATTCCGACTCCCGGTATTGTAAACGGTATCATTGTCCCTATTACTACTGTAACATACATAAGAATAAGCGCAATAATAGAATATAGAGCTAAGTTCCCTTTCCTTTTATAAACCATCCACCCCAACCAGACAGCTAATGGTATCTCAAACCATACCGGAAAAACAGAAGCCGGAAACATATTGAAAATCACTGCCATTACAAGACCAAAGATAGCTATTACTATCAAAAGCTCGAGAAAAACAATAGAAAAAAACGCTCTTTGAGTCCTTTTATTTATATACTTACCCGTTATTCCCGAAATTGATTTTCCCTGATTTCTTAAAGAGAGAACAAGAGAACCAAAATCATGCACCGACCCAATTACCAGCGTACCCACGACAATCCATATTATTGCCGGAACCCATCCCCATATTATTGCAATCGCGGGCCCCACAATGGGGCCTGTTCCTGCGATAGAAGTGAAATGATGACCGAATATAATTTCTTTCCGTGTTGGAACATAATCGATACCATCCTCAAATTCACGCGCGGGAGTCGTATTCTCATCGCGTAACTTATATATCTTCTTGGAAATAAAATTTCCATAAAACTTATAAACAAGAAAAAACACAAGAAAACAAACGAGCATCAACAGGACAACATCCATTAAAACCTCCTTTCAATCTATCTCTAAAAACACATATTTTAATCTACAAATTCTGTTTTTATTGGAAATTAAATATGAAAAATGTAAATTGTTTACGTTTTAAATCAAGTGCGTTTTTCCCTCTAACACTTTTATCCTGAAATTTAATGTGCTTCATTCCAATTCTTACCGAATGCATAATCCACTTTCAAAGGAATTTTAACAGAACTTCCCGCATCTTCCATAGCGGGTATTATCAGCTCTAATACTTCTTCCTTTTCATTCAGCGGAACCTCAAAAAGAAGTTCATCGTGAATCTGAAGAATCATTTTTGTCTTTAATCTGTTATTATTTAACTTTTTATTTATCAATATCATCGCCTTTTTTATTATATCCGCTGCGCTACCCTGTATGGGTGTGTTTATAGCTATCCTTTTTCCGTATTCCATTTCCCTCTGACTTTTCAATTCGGGAATTCTCCTTTTTCTCCCGTAAATTGTTTCCACGAATCCCGAATCGATTGCTTTTCCAATGGTTTCTTTTTGCCATTTCTCGACTCCCGGATGATTACTGTAATACTTTTCGATTATATTTCCAGCCTCGGTATTTGTTATTCCGAGTTGTTTTGAAAGTCCAAACGGACTTATCCCGTAAATAATCCCGAAATTTACCGCTTTCGCTTTTCTTCTCATTTCGGGAATAATACTTTCAGGCTCAACTCCAAAAATCCTGCACGCGGTCTGTAGATGTATATCGAGATTATTCTCAAAATCATTTATCAATTTCTCATCGTTTGAAATATAGGCGAGAATACGCAGTTCTATCTGGGAATAATCACACGAAAGGATGAAATGATGCTCCGGAGCAATGATCGCTTCTCTTATTTTTCTTCCGGTTTCTGTTCTCACAGGCAGGGTCTGAAGATTGGGGCTTGTAGTTGTTAATCTGCCGGTTGCAGCCACGGTCTGTTGGAACTCATGATTAATTCTGCCTGTCTCCACATTCACACAATTTATCAGCGGAACAACATAAGCGGTTAACAATTTATCCAATTCTCTAAAATTGACTAATTCGGGCACTATAGGGTGTTTTCCTGTAAGAGCTTTAAGCACTTCAAAATCGGTCGAGAAACCTGTCTTTGTCTTTTTTACAGGAGCCAATTTGAGTTTATGAAACAAAATCTCACTCAGCTGTTTGGGTGAACGTAAATTAAACTCGTCTCCCGCAAGCCCATATATTGTCTCTTCAGTTTCTCTTATTTTCTTTTCCAGAGAATTCTGCAAATCAAACAGTAATTTCTTATCGGTCAACAATCCGTGTTTTTCCATTTCATAAAGAACAGAAATTAATGGTTCTTCAATTCCCTCATAAATTTTCAAAAGGTCATTTTTTTCTAATTCCTCAACCAGTTTTCCGTAAACCCTTTTCATTGAAAAAGACATTATTTCGGGTTCTTCGGAAATCGTTCCCATTTCCAAAAGTATCCGCGGCAAAGAGTGATTCTTTCGGTTCGGGTAAAGCAAATAATGCATAATAGAAAGATCGGAAATTTTATTCTCAGGATAAAATCCAATTAAACGAGCAAATTTTTTTGCATCTTCCAAAATAAGGGGATTTTTTTCAAAATCTATTAACTTCAGCCTCAACTTATTCTTTTCTATAATCTCGATTTCTTCTCCCACAGAAATATAAAACCTATCATCACTATTATATATAGATACGAGCTGTCCTTCTTGCGCTTTTATGGAAGACACCATATTAAAACCCTGCGGATTGTCTTCCGACCCGAGCCATTCCTTAATAAGGGAATAAAGTTCGAACTTATTCAGCAAGTTTCTTAACCTCTCGGGGTCAGGACCTTTGTATTTAATGTCGCTCAGTTTCTCGGCAATAGGCACATTTTTTTCCAAT
Source organism: uncultured bacterium (assembly GCA_964606065.1). Lineage (GTDB taxonomy): Bacteria > Hydrothermota > UBA3072 > UBA3072 > UBA3072 > JAFGHJ01. The sequence continues at coordinate 21,010 of CAZSEX010000016.1, read as the reverse complement.
CTTGTCAGCTCCTTCCACTGTTCTGCTTCCTTTTTATTACCTGAGAGCTTATTTTTTATTCCGGTGTTTTTTACCCGATCAATATTTGAGAATATTCCTTCTAAAGAGTTAAATTCTCTTAATAATTTCGCTGCTGTTTTTTTCCCTATACCCCTGATTCCAGGTATGTTATCTGATGCATCTCCGGTGAGTGCAAGAAAATCGTTTATCTTTTCCGGAGGAATTCCGAACTTTTCTTCCACTTTCTTTTTATCGTACCACTCTACTCCCGAACTGTGCATATTTAATATTTTTACACTGTCCGAGACGAGCTGCATCAAGTCTTTATCGAGAGTAAATATAATGGTTTCCACATTTTCGCTCTTGGCTTCTTCTGCAAGAGTGGCAATTATATCGTCCGCCTCGTAACCTTCTTTTGTAATAACGGGAAAACCAGCCAATTCACATAAATTATTTATATGAGGAAGCTGAGTAACAAGCTCCTCGGGCGTTTCCTTTCTTTTGGCTTTATAATCCGCGAAATTTTCTTTTCTGAAAGTCGGACCCGGAAGATCGAAACAAACAGCCGCGTAATCGGGACTAAGCTCTTCTGAAAGTTTTTTTAAACCCCTGGCGAAACCAAAAATTGCCGAAGTGGGCTTTCCTTTAGACGTTCGTAAAGGATTTCTGATAAAAGCATAATAGGAACGATAAGCAAGCGATGATCCGTCAATCAACAATAACAACTTTTTCATGTTCTTAATATAAAAAAGAATCAAGCTAAGTCAAGTTCCGCCCCGCCAACCCACCAAATTCAAACCACGAGATTTCACAAGATTATTTACCGCAGAGACGCAAAGAACGCAAAGAAAAATATGTTGCTTTGCCCTACCCAACCCCTAAATGGGACACAGGTAAACGCAGATTTACAGGATTTTTATTGTAGGAGGGACATCCCTGTTCCGATAAACCCGTCATTGCGAATCAATCTCCTCGCTCAACCAGGGCGAAGCAATCTCAAGAGGAGAAGAGAGATTACTTCACTCCCGACGAGCAAAGAAGAATAGTTCGTAATGACAACTCCAACATTTTTTTGCAAAAAAAACAAAAAGTTGACCGGTAGTACTACAAAGATTTCTTTTTGATTTTTTACTAAATCCTAAACCCCAAATTGTCTTTCCACTTGTGATTTCTTGTTTTACAAATTACATATACAATTTCTTAACTTAGTGTCCTGGTGTCTTCGTGGCTCAAAGGTCCGCTTTTTTCCGTAATAAACCGAGAAATAGCGAGAACACCAACCATTACACCGATGTAACTGGTAAAAAATCTCCACAACATAACATAAACACCTAAAATGTGGGTTGGCATCAAATGGTTAAATATAGCCGCCGCACCTCCTTCGGCGAGACCGCTTGCTCCCGGAGTTGGAAGAAAATTCACCGCGTATGTCATTATCACCTGAAGAATAGTCGCCTCGAAAAAAGGCGCCTCTATTCCCAATCCTCTAATCAAAAAAGGAGCTGTAAGAAAATAAAAACTCAAAGAAAAAAAAGTCATGAGGTAAGCTTTAAAAAAAAATCCTTTCCTTTTCATAAACTCCGTGGTAAAAACCTGTTTGAACATCACAATACCTTTTACTCTATTACCGAACCTGCGTTTCAGCCATGGGGTTTGAGTTAATAAAAGTATAAAAATCAAAGCAAATATTCCATAAAAAATTATAAGATATTTAACAATGGCGCTCATTATTCCTGAAGTCATATATTGTCTGTAGTAGTAGATAAAAGGTAAAAGGAAAGGAAGAACGAGCGCAGAAAGGAAACCACGGCTAAAGATAGCAGCGGTACCTTCCGGAATCGTTATTTCTTCCCTCTTACAAATATAAAGTTGAAAAGGGATCCCTCCAATTTGCATAGGGGTAATCGCTCCACACGCCAATCCTCCCATGGTAAAATAAAAAGCTCCCTTCCAGGTTATTTCTTTCCCCAGAGCTTTAACAATGTATCTGAGTCTCCATATATCGAATATAAATCGAAACACTGTGGAGAAAAAAGTTAAAATTAAAAATAAGGGAGACATTAATTTCAACTGCTTTATCGTTTCTTCGCTTACCGTTAAAAACAGAATTATCGCGGTTGCCGCTATGGATAAGAAAATAAATAACCTTATACCTCTGCGGAAGTTCTTCTTACTAAATTCCTTTATCATTGATATCCACTTCTCCCAATTTTAAGACATGCAGAGTTATTATTCCACCAGCGAGAGCGGAAAGATAAAAAGTAAAGAATCTCCACAGTATGGTAAATACTCCAAGCAAACCTTTTCCGACTATTCCCAGGAACATAATAGCAAAAACACCTTCGGATATACCGGTCGCTCCGGGTGTCGGGGAAAAAAAAGTAAAAAGGATTACCACCAATTGGAGAAAAACAATTCTTATAAAAGATACATCTATACCCATTCCTTTAAGAAGTAAAGGAGCAATAAAAAAATAGGGAATATAGGCTATAAAAGTCAGTAGAAAACTGGCCACGGAGTGCCACTTTTTCTCTCTTGCAAAATGCCAGAATCCGTCTTTCATTTCTTTTATTTCCTTAAATAATCTATGAATTACTTTTGCCGCTTTTCTCCTTTTTTTACCTCCGAAAAAAGCCAATTTATACAAGAACCGTTTAATAATATTCGGTTTTATTAACGCTAACGCTATAATCAATATTATTATTGGATAAACGATAAGGCTGTACTTTGACAACACTCTTATAGAGGTGGCATCGTATTGATTCACAAGAAAAGGAAATAAAAAAGGCAAAATTATAAGCATCATTATAGCGTAAAATATGGCACGAAGGAGAATAATAAGAGTGCCTTTTCCGTACGATACATCCTCTTTTTTTAATAAATACAACTGGACCGGTAGTCCTCCCGTTTGAAAAGGGGTAACCGCGGCAAGAAAAGCTCCGGTTAAAATAATTTCAGCGGAAGTTCTTAAACTAACCCATCTACCAGTAACACCCTGCGATAACAGGGTAACTCGAAAAGAATCGAGAAATATATGAACAACCCAGAAAAGAAAACAAAATAAAAGATAAATGGGCTCCATCTGTTTGAAAGCGTATGTGATTCTGTTAATAATATTAAAGCTGAATTTTTTCTCCGGATTGGGATCACTAAAAATCAATAGCACCAACATGGTTATAATGACGAGCGCAATAAATACTTTTAGACCCCTGTTAATTTTCTTCTCTAAAGTAGCCATAATATCTAATTTTGAACTACAAAGGATACAAAATTTTTAATTGTTTCTGTCTCTTATTCGTCATTGAACTTTTCTTCTCCGCCACACCTGGGTAAAGCAAACTCTTTGAAAAATAAAAAACACAACAATTGGGTTGGGTGATGGGCAATCTTGTGATAATCTCGTGTAATCTTGTGGTTAATGTTTTCACGGTTTTACTTCCATATTATCGATGAGCCTCGCCTTACCAATCCACACCGCGATTAAAATTCTCGTCGGTTTTTCCACCTCATCAACTCTTCCAAGTGTCTCTGTATCCACAAATTCAATATAATCAATTCTCGCGTGTTTTTTCGACCTTATCAAATCATACATCTTTTTCTTTAAAAAATCTACTTTGTACTCACCCTTTTCAACCATTTTCCTGACCATAATTAGAGATTCGGAAAGAACGGTAGCTTCTTTTCTTTCCTCTCTATTTAGATAAATATTCCTGGAACTGATGGCAAGTCCGTCTTTCTCCCTTATAACCGGAGACGGAATGATTTTTACAGGTAAATTTAAGTCTCCGGTCATTGTTTTTACTATAACATATTGCTGATAATCCTTTTCTCCGAAAACGGCAAAATCCGGCTGTGTTATATTAAAAAGTTTTAAGACAACGGTAACCACCCCGCGAAAATGACCGGGTCTGCTCCTCCCGCAATATTTTCCGGAAAGATCTTTCACCTCACAAAAAGTTTTGAAACCCTCGGGATACATTTCGCTTGATTCCGGAATAAAAACGGCATCGACTTCTCTTTCTTTAAGCAACCTCAAATCTCTTTTCTCGTCTCTTGGATATTCTCCATAATCTTCTCCTTCTCCGAATTGAGTCGGATTAATAAAAATAGAGACAACCACTTCATCCGCGTATTCTTTCGACTTATCTATGAGGCTTAAATGCCCCTCATGCAGAAATCCCATGGTGGGCACCAGAGCCACTTTAATATTTTTGTATTTCCTGATTAAAGAATAACTTTGTTGTTCTTCTATTTTTCTGAAAACTTTCATTGTACAACAGACAAATAGTTTATTCCGGTCTCTATAGAGGAAATCTCTTTTTTCAGCAGTTGAAGATGTGAAGGCTCATTTAAAAAGTCGAATTCATTAGAATTTAAAATCAAAACCGGACTTTTTTGAAAATGGAAGAAATATTCGTTGTATGAACTTATGAGCAGTTTTATATAATCCTCACTTATTCTTCTTTCAAAACTTCTTCCTCTGTTTCTTATTCTTTCCATTAAGGTATCGAGGCTCGCCTGGAGATAAATTATAAGATTCGGTTTTATAATATCTTTATCGAGAAGATTATAAATTTTTTCATATAAAATCTTTTCTTTGTCTTCGAGATTTATTAATGCAAATATTCTATCTTTATAAAAAGTATAATCGGAAATTATTTTTCTGGTGAAAAGATCTCTGTTAGTTAAATTTCTGAGTTCATTGTACCTGGAAAGAAGAAAAAAAATCTGGGTGGGGAAAGCGTATCTTCCTGTATTCTCGTAAAACTGAGGAAGAAAAGGGTTTCCGTCAATGTCTTCGAGAATTAATTTCGAATCGTATTCCTGAGACAGGAACTTTGCCAGAGTCGTCTTTCCCACACCTATTACACCTTCAATCGCAATATATTCCCAGCTTTCCATACTTTCTTTTTATCCGAACAAAGATTTAAAAGAGTTTCGATTTTTTCCCCGCTAACCGGGTCCCTTTCCTCTTTAGCTATTTCTGAAAGAGGTCTAAGATAAAAATTTCTTTCTCTTAAATAAATATGCGGTATTTCCAGGGATGTGTTTTTGAATATTGTTTGCCCCGAAAGGAGTAAATCTATATCGATAATTCTGTTAGCCCATTTTTCTCGTTTTTTCCTTCCCATTTTTTCTTCGATAGAGCAAAGACTATCGAAAAGTTCCCTTATATTCAACTCGGTTTTTATAAAAACACACGCGTTTAAAAATTCCGGGCACTCTTCTCTCCCCCAGGGTTCCGTCCTATAGACATGTGAACCTTTAACAATACCCAGTTTAGAAATCCGAGAGAAAGCTTCGAGTAAATTTTTCTTCTTATTACCAATGTTTGAACCGAGAGAAAGATATGCTTCCGTCATTTCTTCATTTCTCCACCGTAACCCAGGAATTTTGTACATTATCTTTAAAAGGAGGATTTAGTTTTTTTACCGTAACTTTTACCCTTCCAACGTTATTAAGGCCCTTCATTTGTTCCCAGATTGAAAGTGCCGCTTTTTCAAGAGTGTAAATTTCTCCTTCCAAACCTGTTTTTATCAGGGTATAGATTGTTCTAAAATCTATACCGGCGGATGGATCATCTTCTTCAGCGACAGTGTTGAAATCGGTTTCTATGGAAACATCGATAGAGATTTTCTGAGGTTTCTCTCTTTCTTGCCCAAATCCGCATATTTTATCTACAATTACACCCGTAAGACCTATGCTTTTCATTTATTTGATTATAATTTATGATTAAAGATTGTCAACATGTTTTTTTACTTTCCCATCCCTACCAAAAAAAATATTGAACCACAAAGTTCACAAAGAGCACAAAGGTTTTTTATCTGTTCTTTTACTAAAGCCTGAATTCCATATTCCAATCCCTAATATTAGCACAGAGAACACAGAGATTTTTTGTTGTTTTAAACCCATCCCAACCCAAATATTCACATTTAGAACATGTAGAGAATTTAGTTATTTTTTAACTCAGTACTCGACACTCCACACTCGGAAATCTTTTTCCACACAAATAAAATAAATGGTTTCATTGTTTACTTAACGCGAAACGCGAAAATGGGCAAGGAGTGCTGTACAGGAAAGCACCTCGGAGGGTAAGAGAGCACATTTTTCGGTTTTTAAATCTCAGGAAGTGAGCGGGTACTGCTCAAGAAAAATGCCTCGGAAACCGAGCGGGCACGGTCTTTTGACGAAGTCAAAAGGAGCGAGGTTGAGAGACAAGCAGCAGTTTCCTCGCCGGGGAAACTGACTGCGGTTTTTCGGAGCGGTACCCCGAACGATAACCGCCGGGGAAATTGACCACATCTTTCTCGGATGGCAATACCTCTGATTCTATAAATAATCATGAATAGCTAATAACAGCCTAAAAATTCTTACAAACCTTACAACACCTGGATTCTATTTCTTTTGCACAGAAATTTTGGGGGTTGTCAGTAATTTATGCTATTTGGCATGGTTACAATTGGGTATTGATTAATTTTAAAAAAATTATAATTTCTATATGTGAAAATCGAAAAGGAGAAAAAATGCAAAAGGCTATAACAATCTCGACAGAAAGCAGAGAGGGATTATACGACATCACCTCTCAGGTGGCAGATTTCGTTAAAGAAAGCAAAGTCAAATCAGGGTTCATAAACGTTTACGCTCAGGGAGCTACAGCTGCAATTATGATTCAGGAAAACTGGGATGAAAGCGTTCAGGAAGACGTCATTGATTTACTCGGAAAGTTGATACCTCGCGGCGTCTGGAAACACGATAGACAGGACGGAAACGGAGACGCTCATTTGAAAGCCGGTATCGTCGGACCGAGCGAAACAATTCCTATAACAGAAGGCAAGCTTGGACTTTCTACCTGGCAAAATATATTTTTCTGCGAGTTCGATGGACCGAGAAGCAGCAGAAATATATTGCTGACTATATCTAAAGCTTAGTTAAATGAGAATCTGGTCTCTAAACCCCAAATATCTCGATAGAAAAGGACTGGTTGCCCTGTGGAGAGAAACACTTCTGGCAAAAAAGGTATTCGAGGGGAAAACAAAGGGATACAAAAATCATCCGCAGCTTCACCGCTTCAAAAAATGCGATAAACCGCCTGATTGTATCAATCAGTATCTATCGGAAGTTTACCGGGAATCGGTTAAAAGAGGATATAAATTCGACAAAACAAAAATTGACTTTAACTTTACACCAACAAAATTAACCGTAACTGCCGGACAGCTGGATTATGAGTGGAATCACCTGCTCAATAAATTAAAAAACCGCGACAAGATAAGATATGAAGAATTAATCGTCAAAAATGAATTCGAACCTCACCCGCTATTCGAAGTAGTCGAAGGAACTATAGAAGAGTGGGAAAGATCGGATATAACTAATACCGATCAATAATCATCTCTGGATAGTACCGATCTTCAAGTTAATGATCTCAAGTTTTAATTTCCTGAAAGTGTTAATATCTTTAACAAGAGAAATTTTAGCTCTACGCGCTCTTTCTCTTAAATCTCCCACATTTTTAGAAGTAAGCTGTATTCTACCTCTTGTTCGTGAGTCAATACCGCATATTTCTTGAAAGTTTTCTAAAAATTGATAGTCGTCGTCTAATTTTTTTTGCCACTCATATATAGTTTGCGGCTTTATTTCTTTTATCGAATTTTCTATTTCATCAATTTGGCGATTTATAATAGCCAATTGCTGTTTTGCTACAAAAACATTATCTTTTCTTACATAACTCTCCAATTCAACTTTTTGAAGAGATAAACGGTTAATTTTTAAACTTAATTCCGTTAATCTTGGTTCGGTTCTGTTAAGCGCGGAAAATATCTGACGGTAGGAAAGATTTATTTTATCCAGCTTCTTTTCTATAAGTCCCTGTTTTTCCTCTGATTTTTCATATTCACTCTTCAACTGTTCGATTCTTTTTTTATACTCCTCAATCATATTTAATCTGCGGGCAAGCACATTTCCCTGAATCATCAATCTCCGCGCCTGCATTGTTCGTCCCTGTCTCAAAGCTTCTTCGATTTTCATGAGCAAAAATTCCAGGTGATCTTTTTTCCATTCATACCATTTTTTCAATTCTTTTAATTTGAACTCTCTGACTTCCATTTCCATATTTCTTCTTATTTTAGCCATTCTTTCTTTCTCTAGAATTACCACCTGTCCGCTCTGTTTATCTTTTGCGGCTACTTTACCCTCCATAACCTTAATTTCTGATTCGTCGTCCTTATAAAAAACTTCGAATTCGGTTCCCATTACGCCCGAAACAGACAACGGGTTTTTAACTTCAAAGGATTCTCCTTTTACTAATTTTTTAATCTTGGCCCATATACGCCCGACGGAAATAAAAACGGACCTTTTTTCTATACCCGAAGCAGAAACACGAGAATTTTCGTCTATATAAAGAGTACTGCTGTCCGAAAAAAGTATCTCTGCCTGTGAACTACCATTCGAAATTATTGTATCATTATCCTGTATACCCATACCTATGGTAGGTACAATTGTACTGTCGCCCCTTTTAACAACTACGTCATTTGTATAAAAATTCAAAACTGTTCCCAAAATTAAAAACAACATAATTCCTCCTTATTTTTCATGTGTTTCGTGATTTAATCATGCTTACCATAAAGATAAATCGGAAGTAACAGCATATATACCAGTATACTCACTTTTACCTTTGAGCTGTAATTTCCCGACAAAATGGATTTTATAGGTTCCCTGGAGCTTGTTCTTCGTACTTTCCGATATCAGGATTTTCGTTTTATACTCCTTATTAAGAGGCTCGATACGCGCGGACGTATTGACTGGATCTCCAATAGCAGTATATTCCACCCTGTTTGTAGAACCCACATTGCCAATAATCGATATCCCGGAGCTTATACCAATCCCGATTTCCAGATGAAGTTTCCCTTTCATTATTTCTTTCCGATTCAGATAATGAATACGGTTTTGCATCTCTATAGCGCAGGAAACAGCTCTGTCCGCATGTCCGGGCTGGATTATGGGCGCTCCGAAAAGAGCCATAATACCGTCTCCTAAGTATTTGTCTACCATTCCTCCATATTGAAAAATAACATCCGACATTTCCTTAAAATAAGCGTTAAGAATAGTCACAATATTCTCGGGATCCTCTTTCTCAGCTCTTGGAGTAAAATTTCTGATATCGCAAAACAGGACACTGATTTCCTGGCGTTTTCCTCCGAGATTCAAATGCGGAGAGTTTATTATTTGCTTTACCACTTCTTCTGAAACATATCTTGAAAAAAGATCTTTAATCCACTTTTTCTCTTCCTCTCCAAAATAAATTCTGGAAATAATGCCCGCTAAAAAGGCAAACAAAATACCAATTATCGGCCTCGACATTTCGTAGGAGACAAAATAACTCATATACATTACAATAGTAAATAACATATATCCAATAATAATTATAAAAGTAATTATGGGTGAAATATAAGGAGCGGTTTTATTAGCCAAAAACAAAGTAAGAGAAATCAAAAAAATCGATATTATGACAATTATATACAGGGATATAGTAGTTATAGGGCGAGAAAATAACAGATTATGAATTACATTGGCGTGGCATTCAACACCCGGCAATTTAGACCCAAAAGGAGTTTGAGAATAATCGTATAATTCAGGAAGGGAAGAGCCGACCAGCACTATCTTTTTTTTGAATAGTGTATCGGGAATATTTTCCTTTATCACTTCACTGAAAGAAACATACCGAAATGTCTCCGCGTCTCCCTGATATTTTATTCTTAAATAAGCGTTATTTTCGAGCGAAATCTCTCTTCCTAAAATTTTCAACTTGCCATCTTTAAAATTCCAATCTTTCACCGCTCTCGTAGCTACCGCCAGAGCGAAAGAAGGCAGGGTATTGCCTCTGTAATTGAAAAACAAAGGATCTTTTCTTCTTATACCGTCCGGGTCAAAAACATCATTAACCAATCCTATTAAAGCACCCGCCTTTAAGTATTCCGAAATCGGTGTTACTATTCCTTCAAAAATAAGTTCTGAATTCACCGGAGGGTTGATCCTGCTAAGATAATATTCTTTCATATCGGATGAAGGTCGGCTCGTGCTATCTCTATTTAAATAAGAAGCGAGAACCACATTACCGGCTTTTTTTATCAATTGTGCGACATAAGAATCAAAAGAAAAAGAAGTAAGAAAAGTTTTAAGCTTTTCCCTTATTTCCGCAGAATCTTCCCGGGAAAAAACCATTTTCAAATCTTCTTCTAACATAGTTAAATATATTTCTTCGGCGAAATCACTCAACGAATCGGGAGTAGAAAATATTACGTCCAATCCTATAACATAAGGTTTCTGCGAAGAAATAATATCCACAGCTCTACCGAAATAATATCTGGGCCAGTTATGATATCTACCAAGCTCTTTAACACTTTCCGCGTCTATATCCACTATAACGATTTCTTCTCTTTCCCGGGTAACGTCGATTTCGAAAAATTCTCTCCTGTCATAAAGAAATCTTTCCAGAGGCATATAGATCTCGGGTTTGAATTCCATAACCACAAAAAGAAGAATAATAATCGCGAAACCGAGCAAAACTAAGGTAATGTTCTTTTTCATAGGAGATAATTACAAAAAAAAGGTACTAAAGTCAAGGGCGAACTATTAATATTGACAAAGAATAGAATTCGTATAAAGTTCAAAATAAAAGAGACTGTTTCAGACAATCAGAAAAAGTGAGGTAAGTAATGAAAAATTTTCTCTTTATCTTATTTGTAATTTCAGGCGTATTAACAACATCGGAAGAAACTTTTGCTAAAGAAACAGGTTCTGTTTACGGAAGTGTGACCGATGAAGAAACGGGGGTGACTCTTCCCGGGGCAAATCTTTTAGTGGATAAAACCGGGATGGGCGATGCTACCGACGATAATGGATACTATATAATTGAAAATGTGCCTGTCGGTTCTCAAAAGATTATTGTAAGAATGATGGGTTATAAGACGGATACCTTCGACACTGAGGTTTATAAAGATAGGGCTATTCCCCTGAATTTAGTTCTCGAAGAAAAAGCAATTCCCTTACCGGGTGTGGTTATTTCAGGTGAAAGATTGGTTGAGAGAAGTTCTGTTAGTGACCACGTGTTAGAAGAAGAAGACTTAATTTTAAGAGAAGGGCACATGCAAGATCCTATAAGGGTGCTTCCTACTTTACCCGGCATTACTTCTATGGGCGATCTTTTTTCCTCCGGTCATTTGTATATTCGAGGGGGAAATCCCGACGAAAACTTGTTCTTGCTCGACTGGACTCCTGTGGATTGGCCATGGCATTTTGGAGGAATGAAATCGGTTTTTAACTCCTATGTCATTGAGGATATAGAGCTTCAAACCGGAGGATTTCCTGCGAAGTATGGAAATGCCTTATCGTCGGTTTTCAATATAACCACTCGCGAAGGTAACAGAGAAAAATTCTCGGGTATTGCCTCTTTTGGATTTATAAATATGCAGGGTTTACTTGAAGGTCCAATTACCTCCAAGGGGTTTTTCTTATTCTCCGTCAGGCGTTCTTATATAGACCTTATCTTAAGAGAAAACGCTTCATTCCCTGTTCCATATTTCTGGGATGGTAATTTCAAGTCCGGTTATGAACCGAATCCAGCCAATAAAATCTATTTGTCGGGACTTACCTCTTATGAGTCAATTGATTTTGTTGCCGATGAGTCTGAAAAAGGAATGCCAACGAGGATATACGACGAAGGCAAATTAAATACACAAACTCTGGAATGGAAAAGTATAATTAATGAAAATTTATATTCTGTTTGCGCTTTAACCAGAGAAAAAACAGTATTTAAATATGAAATCGGCAAAAATGCGAATTCAGATATAGATGCTCTCGCTTACGGATTTATTGAAGATTTAACATGTAACATAAATCACTCACACACAGTAAAAACGGGAATCAATTTAGATTTAGGTCTTTACGATATGAAGCAAGATATACCGATCGATCTGGTAGACTTTGAGGCTGATCCCGATGACCCCACAACACAAACCACAATCTACGAGGTAAAAGACACAACATGGTCGGCATCTTACTATATTCAGGATTCCTGGCGTTTTACAGATCGTATTTCTATTACCGGAGGAATACGGTTCGACTATTGGAATCTGAATGAAATTTTTGATGCTTCTCCAAGATTTTCATTAGAATATAAGCTAACTCCTAAAACCGAATTACGCGCCGCGACAGGTTCGTTTTCACAGCATCCGGGCGTTGGAGTCGCGAAAAAAGAAAATACTCTCGATTCAAAAAAAGCAAAGCATTATATATTGGGGCTAAGACACAAATTCAATAAAAGCTTGCAGGGCTGGGTGGAACTCTACGAAAAAAATTACAATGACCTGATTACAGTCGATACACTTGAAAACTTTTCGAACGATGGCACAGGATATGCTCGAGGTATAGAATTCTTCTTAAAGAAAGATTCAAAATTTTTTAATGGGTGGTTAAGCTACTCTCTCGGATTATCCAGGCGAAAAGAATTCCTTGATGATATCGAGTACTACGCCGATTTTGACAAGCGCCATATGTTTTCCGCAGTTTTTGATTGGGAAATTAACAAAAAATATTCTTTAGGCATACAATTCAGATACGCGAGCGGCAATCCTTATACACCTGTAGTAGCTGCTGTTACAGATTCTTCAGAAACTTTCTGGATTCCTGTTAAAGGAGAAACAAATTCACAAAGGTATCCGGCTTTCCATCAACTTAATTTAAGGTTTAATTCCAATTACACTCTTTTTGGATTAGAAACTTTACTTTATTTTGAAATCTGGAATGCATATAATAGAAAGAATGTAATGGGATATTATAATGAATACGGCGAAGAATATGAAAACAATTTTAAAGTAAAACCTTATTATTCGCTGCCGATATTACCTGCGGGCGGAGTGGAAATTCGTTTTTAAAATCTTAAATCTAAAATCAGGATAAACGATTCTTGAAAAGTGTTTTTACTTGACATATGATTATAGTTTAATAACATTGTCTTGAGCATATTTGAGAAAAAAGAATTTTGAAAAATAGAGAAGGAGTAATATATGGATGAAATAAAAATTATGCCGTGTCTGGATATGAAGGATGGTAAAGTGGTTAAAGGAGTTCACTTTATTGATTTGAAACAGGTAGGCGATCCTGTAGAAAACGCCGCTTTTTACCAGGAAGAAGGGGCGGATGAACTTGCCATGCTGGATATCGCGGCGACCATGGAAAACAGAAAAACGCGTCTGGAATGGGTTAAAAACGTTTCTTCTGTTATTGATATCCCTCTAACAGTCGGAGGCGGTATTTCCACCCTGGATGATATTGAACTGGTTCTCGAAGCAGGCGCGGATAAAATATCTATGAATAGCGCCGCGGTAAAGAATCCGGATTTAATTAAAGAAGCAGTGAAAACTTTCGGTTCAGAAAAAGTAACGGTAGCAATCGATGGAAAAAGAAACAAAAAAATGCCTTCGGGATTCGAGGTAGTAATCTCGGGAGGTACAAAAACCGTAGGAAAAGACGCGGTAGAATGGGCGAAACAGTGTGAAGAACTCGGGACCGGGGTAATTTTACCTACAAGTATGGACGGAGACGGGACAAAAACGGGTTATGATATCGAGTTTACAAGAGCGATTTCCGACGCCGTAAGGGTACCGGTAATCGCTTCTGGGGGAGCGGGAACTCTCGAACACTTTTATCGGGGAGTAGTCGAGGGCGGAGCGGATATTCTTTTAGCCGCTTCGGTCTTTCATTTTCGTATTTTAAGCATCAAGGAAGTTAAGGAATATTTAAAGGTAAAAGGTTTAAAGGTTAGACTTTGAAAGACTTAAAAATTAACCCCAGATTACACCCTGAATGGTCGTGCCTCCCTACAGGGCAGGCAGATTATCTCAAGATTTTTTATCAGTTTCACGCATCTTCCTACTTTCTCTATGGCTAATACTACATAAAAATGGATATTGTTTCATTCAACGTAAACGGACTTCGCGCAATTTTAAAAAAAGGTTTTAAAGAATGGTTTGAAAAGCAAAAACCCGATATACTCTGTTTACAGGAAATAAAGGCACAAGAAACTCAGCTAAAGTTAGAAGAGTTTATTAATCTTGAAGGTTATAATATTTATTGGAATTCGGCAGAAAGAAAAGGATACAGCGGGGTTTTAGTCATATCAAAGGAAAAACCCGACGTAATTGGTTTTGGCACCGGAACAGAAAGATTCGATAATGAAGGAAGGCTTATACGGTTAAAATACCCTGATTTTACTTTATTCAATGTTTATTTTCCAAACGGAAAAAGCAGTGAAGAGCGTCTTCAATTTAAACTCGATTACTACGACGCTTTTTTAGAATTATGCGAAAATCTCAAAAAAAACGGAGAAGAGCTTATAATCACCGGAGATTTCAATACAGCTCATAGAGATATCGATCTGGCAAATCCGAGAGAAAATGAAAAATTTTCAGGCTTTTTACCTGTAGAGCGAAAGTGGCTCGATAAACTGTTAGAAAAAGGATATATAGATACATTCAGACATTTTTATCCGGATGCGACCGGTGTGTATACGTGGTGGACTTACAGATTCAATGCCAGAAAAAAGAACATCGGATGGAGAATCGATTATTTTTTTGTAACGAAAGGTTTAATCAATAGAATCGAAAAATCTATCATCCTCTCTGATGTAATTGGTTCCGATCACGCACCTATTCTACTCGGAATAAAACAATAACTCAATTCGAAATTCTTTTTGCAAAATAATTGAACCACAAAAAAACTGATTTATCTAACCGCGAAATAAACTAAAAACACTAAACTTTATAGTGTGGTTTTTTTAAAACCCATCCCCAACCCCAAAAATAGAAACAACAAATCACACGAATAGCACGAATTGTTTAAAAAAAACACATAGAGAAAGACGTGCTATTTCATGGGTGGAACAATCTAAATATTATATCGTGAAAATAAAGCATTTTTTGTAGGAGGGATTTTCTAATCCCGAAAATCGCGGCTGGGAAGCCGCTCCTACAATTCTTGAGATTGCTTCGCCTAAACATAGCATGCTGCCAAACTCGCAATGACTTTTTGTATGGAATTAAGAAATCTCATATATATTAAAAAAAACAAAACACTACATTTCCTACATGTTCTACATGTGAATATTTTAGGTGCTGGGTTGGGTC
>CAZSEX010000016.1:0-5734 GCA_964606065.1 uncultured bacterium | reverse complement strand
ACACTACATTTCCTACATGTTCTACATGTGAATATTTTAGGTGCTGGGTTGGGTCATGAACAACAATTTTTTCTTTGCGAGCTCTGCGCCTTTGCGGTAAGATATAAAAAAACGGGTGACTTAGAAATCACCCGTTTTGTAATATGAAACTAACTTTCTGCTACTTCTTGCCCAATTTTCCCATAATAATAGCGACGTAGATAGCGGATATTCCGACAAGAGCGTATACGATATTTACTATAACGCTTGCTCGAAATATAGCTGTAACTAAGTTGAAACCAAATATCACTAACCCCCAGTTCAATCCGCCAATAATCAACAGAATCAGGGCAATAATGTCGATAACGTTTAATTTTTTCATACTACACCTCCTTTTTCCTTTATTAATATAAGAATTTTCGAACAAAAGTCAATAATAAAAATTAATCACTTCTTTTATACTTCGTAAGACGTCCCAGGTATTTCCGGCATATCGACTTTATATCCCTTTTCTCTCAAACGAGCCCCGAGAGGTTCCATCTGATCTTCTTCGCCGTGTACCAGAAAAATATGCTCGGGAGAAACCCCCTCTACAAAATTGATAAGATCGTTTCTGTCGGCGTGCGCGCTGAATTCATTTAGAATAAACACTTCTGCTTTTCTCTTATAAGGTTGCCCGAAAATATTGACTTCTTCCTGTTTCTCGACGAGCTTTCTTCCAAGCGTATTTTTCGCCTGATACCCTACGATTAGTACTATATTTCTTTCGTCTTCGATGCTGTTTTTTAAATGATGCAATATTCTCCCGTGTTCGCACATCCCTGAAGCGGAAATTATAATCATGGGACCCTCTTTGTAGTTTAAAGCTTTAGATTGTTCCACATCTTTAATATAACTTATCTGCCCGTAATTAAAGATATGATTTTCCCGGAGCATCCTGTACGCTTCCCTGTCAAAATATTCCGGATGTTTCATGAAAACACCAGTTATTTCGACAGTAAGGGGCGAATCCACATAAATGGGTATTTCGGGTATTCTGCCGTTTATGATCAGTGAATTTACAGCATATATTACTTCCTGGGCTCTTTCCAACGCAAACGAAGGAATTATAACTTTACTTCTTCTTTTTATAGCCCTTTTTAATATTTCTTCAAGGTCGGCTTTCGCGTTTTCTATACTTCTATGCAACCTGTCGCCGTAGGTACTTTCCATAATAAGTATGTCTACTTTACCAGGTACTTCGGGATCCTTTATTATGGGAAGATTGCTTCTTCCCAGATCACCCGTAAAGAGAACTTTTTTTCCTTCTACTTCCATTAAAATCTCAGCCGAACCCAATATATGACCTGCATTAAAAAACTCAAAAGTAATAGATTCCTCATGCTTATTACCGTAAGTCTTTGGTTTTAAAAGGGTAAGTGAACGCTCTGCGTCTTCCGACGTATACAAAGGTTCGATCGGACTTTCACCTTTCTTAATTATTTTTTTGTTCACATATTCAGCGTCTCTCTCATGAATATATGCTGAATCGAGAAGAAGATATTTTAAGAGATCAACAGTAGGTGGAGTCGTATAAATATTCTTTGAAAATCCGTTTTTGACCAGATTCGGAATATTTCCCGAATGATCTATATGAGCGTGCGAGAGAAGCATATAATCGATGTCTTCAATACTAAATAAAAATTCACGATTTTTCTTTTCCGTTTCTTTTCTTTTTCCCTGAAAAAGACCACATTCTACCAGTATTTTTGTGTCGTCAGAACTTAACAAAAATTTGCTTCCTGTAACCTCTTTTGTAGCTCCGAAAAATTCTATCTTCAATTAAACCTCCTGATTAACCTTTTTTCTTTATTCAGAATATATAATTTATATAAAATATCAAGTGCAGAAAAATTAGCCACAAAGATACCAGGATATCAAAAAAACAAAATCAATATAAAGGTTTAATTTGTTTTTTATTTTTCATTGAGAACTCTGCTTTTTGTTATCCAACAGTGTGGCAATTTCTTTTAAAGAATTTTTTGTATATTTTTTATAAGACAAAAATTTAATTGGGGGTGGCGGGGTTTATTGTATTTCGTGTTTTTCGTGGTTTAAAAAATAAAAATCCTGTCATAATTCGCCTGCCCTGTGGAATAGGAGAACACCATGCGAGAACCTCTATTCCATTGGGTCTACCCTGTAGGGAGGAAGAACCATTCAGGGTACAATCTTTATGTTTCTTTTCGGGATGTGGAAAATGGGTTTTTAAACAACAATTTTTCTCTTTGTGTCTCCGTGTGCTCTGCGTGAAAATCTTTTTTTAGATCGGGTAGTTGGGTTTTTGACAACACAGATATTTTTATTTTTCTCTGCGTTCTCTGCGTCTTTGCAGAGACTGGGTCAAAATTCTCAATTGCACTCGTAGGGCACGGCTTTAGCCGTGCTAAGATATTGGCAATTAACCGTTTCGCAAACCTAAAGGTTTGCCCTACAAAAAAAATTATTACTTTTGGCACAGCCTCTGCGGTGTATAATCTTGTGGTAATCTGTGCAATCTGTGGTTTCGTTCTTGAATGAAACGCTTGACAAAAGAATTCAGATTACTATATTTTTAGCGAAATATGAAAACAAAAGCAATTAAATTAGGGCTTCCCAAAGGAAGTTTAAATACACAGGATAGAGGCAATACCCATCAATTACTTGTCGATTCGGGATATGAAATAAGAGGATATGAACCCGGAAACGAATCCGACAAAAAATTAAGAATTCTGAATGACCCGGAAATCGAAGCTTATCTTGTTCGACCTCAGAGCGCTCCGGTAGAGTTGAATAAAGGATTTTTAGATGTAGCAATAGTCGGTGACGATTGGGTTACCGAAGAAAGTATAGCCAATACCAAAAACAATATTTTCAAAATCGGTGACCTGGAATACGGTAAAACAAGAATCGTAGCGGCTGTTCCCCAGAATCTTCCTATCGAGGATTTTTCCGATTTTTTCAAAGAAAAAAGAGAAAAACCGATTTTATGCTTTACCGAATATATTAATATAACAAAAGATTATATAATGAAAAACGGAGCCTATATTTCCAATTACGGCAACAAAAATCCCGTAGTTCAAATCAGAGGACTCATCGAAGGAGAAAACGAAATGGTTCAAATCATAAGTTCGGATGGGGTAACGGAAGGCTACATCGCGAAGGGAGCAGATATCATAGTAGATAATTCACAAAGCGGAAAAACACTTAAAGAATACGGTTTAAAAGAGATAGCAAAAATAACCCGTTCCAGCGCAGGACTCTATGGTGGACCCACCTGCAGGGGTTGGAAAAAAAAGAAAGCAGAAGATGTATTTCAGCAACTTTATGGCGCAGTAGTAGCTAAAAAGTATTTTGACGTTAAATTTAACGTCAAAAATAACAAAATCAAAGCTCTCAGGAATTACCTGATATCAGAAAAGCTATGTGCCGATGAACCAACAATAATCAAAGGAGAAAAATATTCACAGGTTAATATACTGATACTAAAAGAAAAATTTCCTCTGGTTCTAAGCTGTTTTAAAAAAGATTATAACATCTCAGCAATAGTCAGAAATGAAATAAAACAGTTTGTGAAATAACAATCAAAAAGGCAAAAAGAAGAGTTTGCGACGACAAATCAAGCCTTTGTGTTTCAATTTCTTACATAAGATTAAAAATTTAAATAAGTTTTCGGCTGACTTTCCTGTAAGCTAAAAGATTGGCAAAAAATTGTGATTAAAACCTTGACAAACCGCGCTTGCCTTCATATAATTTAATATAGATTTAAGTAAATGTTAAGAACGAATTCAAAAAGCTTACAAAAGTTTATAAGAAATCGTTCAAAAAGAAAAAAGGAGGTGAAATTGAAAAAGTTTTTGACCTTATTAATGGTTTTAACTTTTGTATTTGTTATATCTGCAATTGCGAAGGACGCTTTTAGTTTTGAACCCAATGATACATTGTATTATAAAGAGGGGGGTATGGTACCATTTTTTACAGGCTATAGAGATAGTAAACCTGAAGATTTTTCTGTCGTGGAGGGCGCAAAATGGTGGCATGGTACTCACGCGCTGCAGCTAACCATGACTCATCCGGGAACCCAGTGGATTCTTCTTACCAAGAACCATTACGTAGCCCCTGACAATGACGAATACATGGATACAACTTTTATCAAAGGGTTAACTAATAGGGATACGATATATTATTACGTGTATATTCCCTGGAGCGCTCCTATTGACAGTATTTTTATCTTCGTAAGAGATGAGAACTGGCAATTTGATGAATTAACGGTTTACCACGCTGAAGATTTAAATTTTGGAAGATGGAATGAATTAAAAGATGGGATTGCAGATAATCTTAATTTGGCTACCGTACGGATCGTACAAACGGATTTCCAGATCGACCTTGTAGCGGATACGGTTCCGGCTTGTACACTCTATTTCGATGCTATCAGCTCAAAAGGAAGAGTACCCCCACAATTTTGCGACACCGCCGGCCAGGCAGGAATCAAAATACCTGAACAGGGTAACGGAGTTAGCGTTGCTAAAGGTTCGATTAACTGCGTCGAGTATGCGATTGACGCCGGTGCACCGGTAATCGTACAGGTCTTCGATTTAACCGGTCGAAAGAGATTAGAAATACCCGTCGGTATGCAGCCTGCCGGTACTTACAGCGTCCCTTTGAATTTGCCTGCTGGTGTTTATTTAACCAGAGTTGCTACCATTAAAGGAGAAGCAAAAGGGAAATCCATCTGTATCAACAGGTAAAGCATTTCCCTACCCTCGCACGGCAAGATAAAAGTCTTTTATAATAAAACAAAAAGAGCGTTAAATAACGCTCTTTTTGTTTCTCTTGGCAAGCTCCTCAGCGAAAACGATTAATCAGTTTGAACAGTGTAGACAAGTATACAGCTCACACCGGCAGTCTGTTCTTCGTCACCATCTAATATCACTCTATAATCTTGATTGAGGGACTGCCATCCTCCAGTATTACCACTTCCATACGCGAGTGTGTCAGGTGCGGCTGATGTATTAAAAGGAGCCCACGAACCCGCTCCCGCAGGACTATGCTCTATATCCGAAAGAAGAACCCCACTTCCCGGATCCCCATCTCCATAAACCGTTAAAACCCAGTTAACAGGGCTCCCACTCGGAGAACCGGTCACCATATATTCTAACTGTTGATAAGGCGAGACAGATGGATCTGTGGGATAGTATTGCTCTGGATAAGCGATAGGAGGGTAAATGGGATTACTTGGATTAATCGTTATATTCGTAAAATCCCAAACAGCATCGTTGTTTACATATATTCCCACACCGGTCGGAATTATAAACGTCAAAGCAGCATCAGCAGACTGGGGACTCGGACCCATCTCACGGGTCTGAGTAAAAAAGACTAAAGGTAAAACAAAAGCTACAAGAACCAATTTCTTCATTTTCCACCTCCCATTTAAATGCCATAATTTTCAAACATAATCCAACAACCAACCTTCTAATGTCCGTTAAATCATCAAAGAACCATTTACAAACCTACAATTTTTATTCCATAATACAAGACATTGATTATCAAAACCTTAGTAATTTCCACAAATCGCAAAACGCAATACTATTTCGCAGAAAGCAAAATTTTTTTCGTTGATAAAAAATACTTTACATATTGCGGCAAAGCCGCAACAATTTAAAAATCAAATATCAAAATGGGAAATTACAAATCAAGGTTCTTTTTTACTAAGACCTTACAACTAAAAACCAGGACC
>CAZSEX010000015.1:0-40399 GCA_964606065.1 uncultured bacterium | reverse complement strand
ACAAAAAAAGTGGACGTACGAATAATATCCGCCACAAACAGGGATATCGAACAGGCTGCCATGCTGAGGGAATTCAGAGAAGACCTGCTGTATCGCTTAAACCAGATAAACATAGCTATACCCCCTCTGCGTGAACGAAAAATAGATATTAGCCTCCTTCTGAAACATTACCTCAGGATTTTCTCGGAAAAGAAAGGGAAAAAGGTAAAAGGATTCGATGAAAACGCCATGAGAGTTTTAAAAAATTATCCCTTTCCCGGTAATGTAAGAGAACTTAAAAATATCGTTGAAATTTCCCTCATCAAATGTAAGGGAAATTCCATAAGTATAAAGGAACTGCCGGAAGAGATAAGAATCGAGAAAAAAGCGGAAAGACCGGGCTGGGATAAAATAAAAACAAAATGGAAAAAAGAAACCATAATAGAAGCTCTGCAGGAAAGCGGTGGAAACGTTAGTGAAGCCGCAGAAAATCTTAAAATTTCACGAAGACACCTGTATAGACTCATTAAAGAACACGGTATAAAAAGGTAAAATGCGAAAAAAAATTAACAATGTTCTTTGACAAATAAATATATTACCCAGGAAAAATAGTAAAAAAATCCTAATTATAAAGAGAAATGCCTATTACTAAAGAATAAATTAACACAATAAAAGATAAATATATTATCCTATCCAATAAACCTTTTCAAATTACAAAATCCAAGAACAAAAGATTACCAGTGTCTTAGCACAGCTAAAGCCGTGCCCTACGAGTAAAATTGAGGGTTTTGGCACAGCCTCCGCTAAGACGAAAAAAACGCAAAATCACTACTCCAAAAACTTTAATAATACGCCAGGGAAAATTCAGCACAAACCTGAGGGCTTACCCCTGATTATTAAAAATAGAACCCTAAAACCTTCTATACCCTTGCAACCAAAGGAATAATTTTTTTTTGCGACATTTTTGTCTCTTATGTGACAATTTTGTCACAACAACAATAAAACAATACCAAAGCTTTAAAACAGCACGTTCAATAATAAGTGACATAAATGTCACTTAGTTCAACCCTTGATTAAATTAAGTTTTTGTTTATCAGCAACTTAAATTCTGGAATAGAAATTGTATTTAAAATAGTAACCTGAAGGAGGTGTATATGGTTACTTTAAATATATTATTAATTTTACTGGGATTCATAAACTCGTTGAATAGGAACCCCAAGAATGCTGATGTCCCCCAGGGAGAAACAGGAGAGGTTGTACTGTGCGATTGGAATGGCGGCTATTGTTGAAACTTTAGAATAACATGCTTATGAGCAATATTAAAAATAATGGAGGCATAATGAATACGCAGACAAAAGGAATGAAAAGGCTCATCAAAATTGTAACCGTCGACGGTTCGAGATTTCATGGTGAAGTAACCGGCAGAAACGACCGTGGACTTTTCCTCAAAGTGGATACACCGATGGCTACCAACAGATCGATTTTTGTCTCCCATAAAGCGATCTCTCATCTTGAGATTGAAGGTTGGAGATAAACAATTAAACCGTTAAAAGGTTAAAAGAGAGCGTGGTAAATCACTACGCTCCACCTTTTATTTTTTGATAATTATGATAGATTTAGAAAAAGATATCTCATTTGTCCTTGATTTTATCCCTATTCCCGTTGTGGGATGGGATAAAAACTTTAACATCGTTTACTGGAACAGCAGGGCCGAGAACGAATTTGGTAAAAACATACCAAAACTTCTCGGCTCCACGCTTATGAAAGAAATAGGCAAAAGTCTGGGGTCTTTCGTTTCAAAAGAAAAGAAAAATGGCGAAGAAGAAAACGGGAAGAAAAAGTCTAAGTCCCCAAAAGAACCACCGACTGTGATTCAACGAACCGAAATAAAAACCGAAACTTCTGAAGAAAAAACATACGAATGGGTTTCTTTCCTTCTGAATTCGGAACTTTCAATCAGGGGACTCTCGATGGCGAAAGATATCTCGAAAATAGAACTACTCCAGAAAAAAATGCTTGAATCGAGAAGACTTGCGACTGTGGGACAATTAATCGGAAGAGTATCACACGAAGCAAATAATCTTTTAATGGAAGTTATGTGCGGATTGAGCAGTGCGGAAATCAATGCTAAAGACCCGAAAGTCTTAGAAGACATCAACATCGCTATGGACGGCGCCCAAAAAATAAAAACTCTTCTTAAAAGCCTTTTATCAAATATAAGAAAAATCAGAGCTGAAAAAACACTTTTCGGTGTCAACGAGATAGTAAAAAGCGTGGCACACTTTTCCGAACAAATATTGCCTAAAAAAATAAAAGTGACCACTAATTATCGCGACACGGATACGAGAATTCTGGGAGATCAGGACCAGCTTCATCAAATTTTACTTAATTTGATTATAAACGCGAAAGACGCTATCGAGGATAAAGGTGAAATATCAATCGATGTTAAAAATGTTTATCGACCGGAGAAGGATGAAAAGGAAAAAGAATACGTATCTATTTCAATAAAAGATACAGGCAGTGGCATGAGTGAATCCGTTAAAGACAAAATTTTTGAGCTTTTCTTCACGACCAAGTCAGTAAATGGAGGTTCAGGTCTGGGTCTTTATTTTGTTTACAACTCTGTTAAAGAAATGGGCGGATGGATTGAGGTGGAAAGCAAGGAAAATGAGGGCTCAACATTTACTATTTTCATACCAAAGCGATAGAATTAACCACAAAAAACACAAAGAAATAACAAAGAATTCTTAATTGTGCCAAATCCCAACCTTTCCTAAAAACAAGGAACAACAAATGGCACGAATATAAAGTTTTTTTCTTTTTAGCCGTAAGCGGAGTCTGACAGATTTTTTCACATGAAAAACACGTAGAAATTGTAGTTGGTTTTCAACTCGGTACTCGGAATTGGGTACTCCGCCAAACTATTCGTAAAACGGATTTTCTTTACGGAAATCCGGCAAAAAAACATCTCCCGAATCAGCCTCCTGATTCCATCCCTTTACCAATCCCAGTTTTCTTCTTTTAAACTCTACAGATTTTATTTCATCTTCCGAAAGCCTCCGGTTGATTTTCGGAAAGCGATCGGAATGATAAACCGGATAATATTGACTCATCAAACTTAAATGGATATTTTTATCGATCGCAGCCATTTTTTCGAGAACGGCAAAACTATTTTCAATATGACCTGGAAGAATTAAATGCCTCACAAGTAAACCTTTCTCGGCAAAACCATTTTTTATCCGTAAAATGCCGACCTGACGAAGCATTTCCTTTATAGCCTGTTCAGCGAGTCGACTGTAGCCAGGAGCGTTGGAATATTTTACTGCTATAGAATCGTCCATATATTTAAAGTCGGGCAAATATATATCGACCAACCCTTCCATTTCCCTTATGATACGCAACGGCTCGTAGGCATTCGAATTCCAAATAATGGGTATAATTAAGTTTGAACGGCGGGCTATAATTATCCCTTCTTTCAAAGACTGCCACCATAATGTGGGAGTAACAAGATCGATATTAAGAGCCCCACGATGTTGTAATTCGAGCATTATGTCTGCCAATTCGGAAACCGAATATTCTCTGCCAAAGCCCTCCTGTGAAATCTGATAATTTTGACAGAAGACACAACGTAAATTACACCCCGAAAGAAAAATTGTTCCGGCTCCATAACGCTTTTCATTGGAGGAAATAGTTTGAGGAAAACCGACCAACGGAGGCTCTTCTCCAAAGTGTTTTCCATACCAGGCAATTTTTATTTTCTTATTTTTCATATTTTAATACAGGCAAATACGCATCCGGTTCACCAATCTTCCAACATTAAACGAAGTATATAATCTTTTACCTTTAAGGCGACAGAATCAACCGCATTAAGCTCATCGGATTCAGCGGAATAAACAAATGATTCACTAATAGGTTCATCCCATTCGTTCTTCTCTTTTCCTCTTTTTTTAAGGGAAAAATCAGCATTTACAGTTAAACGGTACTCTTCGATTTCCCCGGCAGGCGTATATGACTGCGGCTGCCGGTCATAACTATTGATTACTCCCTCCAGGATATAATCTCCTTCTGAAGATTTTACTATTTCTACTCTTCCGTCACTGATAAAGGCGTCTATCAAAACCTCGGTCAATATTCTACCAATGTCAGGGTTTTGAGTTTTGTTCTCGAGAGAAGATATAGTTAAAGTCCCGCCAAAAGAACCGGTACTGAAAGAATAAACACAGGAAAAGACTAAAAGAATAAAGATTAAAGTAGATCTTTTTATATACATTTATAGACTCCTTAAAACTTGAGATTGCTTCGCCCTGTAAAATAGAAGAAAATACCTGAATTACAATCTATTCCACGGGGCAAGCCCGGGTCGGACAAGAGGCAAAATCCGCAATAAAAGTATCACAACAGTCTTCATTCATATATTTTTTCTCTCATATCCACAATATCATAATCCTTTCTTTTATGATAAAACCACTTCTGAAAATATTCCGCCTCTTTTTTCTGTTGAAGCTTTACAGCGATCGTGGGTATCGTTTCCTTGAGTTTTTCCGTATTCGGCATTTTGAAATCTATCTGCTTGACCACATAAACGGCATCCCCAGCTCTTACGGGAGGTAAAACGGTATTTCGTCTCATATTGAGAGAGAGAAAAGCAATTTTTTCCGGAATATTAAATTTACTGTAATTCTCCAGTGTAAAATAGGGAGTCTTTCTCCATACACCTTTTTCGGGATTACGTGGAAGTTTTTCTACCGAAAACTTTCTGATAGCATAATCTTTCACTCTCAATGACGCTTCGTAATTTACGAGGGAATCTCGCACTTCTTTTTCTATTTCAGAAAAAGGAGGAATACCTTCTTTCTTTTCCCCGACCCAGAAGACATAAAAAGCTTTTTCACCTATCAAGGGATAAGAAACATCCCCTTCCTCCGGGTCGACAAGAAATGTTCCGAAATTTACCGGAATATCCGGGAAATCACCCTTACCAAAAGAAATATATTCAGGTTTATATTCTGCGGGGATACTAAAAACGGAATCCGAACGAAGCTTTTTTACCAGCTCCCAGGCTGGAGTGGAACTTTTCTGGAATTCTTCGAAGGAAGGGAATACGGGTAGAAAAATCTCTTTGAGCTTAACAGAATCTCTATGTCTTTCCATAAGTTTCAGAATATGAAAACCTTTATCGGTTTCGATAGGACCGGACACTTTCCCTTCTCGCATTCCTGCTAAAGCAGCGGCAAAATCACGTGTCAAATCCCCGACTTTAATCCACCCATTGAAAAGTGCTCTGTCTTCGGGAAAATATGAATATTGCCTTACAAGCAGATCAAAAGAATCCGTTCTGGTCCTTTCAGCAATGGAATTCGCAAGTTCCTTTGTTTCCTGCTTCGTCGCTTCGTCAATTTTTATCGGGAAAAAAACATATCCCAATTTTAATAAATAATCCCTTCTAAACATCTCTTTATTATTCGTGTAAAACTCTTCTGCTGAAATTGAAACTTCTTCAGACTTCCATTCCTTCAGTGGCAATCGAATGTATTCAATTCTAACCTCTACCGAATCTTCAAAAAATTCCTCGATTGCTTCCCCACTTGTTACTCTCGCCATGGAAGAAACTTCTCCGCGGAGTATACTCATAGGGAAATTTTCCATTATAGAAGCGGCGTAAGACCTTACAAATTGACTGGCACGCGGGTCCTTTAGTAATTCAAAATACCTGTTATAATCGAACTGTTCTTCAATCCAAAAATCGGGATTTTGTGTGATCTCAGAGGGCGGGTTTTCCCTGATTAATTTTATTACCTGATCTTCTGAAATAGCTATTTCTCTCTGTTTAAGCAGGTCCTCGACTATTTTATCGGTTATCAACTGATTTATAACCGATTCAGATAACTGCCTTTCCCTTATGGGATCCGCTCCCAGAGCACCACTTATACTCTGAAGCGCACTTCTTAAGGCGTTTGAATACTCTTTGATTGTAATTGTTTCTCCATCTATTTTTGCTATCATATTTTCTTCTTCCTGGCTGCTTTTTGTAAAAATATTGGTACCAAAACCGATTGCCATAGAAAAAACAAAAGCCGCAGCGGCAAACCACATAAAATATTTTGTTACCGATCTAACTTTTTCCATTATCATTGCAACTTCCTCCCCTGTTTATTTTAAGTTGTAATCTTTAACTTATAAATTTTAAATTTGCCATCCATTTTATTTTTTTCCCTGTAGTTCATTTTCTCTGCTTTCTTTCGATATAATCAATAAATTTTTCTAATCTTCCGATAACTTTTTTCTTACCGAGGACATCAAGAAGTTCAAAGAGCCCCGGTCCGAATGTCATGCCGCTGACCCCCAGTCTAACAGGATGTATCAATTCTCCGGCTCTACAGTCTAATTCTTCAGAAAGCTGCCTCAGAGAATCTTCCATGTTTTTTTTATCAAAAGGCTCCAATTTATCGAATTTCTCGATCACTTTTTTCAATCGATCTTCGACTCCAGGATAAAGACGTTTTTTCATCCCTTTTTCGTCATATACAAACTCATCGGTAAAAAAATAACGCCCTATTTCGATAAAATCTTTTAATTTATTTACTCTATTCCCCATAGCATTAATTACTTTCGCAAGATAATCCGAATTTTCTATCTCAAACCCGTTTTCTCTCAAATATAATTTAAGTCTTCTTACCATATCTTCCAAACTTAATTTTCTTAACCATGCCCCATTGATCCATTCGAGTTTATCACGGTCAAAAACAGCGGGCGTGGGATGAATATTTTCAAGTGTGAATATTTTTTTTAATTTTTCCAAAGAAAAAATTTCATCTTCGTCTTTCGACGACCATCCAAGAAGAACAAGATAATTTATCATTCCTTCAGGCAAAAAGCCTTCCTTTTTGTAATCAAAAACATCAACAGCGTCTTTTCTTTTTGAAAGTTTCGTTTTGTCCTTTCCAAGTATTAAAGGCAAATGTCCAAACTCCGGTATTCCCCACCCAAAAGCTCTATAGAGAAGAATCTGTTTGGGTGTATTGGATATATGATCGTCTCCTCTTAAAATATGAGTGATTCCCATTCGATGATCATCCACAACAACCGCCAGATTGTAAGCTGGAGAACCATCTGCTTTCAATAACACAAAATCTTCGATTTCCGAGTTCTCTCTCTCTATTTCTCCGTGAATCAAATCATTGAACCTTGTAACCCCATCAGGAACAAAAAAACGCAACGCTTTTGGTCTACCCTCTTTCTCAAACAACCTTTTATCTTCCTCTGAAAGATTATAACATCTTCTGTCATACATCCATCTTTTTTTCGATTTTATACAGGCTTTTCTTCTTTCTTCAATTTCTTCAGGAGTACAATAACACCAGTATGCCAGACCACTATCCAATAATTCCAGCGCTTTCTTTTTGTAATCATCGAAGTAATCGGATTGGAATAAGATTTCTCCGTCCCATTTGAATCCCAACCACTCCATACCTCTAACAATGGATTCCACCATAGCACCATCCGACCGTTTTAAATCCGTATCTTCTATCCGGAGAAAAAATTTGCCGTCATTAACCTGGGCGAAAAGATAGTTGAAAAGAGCGGTCCTTACCGTACCCAGATGCAGATATCCGGTCGGTGAAGGAGCTATTCTTGTCCTTATTATTTTATCCATTATATTGCTATCCCCATAGTTTACATATATACGCTCTTTATAAAACAAGTCAAGGGCATCCCCCACAAGGACAAACCCTCAATGGAATAGTTTTACATTGACAGACAGCTGTTTTTGCACAGCTAAAGCCGTGCCCTACAAGCGAAACCGGATAATCTTTCAACCGATTAAAAAGTTTCTTTATGTTTACACTGGAGACAATACAGATAATTCTGTCTCGCGTTTGTTTTCTCGACCATAAAAGGTGCACCGCATTTAGGACACTCTTCTGCGACAGGTTTATCCCATAAAACGTTATCACAATCCTCATTTGAACAGGGATAAAAAATTCTTCCCTTTTTTGATTTTCTTTCGATAAATTCGCCTTTACCGCATTTCGGGCATTTAACACCTGTAGAGACCGGAGCGCTCCAATCACAATCGGGATAGTTAGCACAGGCTTTAAACCGTCCGAACTTGCCCTGCCTTATAATTACCTTACCCCCGCATTTAGGACATTTCTCATCGAGGACATCATCCGGATACGGCTCGGTATAACCCTCACAATCATCGGGATAACCGGGACAGGCGAGAAATTTACCGAATCTACCCCATTTAACTATCAGATTTCTTCCACATTTTGGACATTTCTTATCGCTTTTTTCGCTTATGCTATCTCTAATCTCATGAACCTTTTCCTCGAACTCCCGAAGTTCATCTTTGAAAGAATCAAAAAATTCTTCCACGGATTTCTGCCAGTCTTTTGCACCCTCCTCGATTTTATCGAGAGTATCCTCCATAAAAGAAGTGAAATCATAATTGATTATCGTGGAACCAAAATTTGAAACCAGAACTTTATTCACAATTTTACCGATTTCCTGAGGCACAAGGTATCCCTTGATTTTTTTTATGTAGTTTCTTAAAAAAAGAGTCGAGATAATTGGAGAATAGGTGCTGGGCCGCCCGATACCTCTTTTATCCATCTCTTTAACCATTGTAGATTCAGAATATCTTGGGAGAGGTTCGGTAGTTTTCTTCTCGTCTTCGAGCTCAGAAAGTTTGACCGAGTCCCCTATTTCCATTAATGGTATTATATCCTGTTCTTTAGGAGGCGTCAAAATTTTATAAAACCCATCGAATTTCAAATTTCTGGAAGAACCTCTGAACTCGTAAGAGGAACCTTCCACCGTAACACCTCGAGAATCAAAAATCGCCTTTTCGAACTGACTGGCTACAGCTCTCTCCCAGATAAGCTTATAAACTTTATATTCGTCTCCCTTTAAATATTCTTTAACGGAGTCAGGAGTTTTATTTACATCGGTCGGTCTAATAGCTTCGTGCGCTCCTTGAGCGCCTTTCTTCGATTTATAAACATTGGGCTTATCCGGCAGACACTTATTTCCGTATTTATCCTTAATAAAATCGCGTATACTATTTTCTGCTTCTTTTGAAATTCTAAAAGAATCTGTTCTCATGTATGTTATTAATCCCATCGTACCTTCAGGCATTTCTATACCCTCATACAGTCTCTGGGCCAAAAACATTGTCTTTTTTATTGGAAAGCCATAGCTATTGGAAGCAGCTCTCTGGAGGGTACTGGTTATTAAAGGAGGAAAGGGCGACTGTTTTACATCTTCTTTTTTAAATTCTTTGATTTTAAAATCGGCACTTTTTAAATCTTTTTTTATCTTTTCCGATTCCTTTTTACTTTCCACTTTCGCTTTTTTCCCGTTAATTTTTTCGAGATTCGCTTTAAATTCACCGTTAGAGTGAGTAAAAATTCCTTTAAATATCCAATAATCCTCGGGCACGAATTTCTCTATTTCTTCTTCTCTTTCACATATAAGCCTGAGAACAACACTTTGAACTCTCCCCGCGGATAGACCTCTTTTTATAACTTTCCATAGCAAGGGACTGATCTTGTATCCAACCAGCCTGTCCAGAATCCTCCTTGTACGCTGGGAAAAGACTTTATTCATGTCAATATCCCCAGGTTCGGCAATTCCTTTATTTATACCGTTTTTGGTCATCTCATAAAAGAGTATCCTCCTGGGCTCAACAGGAAGTTCTTCTTTCAAATGAAAAGCAATTGCTTCTCCCTCTCTATCAGGATCGGTAGCGATAAAAACTCTCTCACTCTTTTTACTCGCTTTTACTATTTCCTTAACTATTTTGCCCTTCCCTTTTATTATTTTATAATCCGGGTTAAACCCGTTATCTATATCGATACCTAACTTACTCTTGGGAAGATCCTTAATATGTCCCATGGTTGCCATTACCTTTGTTTTTTTAAGATAATTGGTTATAGATTTCGCTTTCGCGGGAGATTCAACTATTAATAGATCCATTTACTTACTCCTGTCATTGCGAATTTCTCTCCTTGCTTTAACACAGTGAAGCAATCTCTCCGTAAACCTTGAGATTGCTTCGTCGCACTGTTCCTCGCAATGACATCATTAATAGATTTCTTTTTAATTTCGTGTCTTAGTAACATCATTTTCATTTAAAAATTTTATAAGCTTTTTCATATCTTCGTGCAGAGGCGCGGTAATTCTTATTTTTCTTTCCTTCACCGGGTGCACGAATTCAATCGACGCAGCGTGAAGAGCCTGCCTATCAATAATCTCCATTATCTTATCGAAAATATCTTCATAGTCAAGCCCTATCCTTCTCAAAATTTTTTTGTCCCTTCCGCCATAATCCGGGTCACCAATCACCGGATAACCCAGGTGTAAAAAGTGAACTCTGATTTGATGAGTCCTGCCGGTTTCAAGCAATACCTTAACAATAGAAGCGAAACCGTACGAGTAGAGAACTTTAAACTTAGTAATAGAATCTCTGGAATTCAAAGGGGTAACAGCCATTAATTTTCTGTCAAAAGGACTTCTTCCTATAGGAGAAATAATTTTCCCTTCTTTCATCGGAGGTTTTCCCCAGACAAGCGCCAGATAAATTTTCTCTACTTTTCTCTTCTGAAATTGGTGCGCTATTTTAGAATGAACTCTCTGACTTTTAGCAAACACAATAACACCGGTAGTATCCTCATCGAGCCTATGGATTACTCCGGGTCTATCCAGGGCAGATCCCCTGGAAAGATCCGAACAATGATATAAAAGGGCATTAACCAGAGTTCCATCGGAATTGCCTTTTGCCGGGTGAACCACCATCCCCTTTTGCTTGTTTAAAACGATTATATCCTCGTCCTCATATAAAACGGAAATAGGTATTTCTTGAGGATTTATTTTAAAAGGTGTACGTGAAATATAAGTAAACTCTATAACATCTCCTTTTTTTACAAGATAAGAAGGCTTTGACTTTTCACCATTTACAAGAACCTCTCCTTCTTTTATTTTTTTATTTATATGACTTCTTGTAAAAGGAAGACTGCTTTTTGACAGATAACTGTCGAGTCTGATATTCTCACTTCTTACCACTTCCCGCCACTCCTTATTAACTTCAGAATTAACGCCATCTTCCTTATTCATAAAATATACCAGGAATAAGGGGAAATTGTTTTGAATCCACGGGAAAGGAAATATCA
This sequence comes from uncultured bacterium, assembly GCA_964606065.1. Lineage (GTDB taxonomy): Bacteria > Hydrothermota > UBA3072 > UBA3072 > UBA3072 > JAFGHJ01. Next base: position 29,246 of record CAZSEX010000015.1, on the reverse strand, counting down.
AAATTTAAAAAGCAAAATGACAAACAAAAATGCAAAATTACCCCATGCCTTTTAAAATCCTGAAATTTTTTAAATTCATTTTTGAACTTTGATTTGTAAGTTTACATTTTGATATTTAATTTTTACTTTTCAACAGATTTGAATACACACATTATCCATTCGCTTATATCTGATTCAAATCAAAACAGTAGAAACTCACACTATCCCGAGTGCTTCTTTCTGTTTAACGATAAGTTCTTTTATTCCTTCTTTTCCCATTTCAATTAATCTATTAAGGTTCTCCTGGTTAATGGGTTTTTTCTCTGCAGTTCCCTGAACCTCAATCAAGTTCCCATTTTCATCCATCACCATGTTAAAATCGGCATCGGCACTCGAATCCTGTTCAAAATTAAGGTCCAGTAATATCTCATTGTCGATTATACCTCCAGAAATTGCCGCCAGCCAGCGAATCAAGGGAATTTTCTTTAGTTCCTTCATAATTACCATTTGACGCAAAAGCTCATATACCGATACCACTCCAGCCGTCACAGAAGCTGTTCTCGTACCTCCATCCGCCTGAATCACATCACAATCCACAATAATTGTTCTCTCCCCCAGCGTATTCAAATCGAACGCCAGCCTCAAAGACCGCCCAATCAACCTCTGAATTTCATGACTTCTACCGGACAATCCGTCTCTTTCTCTGTTTATCCTCGAATTAGAGCTTTTAGGCAACATACCGTACTGAGCAGTTATCCAGCCCTGTCCTAAACCCTTAAGAAAAGAAGGCACAGAATCATTGATAGTAGAAGTGACAAGAACAATTGTATTCCCCTGCTTTATTAAAACTGAAGCCGGTATTAGCTCGAGGTAATTAACTTTAATTTCGACAGGTCGTATCTTAAATTTTTCTTTTTTCTTCCGGTACATTCCTATTCTTTTCTCTCATGGATATATTCCCATCAATCATCACCCCTTCATCGACAACCAATTTTTTACACTTTATATCTCCCTTTATCTCGGCAGAGGCATGAAGAATAACACAATCTTCAACAAATATTTGACCTGTGCATTTCCCGGAAATATTTGTTTCTTTAGCTTTAATATCACCTTCAATTACTCCTGTTTCGCCCACAATAACCGCATCGGTCGCCTCAACCTCTCCCTTTAATTTTCCGTCAATTCTAATAGCACCGTTCACCTTTATTTTTCCGTCAACAGTAGATCCTTTATGAAAAACATTCATTATTGCTTCTTGTCGCATAATTACCTCCTGATAAGTAAATAATCGACCGGGTTAACCCATTTACCTTGCATTTTTACTCCATAGTGAAGATGAGGCGCATCACTTCTTCCGGTATTACCGGAAAGAGCAATCAACTGGTTTTTCTTAACCTCCTCTCCTTCTTTCACAAGAATTTCACTCAAGTGACTGTATATTACTCCAAAACCTTCATCATTACTGATTTCCAGTGTATTGCCGAGATATTCTTTTTCCCCGGAAAAAGTTACCGTACCTTCCATCGTGGCATAAAGGGATGTTCCTTCTTTTAGTGATATATCTATTGCATTATGATCATCGGAGAATTTTTTGCTTATCCAGCCTTCGCCAGTCGGCAGAATATTCGGAACAAAATTCTGCAGACGGCGAGCTTCGTCTTTTATCGTACCGATTTTTTCAACTTCTTTGGATTCCGAAGATGGAATCTTTTCTCCCTCTTCAAAAAACTTCTCAACCGAAATTTCGAGACCAAGAGACTTATTAAATTTATCGGCAAAGTCGTATAACTTTTTCATCTTGCTATTTAATTTTTCTATTTCGATTTCCCTGTTCTCAAGATGCTCAACCCTATTCTTCAACATAGCGTACTCCGCTTTATTCACCATTAATTTACCTGTATTTACAGACAGAAATAAAATTGTTCCTATCATCGAGAAAAGAACAATACCCCAGAATATAATCATGCCGCCCGATAAATGTATTTCTTTTACCTCACCGTCTTCAGGGATAAACTGGATAGTACACTTCCTCACTCTTATCACCTACCTTAACTCCGAATGGCTTCGCCGCACTATTATATTATAGATTCTTTCCAAATCCTGATCCGAATAAAACTCCACAATTAATTTATTTTTCTTTTTACCCGTTTCCACCCTGACTTCCGTATTAAACAGATGTCTCAATTCCTCCTGTAAGTCCTTATACTTAAGAGGAATCTGTTTTACACCCTTTTTCTTTACGGAAACTTTCTCCACCTCTCTCACTGTCTTCTCTCCTTCTATAATCTTCTTTAATTCTTTTAAAATTCTGGTTTTTTCTCCCAAACTAAGGAGTGCCCTCGCATGTCCCTCCGTTATTTTGTTATCTAACAGGGCTTGCTTAGCTTCTTCGGGGAGCGAAAGCAATCTCATTTTATTTGCTACAGTAGCTCTAGCCTTCCCAACTCTCTCAGCTATTTCTTCCTGCGTAAGATTAAATTCTACGTTTAAGTTATAATAAGCGTTTGCTTCTTCAATGGGATTTAAATCTTCCCTCTGTACATTTTCAATAATCGCGATTTCAAGAACTTCTCGGTCGGAAAGCCGTCTAAAAACTGCGGGAATTTCTTTGAGATTAGCTCTTTTGGCAGCTTCAAATCGTCGATGTCCGTAAACCAATTCATATTTATCCTCATCTACTTTTCGAAGTAAAACGGGTTGCAAAATTCCGTTCTGTTTTATTGAAGCCACAAGACCTTCCAATTCTTCATCTTTTATCTCCTTTCTCGGTTGTAAAGGAGAATGAAAGATCTTCGCTACCGGTACTTTGTCTTCATCGACCGAAGGAATTAAAGCGTTAAATCCTTTGCCAAGCGCCCGTCTTGCCATTCTTTCTTATTACCTCTTCAGCAAGCATTCTGTAAACCTCGGCCCCTCTCGATATCGGATCATAATCAAAAATATGCTTTCCGTAACTCGGAGCCTCCGCCAATTTAACATTTCTGGGAATTATCACCTCGAACACTTTATCCCCGAAATACTTACAAACTTCATCCGTAACTTCATGCGCAAGGTTTAATCTCGTATCAAAAAGGGTCAATAGTACGCCTTCGATAGTCAACCTGGAATTCAACTCCCGCTGAATATTTCTAACTGTATTCAAAAGCTTGCTTAAACCCTCCATCGCATAAAATTCAGCCTGAATGGGTATCAAAACCGAATCGGCTCCAACCAGAGAATTCACGGTAAGCAACCCAAGCGATGGCGGAGCATCAATCAAAATAAAATCATATTTCCTTTTAAGCGGCATTATTTTTCTTTTTAACTGCATTTCTCTTCCCTTTACATCCACAAGTTCAACCTCGGCTCCAACAAGAGAAATATCCGAAGGAATTATATCCAGATTTTCCACAGCCGTTTTTTTTATTACGCTTTCGGGATTTTTACCTTTAACAAGGATATCGTATATAGTTGGAGAAACACCCGTTAGACCTAAACCGCTAGTAGCGTTAGCCTGGGGATCTATATCAACAATAAGACAACTTTGACGATAAAGAGCGAGAGCGGCGCCCAGATTTACAGCAGTCGTAGTTTTACCCACTCCACCTTTCTGATTTACTATCGCGATGCTTTTGCCCATATATATATATTAGAGAACTTCTGCCACCGAACGAGACGAGAAGAAAATTAAATCATCCCCTTCTCTGGAAACCACGATCTTATTACCTTTTTTCCACTTCCCTTTTAAAAACCCTTCCGCTAATTTATCCTCTAATTGTCTTTGAATAACCCTTTTCAGGGGCCTGGCTCCATACTCCGGATCAAAACCCTTTTCTATAAGAAATTCTTTCGCCTCACCTGTCAGGGAAATTTCAAAACCCTTCTCTTCGACTCGCTCTCGTACCTCTTCGAAGAATATATCAACGATCGAAACCATTGTTTCTCTATCAAGCGAGTGAAAAACAACACTTTCATCTATTCTGTTTAAAAATTCCGGACTGAACTTATCCTTAATTTCCTCGAGCAGGTATTCTTTCATCTCCTCATATCTGGCTCCCATGTCGGGTTTTTTAAAACCGACATTCGTTCCACGCATTATTTCCTTAGTACCTATATTCGAAGTCATAATAATAACTGTGTTTTTAAAAGAGATTTTCCTGCCATAAGCGTCAGTAATCATACCTTCATCAAATACTTGAAGAAGAATATTGTAAACATCAGGATGAGATTTTTCTATCTCATCCAATAAGATTACAGAATAGGGTCTTCTTCTAACCGTCTCTGTTAAAATTCCGCCTTCATCATATCCCACATAACCCGGAGGAGCTCCAATCAACTTCGAAATATTGAACCTCTCCATAAATTCGCTCATGTCTATTCTTATTAAAGCTTCCTCGGTATTAAAAAGAAATCTGGCAAGTTGTTTCGCAAGTTCCGTTTTTCCAACTCCCGTGGGCCCCAGGAAAAGGAAAGCACCTAACGGTCGCTTCATATCACGCAGACCTGCCCTGCTTCTTCTTATCGCTCTGGCAACAACTTTAATCGCTTCATCCTGCCCCACAAGTCTCTTTCTGATTTCTTTCTCCATAGAAAGTAATCTTTCGGTTTCTTTTTCTCTCAAGCGTTTAAGAGGAATTCCAGTCCAGAGCGAAATAACCTCTCTGATGTCTTCTTCAGTAACTTCAACCTTTTTAAGTGCTCCGTATTTACCCCAATCTTCCAAACTCTTTTCCAATCTGTCTTCAATTTCATCTCTCCTATCTCTCAATTCAATCGCAACTTCATACTTTCCTTCTTCCCTCGCTTTTAAAAGTTCTTCCTTAACCTTTCGAAGTTCTTCTTCAAGTGACACGATTTCATCGGGTACCTTTGTTTCCCTTAATCTTACCTTAGCTCCTGTTTCATCCAGAACATCTATTGCTTTATCGGGAAGATTTCTATCGGTAATATATTGACAGGAAAGTTTCACAGCTGATTTGATTACTTCATAAGTATATGTAACTTTATGAAAATCCTCATATTTACGTTTAATACCGTTTAATATATCAATTGTCTCATCTATAGTTGGTGGGTCTATCAAAACCATCTGCAATCTACGCTCCAGAGCTCCGTCTTTTTCAATATACTTTCTGTATTCCTCTGTAGTTGTGGCTCCAATGGTTTGAATTTCTCCTCTTGCTAAAACTGGTTTTAACATGTTGGAAGCGTCGATAGCACCTTCTGCCGCCCCGGCACCAACTATAGTATGCATCTCATCTATGAAAAGAATATTCTCTGAATCCTTCAATGATTCTAATATCTGTTTCAATCTTTTTTCAAACTGTCCTCGATACTTGGTTCCGGCTATAACGGAAGCGAGATCCATAGAAAGTATTTTTTTATTCTGCAATATCTTGGGTACCGCACCTATAACAATCTTCTGCGCCAGACCTTCAACTATTGCGGTTTTACCAACCCCGGGTTCACCCACAAGAACCGGGTTGTTCTTTTTTCTCCTGCACAAAGTTTGAATAACCCTTTCCATCTCTGATTCTCTACCAATAACAGGATCAATCTTGCCTCTCCTGGCGAGATCGGTAAGGTCTCTGGTATAGAATTCCAGAGTTCTATCACCAGAAGACTTGGATTTTTCTTTTCCTCTATCATCGGCTTTTTCCTTCTCAAAAAGATCAAGTAAAACCTGTTTTGCCAGATAGTAGTCGAGTTCTTCGGGCTTCAAAATGTCAATAAAAGCTCCTCCTTTTGCCTTGAGTAAAGCAAGCAAAAGATGCTCCGTACCTATTATCTGCCTGCCAAGCATTAAAGCCTCTTCCTTGGCCTCCTCAAGAATATCCAGGGAATCTCCTGATAGGCCGATGGGCTGTTCCATAATCAGTACTTCTCCATTATTTCCGACGAGCTTTAAAATTCTATTTTCGAGTATTCCCACATCCACACCCACTTCTTCAAGAACCGTAACCGCGATATTGTTCCCATGTTTCAAGATGGCAAGCAAAAGCATGATGGGTGTCACTTCACTCAAACCAGCTTCTCGCGTTAAATCTTTAGATATTTTCACAACATCTATTAACTTCTTTGTAAACCTTTCATCCATAAACATATCTCTATCCCCCCAAATTATTCCTTATTAGCTTAGCCCTTAGAATATTTTCTTCTTTTTTACCGGTAACATCCTCATTTAATACGCGCAGATGACCCGGAAGGGCTTGAAAAAGCCATCTGTTCAGATTCAAAATATCAATACCTCGGATAATACCAAGGCTTACACCAAGCCTTACAGCGGCTGTCAAATTAAGAAATTCATTAACGGACAAAATCCTGGCATTTTTCAGTATACCATAAGATCTCCATATTTTATCCTCTGTTTCATAACCGACTTTTTGGGCTAAATATTCTCTACTTTCTATCTCACTATTGATTATACTTTTAAGTTTTTTTTCAAACATTCTCAATATCTCTTCTTCAGAGACACCCAGAGTAAATTTATTGCTTATCTCAAAGTAACTACCTTCAACAGTTTCACCAGCATTAAAAACTCCGCCTATCGAAAAAAGAGAATCTTCCAAATCTTCTAAAACCTCTACAAATTTACCGGTAATAACAAGAGCAGGAAGATGAACCACAGCGGAAACCACCATGCCCGTTCCCAACTTTTCAATAGAAGAAGTAAGAAAGCCCAATTCATTATCATACGCAAAACCAAATTCTTCGTTTAATTCATCATCGAGACTATCACACCGAACGAATGTCTCCTTAAATGACAATTCACCGGAAATCGAAGAAATTTTAATATGTTCATCTGAATTCAAAACAACTATATTGTTTTGCAAATCATTTAAAGCTAAACCAATATAACGACAATTTCCTAACTCGTTCCTGGAAATAAAGTTTCTTTCTGCGAAAAGTTCTTTTTCGCTGTCTCTTAAATCTTTTAGAGGAAAGACGTTCTCAAAGGAAGATATTGACGACATCCCTTCAATGAGTAAGTCCAGTATTTCTTCTTTTTCTTTTTCCGAATTCCGCTTATTGAACTTGTATCCGCCTATGTTTCGATAAAGAGAAACCATTGAAAATAAAACTATATCGGATTGAGAACCAACTTTCTCCAACCAAATGGGGAAACGATCCAATAGTGAATCAATCATTTTGCTTCCTCAAAATTCTAAGTTGTTCTTTTCTTGACTCAATTTTATCTCTTAGCTTTACAGCTTCCTCAAATTTCTCATCCTCGACATAATTCTCCAACTCTTTTTTCATCTCCAGAATTTCTCTCTTCATAAGAATAACCTTACTGTTTCTTAGGGGTTCTTTTCCTTTATGCGTAATTCCTAATTGAAACTCTCTAAGAAACGCCTTTAACTGTTCCTCAAAAGTTTTATAGCATTCCACACATCCAAGTCTCCTGGATTCTTTGAAATCGCTAAAAGTAAGCCCACAGGAAGGACACATTCCGGTTTTAACAACAACAGAATCTTCTCTGCTTTTAATATCTACGCCTTTTTCTCTGGCACACTTTTCGCAAATATTTAATTCCCTAACAGTGTCAGAGTTTACCTCATAATATTTGTATTTCGCATTTCCTTCGCCGCATAAGTCACACTTCATTTTTATCCAACTTTCCTCCAACTAAATTATATGTTTTTTCACCCATTTTTGCAACCCTTTGATTATGACTGACAAGAATAACCGTCATACCTCTCTCACGTTGAATTTTAACTAACATCCGCAAAATCACATTCGCATGCGCCCTGTCCAAATCTCCTGTAGGTTCATCAGCAAGCAGCAGCAACGGATCGTTTACAATAGCACGAAGAACCGCGACTCTCTGCTTTTCTCCACCTGAAAGAGTTCTCGGTTTGGCATACATTCGATGTTCGAGATCCACAAGGGCTAACAACTCCTCTGCCTTTTTATGGGCATTTTTAAGAGTGTTGCCCTTTATTAAAAGAGGAATTGCTAAATTTTCAAGCACGGTAAAATCAAAAAGCAGATGATGAAATTGAAATACAAACCCTATCTTTTTATTTCTTATCCTTGCAAGCTCCATATCCTTATATTTATAAAGAGACTTTCCTTGAAGTATAACATCTCCTCGATCGGGGTGCAGAAGCCCACCTAAAATGTGCAAAAGTGTACTTTTACCCGAACCAGAGGGACCGCTTATTGTAATAAAATCACCTTCTTCAACTTTTAGACTCACATTCCTCAGCACATTTATTTCCTCCTTCCCGGATAAAAAACTCTTTTCGACATCTTTAAGAATCACTATAGTTTTACTCATTTCTGATAGCCTCCACAGGATCGAGCCCGGCGGCTCTCTTAGCCGGATACAACGCTGCCAGAAGTGAAAGAATTATTGCTGAAAATACAACCACCAGAAAATCGGTCAACTGCATCTCTACAGGTAATTTCGTAAGAAAATAAACATCCGAAGGCAAATCGATAAATTTATACTTACCGAGAAGGAAACACAAAATCCAGGCAATCAGAACACCAAAAACAGCACCACCGCCACCCACAATCAAACCATCTATCAAAAAAACTCTGGTAACCGAAGAAGCTGAAAGACCCAAAGCTTTCAGGATTCCTATCTCCCTCATTTTAGCCAGCACTATAAGAACCAGCGAAGAAACGATATTAAAAGCGGCTACAATTATTATTAAAGTCAGTATTATAAACATTACTTTTTTCTCAATTTCCAGAGCTCTCAGGAGTATTCTGTTACTCTCCATCCAGTTAATCGCCCGAAAAGGATAACCAAGTTTTGCCACGATATCAATGGAAAGTTCCGGAGCTTTATAGGGGTCACTCAATGTAAAATCTATACCGGTAACCCCGTCGATCCCAAAAAGGCTCTGTGCATTTTCAAGAGATATTATAGCGAGTGTCGCGTTGTACTCGTACATTCCCATATCGAAAAACCCTGAAAGAATATAATCTTCTGCGGGCAAGAGAAAACCAAAAGGTGTTGGAGCGGAAGAAAAAGGAGCCGAAATTGTTATTGTATCTCCGACATGCGCCCACAGTCTCTTGGCGAGATAATTCCCGAGAACTACTTTTCTTCCCGAAAGATCAAACTCACCGATTTCTATATTCTCCGGAATATCCGAAACAAGAGAAAAAGTACCTGGATCAACTCCTCTTATTATAGCTCCATCCGTTCTGTTTTCATGTTTCAAAAGGGCTTTTTCAAAAATATATGGTGTAGCGTCGATAATTGCCGGAATGCTTTCTTTCAAAGTGTCCGTAATCGCTTGCCAATTCCGGATGATTTTTTGTTCTATAGTCATAACTGTAATCGGAGCGCTGGCTCCTAAAACTTTATTCTTAAGGTCTGTTTGCATACCATTCATCACGGACAAAACAACCAAAAGAGTGGCAACTCCTAACGTTATTCCACCTGCGGCGAAAAGCGTTATTAAAGATCTGAATCCTTCTCCTTTCTTAATTCGAATATACCTTTTGGCAAGAAAATATTCGATATTAAAAAACTTTTTCATACAATCAGTATATCTTTTTTCTTTTATTCAGCAAGGGGCGACAGGGAGAGCATATAGTTGGAAAACCTGTTTGGTTACTACCGGTCAACTTTTTGTTTTTCTGTAAAAGATGAAAGTTTGCCACTAAGACACCAAGTCACTAAGAACAGAACTGCTTTTTGTTATTAGAAGTTCATACAGAAAGACAAGCTATTTCATGGAATTAATAATCTCACCTAACAAATCAAAAAAGACAATAATCGGGTTGAATGGAGCGGCAATCTTGTGATAATCTACCTGCCCTGTAGGGAGTAACGACCGTTCAGGGTGCAATCTGTGGTTTAAATAGTGGTTAAATAATTTTTCTGTGGTTGCGGTTTGGGCAACGGCTCTGCTTGCACTGTGGGCTTGACAATCGTTTCCCAAGAAGTATATTCTTATCAAATTGGGAGGGTAAATGCCTACTTATGAATATGAATGTCTAAAATGCAAACATAAATTCGAGGAATTCCAAAGTATAACGGATGAGCCCTTGAGGGTTTGCCCTCGTTGCGGCGGTGAATTGCGAAGACTGATAGGAACAGGCGGGGGAATTATATTTAAGGGCAAAGGTTTTTATCATACCGATTATAAAACCTCGGCATCCGATCATAAAGAAAAAAAGAGCGCAACAGAAAGTAAATCTGAAGATAAGTAACGAGTTGCTAAAACTCTTTTAATGATATTTTTTCCTTTCCTGTTTTTCATTCTTTTACTATATTTATCGCTTAAGTATTATGAGCATTCTAAAGTTTACCGCCCAAGAAACAATTTCATTGCATTTCCATCTGATTACGGTATCGACTTTGAGGATATCAAATTTTCTTCTCGAGATCAAGTTTTACTCAACGGCTGGTTTGTTAAAGGAACTTCCGGGAGAGTTATTCTTTTCTTTCACGGCAATTTTGGCAATATTTCTTTAAGAATGGATATAATTCGGGAGTTGCATTTACTTGGCTACAACATTTTTATTTTTGACTACAGAGGTTTTGGAAGAAGCAACGGTATTCCTTCTGAAGAAGGTTTGTACAATGACGCTTTAGGAGCTTACGATTACCTCAAAGATAAAGGATATAAAAATAGTGACATTATTCTTTTCGGAAGATCTTTAGGAGGCGCCGTCGCAATATTCCTTGCAAGCATAATCGAGAATTTCAGAGGTTTAATAGTGGATAGTTCTTTTTCTTCATCACAGGATTTGAGTTATGATCTGTTTGGTTTTAAATTGCCAAGGTTTATAATATCAAACCGGCTCGAATCCATAAAAAGGGTAAAAGATATAAAAATTACGAAATTAATCATACACAGCGAAAATGATAATCTGATACCTCTTCATCACGGAGAGAGATTGTTTAAGATGGCAAGCGAACCCAAGGAATTTCTTAAAATCAGGGGCTTTCACAACTCCTGTATACTTGATTCTAAAGATATATATATCGCTGGAATTAAGGCTTTTTTGAAAAAACTCGAAAAAACACATAAATCAGACAAATAACCAATTATTAAAAAAAACCCTTGACATATAGGCAAAAATGCTTAAAATTCTTCTGAAACAATAAAAAGGAGGCTATTTAAATGAACAAGAAAGAATTAATTGACGCAATTGCAAAAGACGTAGGGTGTAAAAAGTCAGAAGCTAAAGCAATGACCGAAAGTTTTATTAACAATGTTACCAAAGCGCTATCAAAGAAAAACCGTGTTGTCATTGTTGGCTTTGGAGTTTTTGACGTAAAGCATAGAAAAGCAAGGATTGCCAGAAACCCCCAGAAACCGAATCAGACAGTAAAAGTTCCAGCTCGAAACGTTCCTACTTTCCGTGCAGGAAAAACCCTTAAAGACGCTGTAAAGTAATAATACCGTAAAAATAGTTCAAGATCTGGAACAACAAATAATTCAATATCTTAGAAAAAATAGGTGTTGGATTGGAGATGACACAACCAAAATCAGTAATAATCAGATCATCAGTACAGATTCTTTTATAGAGGGAGTGCATTTCACTCCCTCTATTTATTCCTCTAATGATATAGGATATAAAGCTCTGGCTTCCGCTTTATCAGATATCGCGGCATGCGGCGGTAAACCAACATGGTATTTTCTAAATCTTGGAATCAAAAAAAAACAAACAATTGAAGACATTAAAGAAATTTTTGGTGGATTACAGGAACTCGAGAACAAATATTCCATTAAATTATTAGGTGGAGATACTACAAGATCTCCTTTTTTATTTCTATGTATAACAGTGGGAGGGATATCAAAAAATCCGATTCCCCGTTCACACGCTCAGAAAAATGACAAAATTTATCTAACCGGGAATCTTGGGGGCGCAGTTATGGGCTTTTTTGCCCTTAAAAACGAATTAAAATCTTCTATAACCAGGTACCACCTGAAGCCTGAAATCAGATGCGAAGAAGCTCAGAAACTCACTAAAAAATACAGGATAAATTCGATGATAGATATATCTGATGGGCTCTTAATAGATTCCAACCATTTAGCCGAAGAAAGCGGGAAAAGACTGGATATAAAATACCGGAATATTCCAATATGTCCGGAGTGTGAGCAATTCGCAAGAGAACATTCGTTAAACCTAAAAGAATCAGTCTTAACATCAGGAGAAGAATTCGAACTGCTTTTTACATCTCCGGATAAAATAAAGGAAAATTTCGTAACCGAAATCGGACAGGTTACCGAGGGAAATGGGGTTTACATCGATGGCAAACTCACTCCTTCAAGGGGATACAATCATTTCAAATAAAAAAGTTTAAAGGGTTCGAGCAAAAAAAATCTTTGTGTCTTCGTGTGGAATTAATATGGAGTTGTGGGGTGGGTTTTAAACAACAAAGAATCTCTATGTCTTCTGTGTTTAATTTTAGAGAAATAAGCGCGGATTTGCCTTTAAATCATAGTTAGAACGGATTCCTTCTTCCAAAAGTTTATATCCAAGGTACCCAACCATTGCTCCGTTATCAACTGTAAACTCCATATCCGGAGCGAGCCATTCAATATCTAATTCCTGTAATTTTTTTCTTAAAAGTTTATTGGCGGAAACTCCGCCCGATATTGTCACTTTCTTAATACCGGTCGATTTAACAGCTCTCTTAAGCTTTAAAATCAACGACTCTATTGCCGCTTTCTGGAAAGAGGCTGCTAAATCGGCTAATCGATAAACTCTTTCCTCCTGAGAAAGACTTCTATATGTGTAGAGAACGCTGGTCTTCAACCCCGAGTAAGAAAAATTCAACCCCTTAGGGTCGGGCACGGGAAAATTAAAAGCATTTTCATTTCCATTTTTCGCGAAACGTTCTATCGGAGGTCCTCCGGGATATCCAAGTCCAATGAGTTTAGAAACCTTATCAAAACTTTCACCACACGCGTCGTCAAGGGTCGAACCGAGGACTTTATAATTTCTAAAATCATTCACTTTTATAATTGAAGTGTGCCCACCAGAAACCAGCATAGAAAGAAAAGGAGCACAATATTCCTCGTTATTAATAAAGGAAGAGTAAATATGAGCCTCAAGGTGATTAACACCTACAAAGGGCACTCCCAGCGAATAAGATAATCCCTTGGCAAAATTTAACCCGATTAAAAGAGAACAAAGTAAGCCCGGTCCGTACGTTACGGCAATACCTTCTATATCTTCCGTCATCATGTTTTCTTCTAAAATTTCTGCGGTCATCATAAGAATTCTTTCCGTATGTTCCCTTGAAGCAATTTCAGGAACAACACCACCGAATTTCCTGTGTACTTCCTGAGAATAGATTTTATTAGATAGAATTTCGTCCTGGTTTACAAGAGCAACGGCGGTTTCGTCGCAGGAAGTTTCCAATCCCAAAACAATCACTATTTGACCCTTATTCGACTCGGATAAACTTCAATCAATGGATTTCCTATAGTGATGGTGGTAAAAGACCCTTTTGGAATGGAATCCGGTGACAGGTATTTAACATCTGAGACCAGGCTCTTGGGTCCCGTAAGTGTAACTTTGCCTGGCTCGAAAATCATACCCTTTACAGAAGTTACACTGACTTCAATTTCTACCAGTGAGTCGAGTTCCATCCGAACAGAATCGGGAAAGAGAACTTCATAATCCTCAATTCCTAATAAAAAAGGAAAAGAAATTTCAGTTTCATCAAGGCTAAACTTATAATCACCGGGGGAAAAACAAGACAGTTCGATAACGGGAGCAACATTCTTTAGCATATTATGCTGCCTTTTTTTTGCTTTGATTTTCATTCGGATTGAATCCGGCGTTACACTTTTTACAATCAAATCTTTATGTGTTTTTATTTGAAATGCAAAATTTCTTTCTATTATAATTGTTTCATTAGTCTTTGCTAATAACCAGAAAATACCAGCAATAACTAAAGATAGGAAAAATATTATTATATTTTTCTTATTCTTAATTAAATCAAATACCATTGATTACTACCGGGATATCGCCTTTTTTTATTTCTCCTATCAATTTTCCTAATCCAAGGTCCTTCTCACAAATCACAAGCATACCGATACCCATATTGAAAACAGAAAACATTTCCCTATCGGGTATATTTCCTTTTTCTTGAATAAACTTAAACAATTTTGGAATTTCTAAATTACAGAGATCGATATGACATGATAAATTCTCCGGCAAAACTCTGGGAATATTGCCGTAAAAACCGCCACCGGTAATATGACACATCCCTTTTATTTCCTTTAAAAAGGGTAAAATCTCTTTATAGTAAGATTTGTGGGGTATTAACAACAAATCCCCAAGAACTCCATCTAAATCTTCCAAATAAGCGTCCAGAGAAAGACTGGCTTCCTTAACTACAGATCTAATAAGAGAATATCCGTTAGTATGAAAACCCGAAGAAGAAAGACCGAAGACTTTATCTCCTTCCTGAATTTTACTTCCATCTATTATTTTATCCTGCTCGACTATACCTGTTATTTGAACCGCCAGATCAAAAATATTATCTCCATACAAATCAGGCATTTCAGCAGTTTCTCCTCCAATGAGAGAGCATTCGTTTTCCTGACAGGCATCGGCCATACCCTTTACCACATCAGTCATCACTTTTTTATCAAGCTTACCCGAAGCGAAATAATCAAGAATAAACAACGGTTTGGCACCCATCACAAGAATATCATCAACACAATGATTAACTATATCGCGACCTAAACCTTCATAATAACCATGCTCGATAGCTACAAGTACTTTGGTACCAACACTATCAATCGAAGAAACAAGTACAGGGCTTTCATAACCTTCTGGTATTTTATATGTTGCGCCAAAATGTCCGGGTAAATTTAGAACATTACCGGTTAAGGTTCCTTTTACAATTGACTTAATATCGGAAAGAATATCCTCAGCCTTTGGAATATCGACACCGGCATCCTTATATAACATTAATGCTTTTTTGCCTCTCCAAGATAACGTTTCGCCTGGGAATGAGAGGGATCCGCCTTAAGAACCTGTTCAAAGTATCTGACTGCTTCCTTATAATTACCGTCAAAATAAGCACTCAGACCCTTTGTATACAGATCGGCTATTTGCCCTTTAGATAAAGACGGTGCTTTCCTGGCAGGAGCTCTCTTTGTGGCGACTGGAGTTCGAGGAGCAGAAACTTTTCTTCTGCTCGCAGTCAATCTGTTTCTCAAAGATTGAATATGGGCCCGCGTCGAAGAAGAATCTTCCTCCAAATCAGCAACCTGTTCCCAAAGAGATATAGCAGAGCTTATATCACCGGCATTTTCTTTTGCTCTTGCCTGATTCTTTAACGAATTAATATTTTCAGCTAAAGTATTTTCGACCAACCGTAAACCTTTTTTAGCCTGTTTGTTGTTGGGATACAAAGCAAGCGCTTCCTCAAGTTTTTCTTTTGCTCGCTCAAGTAAACCTCTTTTGTAATAATCGGCTGCTTCTTTGGTCAAATCCAAAGATTGTTTAATTACAGGATTTATAACCTTGGATAAACTTATCGTAAAATCCAAATCGGTCCCGGTTTTAACAGGTACTTCAGCCGTTTTCATCTTATAGCCTGCAGAAAAAACAGTAACCTTATAAATTCCGGGCTCCAATGTTATTATAGCTTTCTGAGTCGACAAAATATCGAAACTTTTCTCCACATTCCCTTTTGAAACAATAACCTTACCCGGAATATGCACTCCGCTTTCAGAGTCTTTAAGAGAAAGCTTTAATCTACCAATCCGTACCCTTAGTCTTTCATCACCACCAACTGGGCTGAAAGACAAAGATAGACTCACCCATGGAGCATAAAGCAGAGAATCGCTACCCGCAAAAAAATGCTCAAATCTATCAAGACTTAAAGTACCCTTCCACATACCGGTTTCATATCTCAATCCCGCGTTAACGTCTCTTCCATCAGTTTCAAGAATAAAAGAAGCCCCGACGGGAGTTGAGAATTTTATTCCACCAAAAGCACCAAACATGAAGTTCTCATGTTTTTCGTCAAAGAAAACATCTAAATTCAAGTATTGACTGCGCGGACCATAACCGATAAATCTTCCCCGGCCTAAGCCGGCAGTCATTTCAACAAAACCCCCAAGTTCCTTTGTTGCAACAAGATAAGCTGAAACAATTTCCGGGGGTCTCGGACTATACATAAAATCTATTTTCCCCACCGTATCAAGAGGAGCTACATACTTGTTATATGTTATGTTTTCTATTCCAAATGATAAAGAGGGCAGCATTCCACTCTCTTCCAGAATCTGATAAGCCAAATCCAGGCAGAAAGATTTTTCGGTATAAACCTTCAAACCTGCGATAAAACCGGCTATACCGTATTCTATCGATCCATTAAAATCTATGTTGTTTTCAGATCCGCTCGAAATAGCGTAACCACCATTTAAACTTATGAAAAAACCATCTGAGACATTAGCTGTAGGAATGTCTATGTACCCCCTCCAACTCTGAGCATAAAAATCGGGAACACCTGATAATAGGAAAACAATTATAATTATAGCCAAATATTCTATAATTTTCTTCATGCTTTTAGTAATAATACCGATTTTTCAACTGTTGTCAAGGGCAAATGCTCAAATTCTTTACCCAGCTCATAATTAGTCACAAAGACAGTACGGCGCAAAGAAAAAACATCATCTTTGTTTAGACCTAACTCGCAACCCAATTTTTTCACATATAGAACATGTAGTAATTGCAGTTATGCTTCCAACCCAACATAAAAGACATAACAAGGGCAGTGTGTTTACTGATTAAAAAAACAAATATAATCTTAATATCTTTATGGTTCCTGATTTTAATTGTAAAATTAGGATGTAAAACTAAAAATTCTTTGTGGCTTATTTTTTTATTTACGGTCTCTGCATCTCTGGGGTAAATTAGTCTTGAAATTGCTTCGTTCGGTTCAGGCAAGGATTCAAACTCGCAATGAAAATTTTTTTCGCGCATTTTCTTAAACGCAAATTTAAGGTTAGCAGGGTTTTAGTATATTTCTTGTGTCTCGTAGTCAAATGGTTTTTTCTCTGCGGTCTCTGCCTCTTTGCGGTAAAAATCCTTCACGGCATGAAATCACCCAGAGTCTCTCTCTCTATTTTCAATTCCGGAATAGCTTTAAGACCGATTTTCATACTGTAATTCCAGTTATCGCCGAAAGTGTTTACGGCTAAGGTAAGCTCCCAGCAGTGTAAATCTCTAACGAGACTTACACTGGTATTTGTAACCTCATCTCTTTCGAAATCGTAATGTGTTTTTATTCTTAATTTCCATTTAGGTGTGGGATTTAATTCCATACCGAAATCAGCCTGGTGAATACGTCCTGTCTCAGTAAAATTAATCGAATGGTTCAGATAGATACCGAGTGGCTTTCCTTCGAAATTAGTCATATATTTCATGTCCGTATTAACTCTTTTATCACTGAATTCATGGGAATTTAAATCATAAGAAGTGGAATAATACTGTCTCAAAATATTCCCAAACCAGACACTCCCATATATAGAAACAGGAGAAAACTTCTCTTCCTGATAAAGATAATTACTTGAAAAACGTAATGAAGCGAAATCAAATTTTCTATCACCGATCTTGCATTGAAACAAATTATCCAGATAAAGATTCAAAGATTTTACGGCACGAGGTATAGAAAACCCGGAAATATCCGAAATATCGTAACTACCGGGATCAGGAGCATAAGAGAAAGAAACCGAAGGGGTAATAACATGTCTGAACTTATTAACAGGGGTTATACCAAATAAAGAAAGCCCGTACAAATTTGTTTTTATTCTCGCTACCGTCTTCCAGTAATCGATCAAAACATCCTCGTTTTCGTAATAATCGCCCTGTCCATTCAGCGCTAAATCTATATTGAAAATAAAAAGATTGAAATTAAAATTCGAATTTCCCGAAAAACCCGTAGCCCAGTGACCTGTTTCATTTCTGGTAAACTTATAATAACTTCTGACATTAAAAGCGCCAATATTCAGCATAGGAAAACTCATATTCACAGACGGCCATCTTTTATACAATTGCTCTGTGACCAAATTCTCCCGGTGATCCATAACAACATTGGTCCTGGCGCCCAGTATTTCACCGCTCCAGTTAAGGTTATAATTGATTTCTCTTTGCAGTAAACTGGGCACCTCTCCGGGCTCATAATCCATCAGGTATTCGGGGTCCGACCTTATTTTCGTATCAACGTTCAAATTAATCCCTCCGGGAATTTTGGATTTCGTATCGACTAAAAGCATCCACCTTTCTTTCCCTTCTTCTCTCTCTTTAATATAATTACCAGTTATAGTCCCCTGACTATAAGGCATTAAATTCCAGCGTGCTGCATTGATATCAAAACGAACGCCTGTTCTGGTATAATAATTCATATAGAAAATAACATCAGCGTGATCTCCGAGTGTCTGATACCAGCCCATTTTCCTTACATAATTACCACCATAAGAAGAAGTCCCAAATTCGGGTCTTAGTAAACCCGAAGACCTTTTTTTCTTTATCGACTGGAAATAAAATGGCACAAAAAAAACAGGGACATCCTGAACCAGAAGCAGAACCGGTTCAGCCACCAAATTTTCATCGATATTAATTCGCATTTTTGGTGAGTAAAACCAGAAATGAGGCGGGTCCAGCTCGCAGGTCGTATAATAACCGTTTTTAATTCTCAAAATATTGCCTTGAAAATATCTAACTTTCTTTCCGAAAAACCATCCGTTCTCTGCTTCTGTTTTGGCGTTATATGCATCTCCGATTTCGTGATTAACGTCGTAAATCATCCTTTCCGCTTTTATATCACTTTTCCCGTCGTTAAACAGGACATTACCTTTAGCGGTAAGGAGCTTTCGTTCCAGATTATACAAAATAGTATCCGCGGAAACACTTAGTTTACCGTACTTCGCGTCGGCGTTTCCATATATTTGAACAAGAGAAGAATCCGCTCTAAAAAAAATTTTATCTCCCGAATAGTAAATAACCGACGGAAAATCAGAATCAAAATTAGATAATAAGAAAACAAAAAGAAAAAAGCTCACGAAACGATTAAAAACACAAATTTACTTTGGCTTTTCAAGAATTTCTACTCTTTTAAAAAGTTCAGGGAGTTTTCTTAAGTAAACCTCATTTCTCAAAACTCTCATTCGCTTACCGGCAGGATACCCAAAAACAGACTCTCCTTCTCTAACGTTTCCGATAATACCCGATTTAGCGGCAATCTTCACGTCCTTCCCTATTTTTATATGATCGGCAATACCAACCTGGCCCGCAATTATAACATTATCCTCCACCTTGCAGCTACCTGCAATACCCGTCTGAGCCATAATAATCACATTCATTCCTATTTTAACGTTATGAGCTATATGAACAGAATTATCTATTTTTGTCCCATCACCGATAACTGTGTCGCCTATTGTTCCTCTATCTATCATAGTGAGAGCCCCTACCTCAACTTTATCGCCTATTATAACCCTACCAATATGAGGTATTGCTTCAAGCTCGCTTTCCACCAAGTGATAACCGAAACCATCAGAGCCTATAACAGCACCGGTATAAATTTTAACCTCCTTCCCAATTTTAGTTCCATCTAAAATAACGGTATGAGGATAAATTACTCCGTTGTTACCTATTTCAACATTATTTCCTATATAAGAAAATGGGAAAATTTTAACCTCGTCCCCAAAAACGCAACCGTTCCCAACAACAACGTTCTTCCCTATTTCGACATTTTTCCCTCGTTTAACATGAGAAAAATCTTTGACTTTCGTTAAATATTTACTGGTAATTTGTACAGAAGGGGGGTAAAAACTTTTAAGTATTTTTACCATTGATGCTTTCACATCTTCTACTTTAATCCAGGATCTTGCTGAACACTCTCTGACACTGTTAG
The DNA here is from genome assembly GCA_964606065.1 of uncultured bacterium. Lineage (GTDB taxonomy): Bacteria > Hydrothermota > UBA3072 > UBA3072 > UBA3072 > JAFGHJ01. Next base: position 9,430 of record CAZSEX010000015.1, on the reverse strand, counting down.
GAACAACAGCGGCGAGATTTTTCAAACATTCTGTTTCTTTTATTCTTTTTTCCTTGAAAAGAAAAATCAGATCCCCTTTTCGGGCATCCTTTATCTCCGAAAGGCGATTTACCTCAAAATCCGGATCGCCAATTACTTCACTTTCTAAAAGTCCGGCAATGTCCTTTATTTTCACCTGTATAAATTAACTACCTGAGGAATCACTTCTTCAGCTATTCTATCCTGGATGTTCTCCTCAACCCCCACATTGATTTTCTCGGTAACTACAGCCTGTTCTTTCTCTTTATCAACGATTGAATATTCAAAGAAAATATTACCGGCTTCGACCCAAACTCTTCCAATTATAACAAAATTTACTCCCGACATATTAAGAAACTGAACGGCAAGAGAAACATTTTCACTCACTTCTTCTTCATTATCTATTGCCAGGCTGGTTTTTGCGCTGTTCAAATTTTCCGGTAAAATATATTGGAAAGAACCACCAAGCTCATTCAACGCGGTTAATATAAGGTTTCTTATTCTGCTACCGAGTTTTCTCGACTTGGAATCCGCGTCTTCTTCTTTAAATAGAAAAACGTAATATTCGACTTCTTCACCCTCGACTTCCGGCATATATTCCTTATTTAAAGCCTGTAATATTCTATCGGTTATATCATACATATCATCAGCATATATAACAACACCTGTAGAAGCGTCCAAAATAAAAGCGAATTCCTCTTCTCTGGCAATTTGAGATACAATCGTATCTATTTCCTGAAGAAGAGGCTGCATCAATTCTTTATTTAAAATCTCGGCTTTACCATCCTTACGATAAATCTCGTTTATAAAATTTTCAAGTTCAGTTTTCTTTTGCTGTATTTCCTGTATTTTACGCATTCTTGCTTCATCGGTCAACATAAAAGACTGTGTTTCCAGGCTTTTTTGAAGTTTTTCAAGTTCTGTTTGACGGCGATTAACTTCCTCCTTCCACTCGTTGACTTTATTTTGAAATTCACTTCTGATTTCCTGCGCTCTCTCGTATTTCGCCAATATCTCCTGCGAATCGATATAACCGATCTTTTGTTCGGCGAAAAGCGAAACAGCGAAAAAAATAAATAAATATCTAATATTTAATTTCACTTTCATTCTTCCTCCCTTTTCCTGACAGTAGTAATCCTACATTTATTATGAACTCACTATCAGCGAAATCACCTGAATATTTTCTGTTTTCAAAAGTCACAGATAAGGGTAATCCGCTTACATTAAACGACATTCCTCCTAAAAATCTGTTAGCATTTACTTCTACTCCGTTACCCATAGAAAACATTCTACCGTAACCCAATCGAATAAAACCATAGTTTAAACCAATCAATCCTTCTTTTCTATCGATCGAAAACATTACTTTTTTGTTATCGGCAAACGAGTAATTAATTCCAAAACGCAGCGGAGAATCAAGATCAAACTCTTCTGCTTCTTCGTCTTCATATTGTTTTTCAATATACTGAAACGGACAAAAATAACTGCCCAGACTAAGCTGAGCTACATCAAAACTAAAACCAAATCCCAGCGAATAACCCCTGAAATAGGTGGTTACAGTATCATAAACATCGTAATATTTTTCAAAATCTATCCACCAGATATCGTCACTTTTTCCGTTAAGAATATTAAAATCTACACCCAGAGAAAGAATTCCTGAAGACTTTGCCAGATATCCGCCAAACCGATAGAGCCCTCCTTTTCTATTAAAAAAATTATGATAAGTATAATTATCATCGGAATAAAAGGAATCACCCTGCACGGCGCAATCGTACAAGGTATTGAAGCTTCCTCCCACAACGAATCCTGAAACAACAGGAATATTAAAGAAAACCGAAGAAAGATTCCCACCTAACTTTGTATAATCATCAGAAAAGAGCTTGAAATTAACTGAAAGGCAATCCTGAGTATCCGCGAGAGCCGGATTCACATAAACATTTCCCGATAAAACGGAAAATTGCGAAAAGCCATCGCCCCCAACCCATTCTCCTGGTAAGCTACCCGAGAGAGTGGGATTTAAGGATATAAGAAGCAAAATATTAAATAAGGCTATCATCTTGGAAATTCCACCCAGATAAATTTAATTATACCCCCCCCAAACTTCTCAAGGTCAATACCTCCAGTTTCACTCGATGCCTTTATCTCAATATCCATCACGTTATCGATATCAGTCTGTTGAAAAAGCAACGCCATGTCGCATTTCATCGAATCATAATCCTCGGTATAACCGGGGTAAAAAACAAATCCTGAATTCTCCACAGTACTCTCCACGACGAACGAAAAAGCCGTATCCACATTAAGAATCAATTCGGCCTTCGCTATCGAATTCAAATCCGTGGGCAACGAATCCCGAAGAATAAGAATATGAGTCCTGACAGAAATTCCTCTTCCCACTAAAAGAGAATCGGAAAAAATTGTATCCCCGAACGGGTTTTTAACAATAAAAGCATCCTCGATATACGACACGACAGAATTTACGAGAGTATCCCCCGATACTGTATCCAATTCCAGCTGCGTTTCTCCCGCTCCAAAAGAATAAAAAGGATCGGCATGAACAGCAAACCCGAAATTACCAATATTCTCGATCACCGAATAATCCAGCGTGGAAGAACTTCCGATAAATATCCGCGGATTCGAATCGTTTACAGATTCAATAAGAAGCGGATTCAAAGTATCTATTAAAGAGCCTAAATCATCCCACAAGTAAACGGAATTTTCATCCCATTGTTTCTTTATCTCATACAGAGTCAATTCCACAGCGACAGAATCGGATTGAAACTGGATAAAAAGACTATCGAAACTTTCCGGAATCGTATCGAATTTCAATATAGCATAAGAATCAAAAATATCTTTTTTTCCACTAAATAAACGACTCGAATTCCCTGTAGAAATAACCGATACAGTAGTATAAGTAGAATCGATATTCAAAATTTTGCTGAAAACCGGAACGGGAGCAACACTATATTCTTTCGTAGGTTCACACCCCATAGCAACCGCGATGAAAAGAATAATTATTAAAACCTTAATAAGAATTTTCTTTCTCAAAACGTAGTACCTATCTGGAAATGAGGTTTCCAATGTCTCTCTCCCTCATATAAATTTAAGTTATACCCAAAATCAATTCCAAGAATACCGAGCATAGGTATCTCTACTCTGAAACCCACCCCGACGCCATAATAAAGATCGAGCAAATTAGCCTCAGCAAAGTCTTTATAACAGTTACCCGCGTCTAAAAAAAACATACCGTATCCCTGATCACCGAAATTTAACCTGAGCTCGAAATTATTAAGAATGGCAAAGTTGCCCCCAATGTACCTCCGCGTTGGTTCAGGTATAATCGTTTCGTCATCATAACCGCGCAAACCCCAGCTTCCCGCGCCTCCGAGCAAAAATCTCTCAAGTATAGGAACTTCAGTTCCACCTCGGGCGTGTACGTAACCCACTTTAGTTCTATTCATAATAACGAAATCTTCCGCCAGAACAGACTGAAACTTTCTGACTTCAAAGTTCAATTTATGATACTTTCTATCCCCTCCTAAAATACCGCCGGCATATTTCGTTCCCAGAGAATAATAGCTGCCGACTCTTGGCGCTATTTTAGAATCCCGGGAATCATAAACCAGATTCCCATACAAAGAACTTTCCCAGTTGAGCCCAGTACTCAAATCCGCATATTCCTCCTCCGCTTTGACATTCTCTCTTTCCAGTCTGTAGGTAAAGTACGACGTAAGGTTTCTTTCTTTATTCAATATCCTTCCGGCAGAAACCGTACCACCGGTTTCTTTTACACTGTAATAAGTTCTCACATAATTCGTATTATAAAGACTGAAACCCGCGGAAGTTGGAGTATCAAAAAGCCACGGTTGATGCCAGGATAAAGAAATATTTTGAAGAGACCGATCTTCATAAGATGTAAGAGTCTTTTCGAAAGAAAAACTAAACGTTTGACCGGTACCAAACATATTAGGCATAGATAAGTTCAGTCCCCCAGTAAGACCGTACGTAGCGGAATAAGCCACGGAACCCCCAATTTGTCCCGTATATTTTTCCACCACTTCCAGAAAAAGATCTATGGAATCAGGAGCGGGAAAATCCATATCTATTTTCATATCAGAGAAATAACCGAGTCGAAAAATATTTCTGTAACTGTGCATTATCCTGTCTCGTCGGAAAAGTTCTCCCGGATAAACAACCGTATTCCTCCGGATCACTTTATCATAAGTTTTATTGTTACCTTTTATGTTAACGAATCTCACATAAACCGGGTCCCCCTTTTCCACATAAAGATCTACTTCAACTATTGAATCGTTTACTATATCATAATTGGGGACGATCGTGGCATGAAGGTAACCGTAGTTAGAATAAAAAATAGAAAGGTCTTCTATTGTTTTTTGTATTTTTTCTTCGTTAAATAACTCTCCCTTTTTCCATTTCAGGCTGCTTGAAATAAAACCAAGGTCTTCCGTCCCCTCAAGATGGGTTTCTCCAAAGTAATAAAGTCTTCCTTCGTCGACAACATAGTTTATTACAGCGGCATTATCCTTATAATCGACATAAAAGGAATCTACATTTGCGCTCAGGTATCCATGTTTCCTGTATAGTGCTTCTATTTTCGGTATGTCGGTTTCTAACGAATCCAACTTTAAGCTATTGTTTCTCCAGAAAAGATACCAGGTTTTTGTCTTATTTGAAAGAACTTTAGAAAGTACGTGATCTGAAAGTCCTTCATTACCAATAAAATTAATCTTTTTAACTTTATACTGCGCTCCCTCGTCGATTACAAATTTCACATTCAATCCGTCTTCCTCTTCGTCTTTTCCAATAGCGATTTTCGTTCCCGAAAATCCTTTTTCCTCATATAAATCGAGTATTTTTTTCTTTATCCTGTGCAACTTATACTCAGAAAGTATAGCGGGAGGCGATAAATCCACAAGAGATGAAATATCCCCATCGCTTAATTTTTTATTGCCTTCAAATTCCAACGATTTAAGGCGAGGATTTTCGGTCACTTTGATTATCACTCTAATCCCTCCACCTTTACTTTTGGCATTAAGTTCTACATCCGAAAAGAAACCTGTTTTATAAAGGCTTTTTATAGCTCTTATTCCCATTTCCCGGGTTAAAATCTCCCCCACTCTAAAACCAGAGGATAGAACCACCAGAGAGGTATCGACTTCTTTAAGTCCTTCCACATTAACATCTACAATTACTTCTCCGTAAGGAAAAGCGAATAAAAGAATCAATTCTAACATAGCGAGCCAACAATAATATATTCCATTATAAAGTCAAGGGTGATAAAAAGATAAATTATCCCTATTCTCCTCGATATACAATTCTCTTCTCTTTAAAGCTTTTTTCAGCCATTTCAATCGCTTCTATCACCCTTAAAGCGTTATATCCATCCGTAAGCGGTTTCTTTCTTTCTTTTACGCATTCCAAAAAATGTTCCACCTCCATTCTTAAGGGTTCTCTATTAGAAAGAGTAGGGCAACGAATATCTCCTGATCTATATGATAATAAGAATTCTCCATAATCATGAGGATCTTCAAAATCCACGCCGGAATTATAGATTTTCACCTTTTCCCGGGGATTGGTTTCATTATAAACTATCATTTTCTTACTACCAACTATAATTGTTTCTCTGACTTTAGAAGGAGCCAACCAGCCCACCTGAATATCCGCAATCATCCCGCAATCGAAAGCCAATTGAACAAAAGCGACATCTGGTAAACCGTCTACAACAGAAGCCTTAGCCATGGTAGAAACTGCCACAGGTTTAGAATCCACCCATTTAAAAATAATCGATAAATCATGCGGAGCCAAATCCCACAAAACGTTTACATCTTTTCTGTGTATACCCAAATTTACCCTTGTGGAAGTTATGTACTGAAGTTTGCCAACCTCATCATTCTTTATTACATCATTAATTTTGATCACTGCGTCATTATATTCAAAAATGTGACCTACCATCAACACACACTTTTTTTTCTCTGCCAGGTCTATGAGTTCTTTTGCCTTAGAAGAAGATTCTGTTAGAGGTTTTTCGACAAACACATCCTTTCCCTTTTCTATAAAATCCTTAGCGAGAGAATAATGAGTATTTACAGGTGTCGATATCAATACGGCTTTCACTTCATCATTATATAACAACTGCTCATGGTTATTAACATACTTCGTGTTAGGAAATATTTTCCGAACTTCCACCAATCTACTTTCGTTCTTTTCACAACCAACCACTTCTACATCCCCCAGTGAAAGAACGCTCCGCATCAAATTCGGCCCCCAATACCCGAGTCCAATAACACCGACTTTCATAAATATACCTCTACCTGTAAAAATCTCTCACGGTTTTCACGACTTTACCTGTATCTTCTTCGGTTAAATGTGGATAAATAGGCAATGATAAAATTTCGCTTGCTATCTTTTCCGTCACCGGCAAATCTCCCTTTTCATATCCATTACCTTCCATAGCTTTTTGAAGATGAATCGGTATAGGATAATGCATCCCGCAACCGATACCGTTTTTTCTTAAGTGCTCAAAAAGCTTATCTCTTTCCCTGGAACGAATAACATACAAATGGTATACGTGAAACACGCCCTCGGCTTCTTGTGGAGTTATAACAGGTAAATCTTTCAAAGCCTCGTTGTAAAAACAAGCGATTTCCCTCCTCTGTTCATTCCATTTATCTAAAAATTTTAATTTGCAACGCAAAACAGCTGCCTGCAGTTCATCCAATCTGGAATTAAACCCTACCAATTCATGAGAATATTTGCCGTTTTGACCATGTTCACGCAATCTTTTAATAATTTGCACGTACTCATTATTATCAGTTGTAAGACCTCCTCCTTCCCCAAAAGCACCGAGATTTTTTGAAAAATAGAAACTAAAAGCTGCTAAATCCCCAAGCGTTCCCACTCTTTTATTTTTATATTTAGCGCCATGAGCTTGGGACGCATCTTCGATTAGAGAAAGCCCATATTTTCCTGCTAATTTTCTAAAACCATCCATTTCAGCTGGATGTCCATAAAGATGCACTGGTAATATAGTTTTTAAAATCATTCCTGTTCTCTTATCTTTTAATCCTTCTTTCAATCTAATGCAATTTTCTTCTAAATATTCTCGGGTATTATCTACGGATAATGTATAAGATTTTGCATCAATATCCAGCATAACAGGATAAGCCCCCGTATGAATAACGGCTTCCACTGTGGCAAAGAAAGTATGAGACGGAACAATCACCTCATCTCCTTTTTTAACTCCAACAGCTTTCAACGCTATAAGTAATGCGTCCGTACCTGAACCCACACCAATACAATATCTGGCACCGACATAAGAAGCAAACTCTTTTTCAAATTCTTGAACATTCGGTCCCAAATACAGGTACATGGAATCGAGTATTTCATCCCATAAAACACGCATTTCATTTTTCACGTCTTCATATTGGGCGCGAAGATCAACAAGTGGAATCTGCTTCATTCAACTTCCTCCTTACCCTCGCTTTATCTCCATAAACCACCACTGCCTCCGGAATATCTTCAATCACTGTCGAACCGAGACCAATCATTGCCCCTTTTCCGATAGTTACGCCGCATTTAATAACCGATTGAGCTCCTATCGAAACATTATCCTCTATAATTGTAGACGTTATCTTATATTCTTCCTTTAGTTCTCCTGATTCATTACAAGAAAACGGATAAATATCATTTGTAAAAATGACGTTGGGACCGAGAAACACACAATTCCCTATTTCGACACCTTCAGGAATAAAAACAAAGGGTTCAATCTTTACATTTTCTCCTATTTTAACACCCGTTCGGATTTCAACAAAAGCTGCTATTTTTGTGTTTTTATCTATCTTAGCTCCATAAATATTAACATTACCCCATATTGTAACACCCTCACCCAATATTGAATTAATTATAACTACATTATATTCGGGAATTAACAAATCCTGAGGTTCATCTGTATCAATTTCTCTATTTTTACCTCTAATTTTTATAAAACCCATAAATTTCTAATATGCTCCTTTACCAAATACAATTGTGTGTAGCGTTTGGCTTAATAGATGTAAATCAAGGCACAAACTTCTGTTTTCCGCATAGAATATATCAAGAAAACAGGATTTGTCAAATGGCAATCTCGCTCTTCCAAAAACCTGCCATATACCGCTAACTCCCTGTTTAACTGAAAGCCGTTCTTTATGCCACTTTAAATACTGATCAACTTCATACTTCAGAGGAGGCCTTGGCCCTACTAAAGAGAGCTCACCTCTCAAGACATTAAAAAGCTGCGGAAATTCATCTATACTTAATTTCCTCAAAACTTTACCCCAGAGAATCACCCTGGAATCCTCAGTTAACTTAAATCTATTTTCTTCATTACTTCCGTTCATATAAACTTTTACAAATTCTTTATGAGGTTCATCATTTGCCGATATAAGCATAGAACGAAATTTCAGCATATTAAAAATTTTTCCACTCTTCCCAGCTCTTTTCTGTATAAAAAATACCGGACCTTCAGATGTTAATTTTATTCCTATCGCCGCAATAGCCATAAAAGGAGAGAAGATTATGAGAGCAAATATTGCTCCGATAACATCAATTAACCTTTTAACAAACAAATAAGTTCTGGATCGACCGCTCCATCTAAAATAAATAAAAGGTACATCGCCAATATAAGCCCAATAATCCACATCATCAATACTGCTCAAAAGTGGAGCAAATAAAAATACAGGAACTTTATTTTTAAAATAAAAAAGATTATCTATTAAATTCTGCCAGTCTTCCGTAAATGTAGAAATTACAACCGGAAAGCCTTTTTTTACATACTCTTCTATTTCTTCCATATTTTCCGAAATTTTCTTTATCTTAAGACCTGAAACCGTGTGGTATTTAAGCCAACTTTCAATATCCTTATAATTATCCTCAGGCGCGAAAATCACGATTTCTTTTTTAGGCAACAGTAAAGAGAAAACTGGGATAAGAATTATCCTCGAAAAATATACCAAAAAGGAAAAAATACCAAAAAGGATAAACAAAGAAAACTCATTCTGGGTATTAAGAGAAGAAGAAGCTAACAACCAGAGTAGATAAAAAACAAATATATATGCTATTCCTTTCGTTGTTCTGTATATATATCTAAATCTGTTTAAAAAAACAAGATAATTATATAAATCGAGATACGAGAATATACCAACAACAAACAGGGTAAAAACAACCAATTCCAGATAAAAATTTCTAACGGATCCAATTATTCCCTCCGGAATAACCTGATATGTTAAAACAATAGAGACTGCCGCGAATACTATATCAAAAAACAAAAGCAGAAACTGCTGTTTCTTCCAGATTATCTTAACCTCCCTTTAACATTTTATAAGAGTAGACGAAAAAACCCTTATATAGTTCCATTTTGACT
>CAZSEX010000014.1:43480-44897 GCA_964606065.1 uncultured bacterium | reverse complement strand
GGGAAAAGTCAAGGGTTGATGCCCTTTACATTTAGAATGTTAAGGATTAGGAGAGCTATTTTTCTATATTTAATTCTTAGCTTTTTTCATATAATGATAAGGAACTGAAAAATTTATGATTCGATATGCTGAGATATTTATAGTTTCTTTTTTTGTGTAGCATTTATTATCTTTCAAAATGACAAATAAAATTGCTTTGTAATTAGGTGTAAATTTGCAAATGAAATCATCTAACTGGATTAGAAAAGCCGTTATTTTTTTGCTAAAAAGTTTTCTCAAAATGGGAATACAGGCGTTATAAAGTTCTATGAATATCTTTAAATATTTCCTTTTTTCACGGCATTCTCTCGGCATCGCCTCTATAAGAACAGCGAGTGGAAAAACAGGAAGTCTTAACAACAAACTTATCATTTTTTTACTAAGGACATGATAACCATTAAACACCAGAAAATTAAGACTTTCTAAGCCAAAACTGTGGATATGAGCATGAGTTACTTCTTCTTCGATATTCTTGTTAATAAATTTTTGGGATTCATGAGGGACCGTGATGATTACTGCTTTTTTAGCAACCCTCAGCAACTCATTAATAGATTTACGTAAATCTGTTACATGCTCTAAAGTCTCACTACACAAAATAACATCAAACTCATTATTTTTGAATGGTAATTCATGAATATCTGCGGGTGTTGATTTTATTTTAAAGATTTCTTCCGCTCTCTTACAGGCTTCTTCAGAGAGGTCGCAACATCTTACTTTAACACCAAATAGCCTGTTTGCGATATACGCTTTATAGCCTTCGGCGGATCCTGCATCTAAAAGGGAATCAAACTTTAAATGGGAAAGAGCTTTCATTATCCGGTAGGTGTGAATATATCTGTTAAAGCCCAACTCACTATGGCCTTTCCGAAAGCCATATATGGACTGGTGGGCATGATATATTCCCTGCTCATCACATTTTTTAAATCGCTTATTCAACCAATTTTTAGTTTTTAAGGTGTATTTATCCATAGTAAACTAATTAACTAACTATAAAAAACCCTTCGAGTTTTTATAGCCCGAGTTCCTTCTTGAAATAAGCAAGGACTTTTTTTAAACCTTCTTCTCGCGAGACTTTTGGCTCCCAGTTGAGAAGTTTTTTCGCTTTGGTTATATCGGGTCTTCGGACTTTTGGATCGTTAACGGGTAGCGGTTTAAAAACAATTTCGCTTTTACTTTTTGTCAAATTTAAAATTTCCTTAGCGAAATCGAGAATACTTATTTCATTCGGGTTCCCTATATTGATCGGGGTATTTATATCCGAAAGAAGTAATTTGTAAATTCCGTCTATTAAATCATCAACATAACAGAACGAACGGGTTTGCATACCGTCTCCGAATACTGTTATCGGGTCGCCTCTCAAAGCCTGGCACATAAAAGA